>CAUPXM010000004.1:0-131020 GCA_963515585.1 uncultured Campylobacter sp.
TGATGCAGCTTGACAGCGAGCTTCCAAGCTGCGAGCAAGGCGGCGAGGTATATTTTGGCAGCGGCGGGATTTTATATGTGTTTTGGTGCGAGCGGACGCGGGTAAGCGGGTTTTTCATGCAGTGTACGTGAATAAAATTTAAGAAAGACGCGCAAATGGACAGACGGATGATCACGGCAAAAATAAAAAGAAGGGGCAATATCTGGTATTTTGACGATTATTTTAAGTCGCTTCGCAAGAATGAAAACGAAATAGCAAAGCCTATCAGGCGGTTTGTCTTGGATCCGAAAAGGTATCTGTTTAATACGAAAGAGACCCTTCACGACGCCGTTTTGACTGAATTTAAATTCGCCATTTTAAAAAACGAAGATAGACTAACGATGAAATTTTTATCGCCCTACCAAGATAGAAATTTTAAATTTGTTTTCAAAAGCGTCCTAGCCGTCTGCTTCAAAACGGACGACAAGAGCTTTAAAAATAACGATCTGATAGTTCATCAATTTTCGCTAGAGCGGGGAGGCGTTTGCGAGTATGACTTTATCTTTGCGAGCGGGCAGAGGATAACCGTGAAATTTAAGCGGCTTGAGATCATTGAAGAATTCTTATAAGCACGCCGCGTTGCAGGCGGAGGGATTTTATACATATTTTGGTGCGAACGGACGCGGACGAGCGCGAGTGCACGTGAGTAAAAATTTTATAAAATTCTAAATGAAAATCGTAAAATTCTAAGATAATCGAGCGGCAAAATTTGCCGAGCATTTCGGCGCGTAAAATTTAAGCTTGTTCGGCGAGAATATGTAAATTTACGCAGAGCCTAAGCGTAAATTCCCTCCACAAGCGTTTCTACGAACTCATCCGAGTTAAATTCCGCCAAATCCTCCATCCGCTCGCCCACGCCGACGAAAAGTATCGGCAGCCGCAGTTCGCACGCTATGGCGAAAAGTGCGCCGCCTTTGGGCGTGCCGTCGAGCTTCGTGATGATGATGCCGTCGAGCTTCACGATCTCGTTGAACGCCCTAGCTTGCGCGACGCTGTGATTGCCCTGAGTGGCGTCGAGCACGATGATCTTGCGGTGCGGTGCGCCGCTTTTTGCGCGGTCGCAGATGCGCACGATCTTCTCTAACTCCGCGGCTAAATTTTTCTGATTTTGCAGGCGTCCGGCGGTATCGATCAGGACGCGATCTATGTTTTTGGCACTTGCCGAACTAACGGTGTCAAACGCCACGGCGGCGGGATCGTGCCCCTGCGCGGTCGCTACGATCGGTAAATTTAGAATTTGCGCCCATTTGCGCAGTTGCTCGACCGCACCCGCGCGAAAGGTATCGCATGCGCCTAAAATTACGCTCTTGCCGCTATTTTTATATAAATTTGCAAGCTTTGCGGTTGTTGTAGTTTTGCCCGCGCCGTTTACGCCGATGATGAGCTCTACGAACGGCTTTTCATCCGCGGGTTTAGCGATCTCGTAATCGAAATAGTTCTTTAAAACGCCCTTGAGATCATCTTTTGCGACCAGCTTTTTTGCGGGCAGTTTTTCTAAAATTTCCTCCACGAGCTCATAGCCTACGTCGGCTTCAAGCAGCATCTCTTCCAAAATTTCTTTTGAAATTTTATCATCGCCCTTTGCATCCAGCATCGCGCCTATGGTCTTGCTAAGCCCTTTTTTAAAAAATTCGAACATCAGAAAATTTTCTCCAATTCGGTCATTAAAATTTCTTCCGGCATCAGCCCGAAATACTGCGCGCTAAACTCGCCCTTTTCGTCGTAGATCGCCATATACGGCACTTCGTTTATGCCGCCTAGGGTTTTTGTGAAAAAGTCGTTCGCCTCGCCGTAAGCGATCGCGTAATTTACCTCGTGCGCGCTTGCGTAGGTCTTTGCGTCGTCTAAGCTTGCGTCACCGATCATTACGCCGATTATGTCAAGTTTGCCCGAATAGGCTTGTTTGGCGGCATTTAGCGCATTTACCTGCACGGCGCAGGCGTCGCACCACGGCGTAAAAAACGCAAATAGTGTCACGGTGGAGTTATTATCGATATTAAAGCCCTGTTTTGTCTTTTGCATATTTAAAATTTTGCCGTTACTAAGCTGAAGGGTAAAAGGAGCGGTGTAATCGACCTGGATTACGGCTTCGGTTTCGGACTGCGGCTGCGTGGTGTTGGTCTCGATCGGGGTATCGCTTGATTTTTTATCCTCATCATCGCCGCAACCTGCAAGAAATAAAACAGTCGTAAAAAGTGCTAGAAAAAAACGAAATTTCATAATAAACCTTAAAATTTAATCGCAAGATTATACAAAAACTAGCTAAAATAAGCGTTAAAATTTTATAAAAGGCTTAAGCTATGCAAAAGAATGAATTTAGAGCAATTTGCAAATCGTGCTTAAAATCTCACGCCGCGCGCGCGGCCAGATGCGAGCATTACGCACTTTTATGGCGGCTTGAGCGGCTGATAAAATTTTTAAAAGCGCGTAAAATTTTGATATTTTTGCCGATGAGTTACGAGCCGAACGTTTTGATTTTAAGAAAAAAGCTATCAAAAAGCTGCGAATTTTACGTTCCGTTTATGGTGGATATTAGTTTAAAAATGGTAAGATTGCGCCAGCCTTTTAAAATTTCGCGCTTTGGGTTGCGACAGACGCTGCCGCAAAACGGGTATTTTAAAAAGGTCGATCTAGCCGTGGTTCCAGCTATCGGAGTGGATGGCGCAATGGCTAGAATAGGACATGGGAAAGGATTTTACGATATGTTTTTTTCAGGTCTGAAGCTTAAGCCCGCAATCGCGTTCGTGAGTATAAAAGACTGCTTTTGCAGCGAAATTTTATCACTTGATCACGACGTAAAGGGCGATTTTTACATAACTCCGAGCCAAAATTACCTAAAAAGAGGAAAGTATGATAGATATTATAATCGCCTTGTGCGCTCTTGCGGTGGGCGCTGGCATAGGATACTTAGTAGCTAGAAAGATCAATAACGCCAATTACGATTTCTTCGTCGAACAAGCCAAAGCTAAAGCTAAAGCGATAGAATTTGAAGCTGAGGGCATCTTGCGAAATTCTAAAATTTCGGTGCAGGAAGCTGAGTTTGAAGCGAAGAAAAAATACGAAGATAAGGCAAGCAAACTGCAGAAGGAATTTAATGTTAAATTTGACGAGCTCGGCAAAAAGGAGCACGCGCTTCTAACCGAGCAAGAGATTTTAAAAGACAGCAAAAAAGAGCTCGAAATTGCCAAAAAAGAGGCGAAATTCCTCTACGAAGAGGGTTCAAATTTAAAGAAAAGCTATGAAGAGAAGCTTGCCGAAGCGCTTAAAGTTTTGGAGCGCGTGGCGGGCTTTACGCAGGACGAGGCGCGCGCGCAGGTGCTTAAAAAGGTCGAGGAGCAAAGCCGCACCGACATTGCTCACATCGTGCGAAAATATGAAGAGGAAGCCAAAAAAGAGGCGCGAAAAAAGGCGAATTATATTTTGGCGCAGGCTACGTCGCGCTTCGCGGGCGAGTTTGCCGCCGAGCGACTTATCAATGTCGTAAATATCAAAAATGACGAGCTTAAAGGCCGCATCATCGGCAAAGAGGGGCGCAACATAAAGGCGCTTGAGATGACCTTGGGCGTGGACGTCATCATCGACGATACCCCGAATGCGATCATCGTAAGCTCGCACAATCTATACCGTCGCGCCATCGCCGTTCGCGTTATCGAAACGCTTATTGAGGACGGCAGAATTCAGCCTGCGCGCATCGAGGATATCTACAAAAAAGTGAGCGATGAATTTGAAGCTAGTATCGCCGAAGAGGGCGAAAATATCGTAATGGATCTAGGCCTTAGCAAAATTCACCCCGAAATTTTAAAACTCATCGGTAAACTTAAATTTCGCGCGAGCTACGGACAAAACGCCCTTGCGCACAGCCTTGAGGTGGCACATCTTGCGGGTATCATCGCCGCAGAAACGGGCGGAGACCAGAAACTAGCCAAGCGGGCGGGCCTGCTTCACGACATCGGCAAGGCGCTAACTCACGAATACGAGGGCTCGCACGTAGATCTGGGCGCCGAAGTTTGCCGCCGCTACAAAGAGCATCCGGTAGTTATAAACGCGATCTACGCCCACCACGGCCACGAGGAGGCCACCAGCGTAGAAAGCGCCGCAGTCTGTGCCGCAGACGCGCTAAGTGCCGCGCGCCCGGGCGCCAGACGAGAGGTACTAGAGAGCTATCTAAAACGCGTTAGCGACATCGAAGCGATCGCGATGAGTAAAACCGGCGTCAAGCAAGCCTACGCGATCAACGCAGGTCGCGAAATCCGCGTTATCGCAAACGCCAAGCTCATGAACGACGATGAGGCGGTTTTGGTCGCTAAAGAGATCGCTTCGGATATTCAAGATAAGGTTCAATTCCCAGGCGAGATCAAGGTTAACGTCATACGCGAGCTTCGCGCGGTAGAGATAGCCAAATAAGGAGTATGAAATGAAAAAATTTATAATCGCTTTATTTTTGCTTTTTAGCGCGGCATTTGCCGAGGATGAGCTCATCATTGATAGCGCGAGCGCTTATTCGTCGGTGATGCGCACGAATGCGCAATACAAATACCTAGCGCAGCAAGCCCGCGCGATCGTGATCTTCCCGAGCGTCAAAAAGCTGGGCTTCATCATAGGCGGAATGTATGGTGAGGGGATCATCGTCTACAATAACGACGGCGCGCATAGCGTAAGCGGCGCTGAGATCAGCAGCGCCAGCGTAGGACTTCAGATAGGCTATGAGGATAATTATCTAGTTATTTTCGTAATGCATGACGATGTAATCCAAAAAATGCGAAATTCCCAAATCACGCTTTCGGGCGATGCGACGGCAGTTGCAGGTAACTACAGCGCCGATTCTGGCTCTTTAGATGTGCTAAATCAAGATATGTACGTCTTTACGAACAAGGGCGGATTATTCGCTGGTGTGAGCCTGGGCGGCTCGGTGCTGGAGACCAAAAATGACCGCGCTTTTGATCCAAATACTGAGGGCTATGCGCTTTTGATGCGAGTAATCGGCGCAGATGAGTAAAATTTAGCTAAAGACGCTAAGGCGCATAGCTTAGCAAAAAATTTTGCTTTATGGGCGTTTTATTAGCGGCTTGGAATTTTGCTCGCGTAATTTCCGCATAATAATGGACTTAGGCGCGTAATTTTATTGCAATTCGCGGGGTGGGAGGCATTTGAGGATATCGCGTAGATCCTGTGTAATTCAAAAGTTACCTTGAATTCTAAAGAAGTCAAAATTTTGTCGTTAAATTTAGAATTGCAAAATTTTACCACTAAATTTTGCGGAGATTTTGCTTGATGTCTAGAAATTTTATTTTAAAATTTCGCTTAATATTTTGCGGTGAAATTTTGTATTTTGCTACAGCTGCGCGGAATTTTAAATTTAATGTCGCAGCAAAATCAAGTGGCGTCGTGGGACGTTGGAGTGAAGTTTTCGCGCCGAATTTTAAAGCTGCTTTAGTCAAAATTTATAGAATTTTATACGATCTAATGAAAGGATTCGATGGAATCGATGTTTGCAAACCTCCATACGTGGGGGTATTTGATACTGTTTTTGTATTCGCTGGGCGGAGGATTTTTGGCGCTTGCGGCAGCGGGCGTGCTAAGCTCGGCCGGCGAGCTCAATATCGTTTTATGCATCGTAATCGCCTGCATATCGAACTTCATAGGCGATTCGGGGCTGTTTTTAGTAAGCCGCTACAATAAAAAAGAGATCATGCCATATCTGCGCAAACAGCGCCGAAACCTCGCTCTGGCGCAGATTTTGTTTCGTAAATACGGCGACCGTATCATTTTGATTAAAAAATTTATCTACGGTCTCAAAACCCTCGTGCCGATCGCGATCGGCATCACAAAATATTCATTTTTAAAATTTAGCGTCATCAATGCCGTAAGCTCGCTCATTTGGGCGCTTGTGGTGGGGCTACTGAGCTACTACGCGGGCGATTTCGTGCGCGAGCTCTATGTGCATATCAAGGACGCGCCATGGATCGCGCCGCTGGCTCTAGGCGCGATAGTAGCGGCGATCGTGCTCTATTTTCGCTTCGCCACGCGCAAAAGAGGCTAGCGGTGGCAAAAAAGCTGATCCCGCTCGCAATTTTTGTAGCGCTTCTTTTGGTGCTAAATTTGATCTCCAATTCGCGCGGCCTCGCGGCTAAAGATGAACGGGTTTTTACCTCCAAAACCCTGGATGCCGCCTCTCGTAAAAGCGGCGCGCAAGATATCAAAAGTGGCACCGATCGTAAAATTTCAAGCCCCGAAAATCCAGAAAGCAGCGACGGCGCAAAAGATGAGAGCGACGCAAGAAGTGCAGACGGCGGAGCAGGGCGCGGAGCAGACCTAGGAGATTTAAAATCTCATCCGCAAGTAAACGAGCCCGCCGCGGCAAATCCCAAAGATGAGGCGGACGCTCACAGGCGACGCAGCGCAGATTATGAAGCTTCAAACTCGCAAAATCCCGCCGCAAACTCTAAAAATCAGCCCTCAGACGAGCCCTGCATAAGCAGGGAGTGCGTGAGCGCTCATATCCGCCGTACGGGCTCTTTGCCGCAAAATTTTATCACGAAAAAGCAGGCGGGCGAGCTTGGCTGGCAGGGCGGCGATCTGTGGCGATACGCGCGCGGCAAGAGCATCGGCGGCGATCGTTTTGGTAATTTTGAGCGCAGACTACCTGATAAAAAGGGGCGGATCTGGCGCGAATGCGACATCGAGTATCGCGGCGGTCCGCGCGGCGCAAAGCGGCTGATATTTTCAAACGACGGGCTGATCTTTTACACCGCCGATCATTATGAAAGCTTTGAGCGCGTGCAATGAGTTTAAATTTTAGAACGCGCCGCGCCGCAAAGATCATCATCGACGGCGCAAAGATCAGACACAAAGATCAAATTTTCGCGCTGTTTGCCGCAGCGCTAAATTTCAAGCCCGAATACGTCGCGAATTTAGACGCGCTCTACGACGCGCTGGGCGAGCGAGGCGGGCGGGTCTTCGTGATTATCAAAAGGGGCGGAATTTTAAAGCTAAGGCTGGGCAAATTTTATGATATTTTGCTAGAGGTTTTGCGAAGCGGCAAAGCGAAAATTTTAATACTATAAGCTTGCGCGGTAGCCATGTCGCTTAAAAGCTAAATTTTGCCAAGGCAAAGGGAGGTTTATTTCGCCGCAGTTTCGATCGCGTCGTTAAAATTTCCTAAATTTAGATCTAAATTTCAGAGCTTATTAAAAGAGGCGATTTTCGAAATTTCGTCCACAAAGCTCACGCGGTCAAATTTAAACTCAAGCCCATATTGCCAATCTTTGCGGCGCAGGTTTTTAAACTCGTAAAGCTTAACCGTCTCCGTTTCAAATTTAATCCTGAGCGCGAGATACCAGCAGCTCCAGATCCCGCACGGACAGCCAAGTAGCACGGCGTTTCGCTCATCTTGCGCCAGATCAGCCTCAAGCGCCGCACGTAAGAATAGCTCCTCAAAATCGATCAAGCTTAAAGCTTAAGTAGGCGTAGTCTCCTGCGATGCAGCCTTGCCCATTTTTGCCGCAAAGCTTTGCTCGCGCTGCTTAATCAGCTTAAGCAGAGGCTCGCCGTTTATTTTGACGACGACTTCGGTAAAGCTTTCGCCCTCAATTTCGTAATCGTTTAGGTAAAATTTAATACTATCCATGCGTCAATCTCGCTAAATAATCTGTTTTGCGCCGTATTTGCACCGGTCTGCTAAAATTTTGTCGCAGTTTAGCGAATTTGAAGTGAAATTCGGTTGAAAATCAAAAATTCGCTGGTAAAGCGCAGATCAAATGGATATTTTGTAAAATTTGAGGATTTCAGGCTTGGCGGGACTTATTTTTTAACACGCGAGAGCTTAAATTTGCAAAAAAGCTCAATTTGCGTAGATGAAAGAAGCGAAAAAAGGTTGAGCTTTATCACAGATCAAAGAGATCGAAACAAGGGTTAAATTTTGCTATGGATAAAGAAGTCGAAATTTAGAAAAGAGGGGTTAAATTTAATTCGTTTTTTAGGGCGTTTAAATTTAACCCCGCCGTGGCTACATCATTTCGCCACTTTTGTGCTCGTGCTCGGTGTAGGTTACCGGAATATCCTTCTTGCCTTTGCCCGGCGTATACACTCCCTCTCCGCGTTTGAAAAGAAGCTCGATACCTTCGTCGTTCGTAAGCATTATGCCGCTTGCGGAAGCCGCGCGTTTAAGATTATGCTTTTTGCCTTTTTCGTCGGTTAACACGCCCGTTGCAAACATATCGTTCGAGCTAAGGCTGATGCGCTTATCTCCGGTGTCTCCTAGCAGAAATACGATCGTGTGCGCTACAGACTCTTGCTTTTGCTGCGGAGCCGTATCGGCCTTAGGTTGGTTGCATCCGCTTAAAATCGCGATTGCCGCTAATGACGAGAATACAATTCGTCTCATTTTTTCTCCTTTAAAAAAAGTTCGCGAATTATATAGCCAAAAAGTAAATCCTAGATTTCGCGACTTTTTATTTAATCAAAGATTAACCCAAATTTAGTAAAATTCCAGCTGAAAACATCCCAGATAAGGAGAACCTTATGGCAGTAAAAATCGCAATCAACGGCTTTGGAAGGATCGGTAGGTGCGCGGCTAGAATTGCGCTAAGCAGGGGCGATGTGGAGCTTGTGGCGATCAACGATACCGCTAAGCGCGAGCTTACGAGATACCTGCTTCAATACGACACCGTTCACGGCGAGTTTCGTAAAAAAGTAGAAATTCTAAGCGACGAATGCATAGCCGTAGACGGCAAAAAGATCCGCGTCTATTCCACCAGAGAGCCTGCGGAGCTTGATTTTGCAGGCGATGGTGCAGAAGCTGTGCTTGAATGTACTGGTGCGTTTTTAACGAGCGAAAAATGCAAGCCGTTCATAGATAACGGTATCGGCGTAGTCGTAATGAGCGCGCCTGCCAAGGATGATACGCCTACTTTCGTAATCGGCGTTAATGAGGGCGCTTATGCAGGACAGCGTGTCATCTCAAACGCTAGCTGCACCACTAATGGCCTGGCTCCGATTGCAAAAATTCTAGACGATGAGCTTGGTATCGAAAAGGGTCTTATGACGACGATTCATGCCTATACACATGGACAGAGCCTAGTCGATGTAAAAGCCAAGGACTTTCGCCGTTCACGCGCTGCGGCTCTTAATATCGCTCCGACTACGACGGGCGCGGCAAAAGCGATTAGTAAGGTACTTCCTCAGCTAAGCGGTAAGATGCACGGACAATCTGTGCGCGTGCCGGTAGCTAACGTTTCGATGGTTGATCTAACGGTGCTAACGCGCAAGCAGACGAGTGCTGAGGAGCTAAATGAAATTTTCCGCCGCTATGCCTCTAAAGAGATGAAAGGAATTTTGCTCGTAGACGACGATAGCCGTGTCAGCAGTGATTTTTGTACTTCAGAATACTCCAGCATCGTAGCTAGCGACTGCACGCAGGTAATTGACGGTAATCTTATAAAAGTGATGAGCTGGTATGACAACGAGTGGGGATATAGCGAGCGCCTCATCGATTTAGCCTTATATGCGGCAAAAAGAAGGAAATAAGATGGGCGAAATTCTTTCGATTAAAGATTTGAAATTTAAAGACGGCGCGCGCGTTTTTATCAGGTGTGATTTTAACGTGCCGATGGATGAGTTTTGCAATATTACGGACGATCGTCGCATCCGTTCGTCTATCCCTACGATTAAATATTGCTTAGACGAGGGCTGTGCGGTAATTTTAGCCAGTCACTTAGGGCGCCCGAAAAACGGATACGAAGAAAGACTTAGCCTAAAGCCTGTGGTAAAGAGGCTATCTAGGCTTTTGGAGCGCGAGATAAAATTTGTCTCCGACGTCGCGGGCGAGGAGGCAGGAGCTGCGGTAAATTCGCTTAAAAAGGGCGAAGTGCTTCTACTAGATAATCTGCGCTTCGAAAAGGGCGAGAGCAAAAACGACGAAGCACTAGCTAAGAGGCTTGCGAGCTACGCGGAATTTTATATCAACGATGCTTTTGGCGTATGCCACCGCGCGCATGCTTCGGTAGAGGCGATTACGAAATTCTACGATGAGGCACACAAAGCGGCGGGATTTTTGCTGCTAAAAGAGATAAAATTCGCCAAAGACCTTATTAAAGATCCTGCGCGTCCTTTCGTAGCCGTAACGGGCGGTAGCAAAGTAAGCGGCAAGCTTCAGGCGCTTAAAAATTTACTTCCTAAAGTCGATAAGCTCATCATCGGAGGTGGCATGGCGTTTACGTTTTTAAAAGCCGTCGGATATGACATCGGTAATTCGCTTTTAGAGGAGGATCTTATATCTGACGCACTAAATATCTTGCGCCGTGGCAAAGAGCTTGGGGTTAAAATTTATATCCCCGTCGATGCCGTCGCAGCTCCGCAATGCTCGCAAGATGCCGTTACAAAAAAGGTTACCGTTCAAGAAATTCCAAGCGATTGGATGGGGCTAGATATCGGACCTGCGACCGTAGCGCTTTTTAAAGAAGCCCTAGACGATGCACAAACAATCTGGTGGAACGGACCGATGGGGGTTTTTGAGATCGATAAATTCGCTCGCGGCAGCCTGCATATATCGCATGCAATCGCAGATAGCGACGCCACGACCGTAGTGGGCGGTGGCGATACTGCAGATGTCGTCGAACGCGCGGGCAACGCCGATGATATGACTTTTATTTCTACCGGAGGCGGCGCGAGCTTAGAACTCATCGAGGGCAAGGAGCTGCCGGGCGTGCGAGTGCTTACTGCTAAAACGGAGCTGCGATGATACTAGCGGCGAATCTTAAATGTAACCATACTCGCGCTAGTTTTGAGCGGTATGCTAAAGCTTTAGATGAAGGCTTGGCGGGCCTAATTTCGCGCGAGGATGAAATTTTAGTTTTTCCTCCCGCTAGCGCATTTTGCGCGAGAGTGAAAAATTTTACCCAAGGCGCGCAAAATTTCTATCCCGCCGCGCACGGCAGCTTTACGGGCGAGATCGGTGGCGATATGCTGGCGGAATTTGACATCAAAACCGTTCTTATCGGACATAGTGAGCGGCGCGCTATTTTGGGCGAGAGCGCGGAGCTGATAAGAGAGAAATTCAGTTTTGCCGCAGCGCAGGGCTGGCGCATCGTTTTTTGCGTCGGCGAGGATGAGGCGGCATTTGCGCAAAACTGCAGCGAGGAGTTTGTAGCGACACAGCTTGAGGGTATCGATCTGAAATATCCGAGCTTAGTACTAGCCTACGAGCCCGTCTGGGCGATCGGCACGGGCAGAAGCGCGCAGTGTGAACAGATCGAAAGAATGCTAAATTTCTTGCGTGCTAAAAGCCCCGCGCCGCTACTTTACGGCGGCAGTGTGAATGCTGAAAATATCGCAAAAATTTGCGCGATAAGAGGTTGCGACGGGGTGTTAGTGGGCACAGCAAGCTGGGACGCCTCGAAGTTTTTGGAGCTTATACGCGTCGTCTCGCATCGCTATACTTCGTTGCCTTAAAATTTTGCTCGGTCATTACCTAATAGGGTAACTTCCGTCGCAAAATTTTAAGTCGCCTAGTCTAGCTTCGCGATACTGTCGCTATCGAATTGCGTTTAAAATTTGACATTTCGCGAGATTTTGCGAATTTTAATTTGTAGAATTTTAAGTCAAATTGCGCAGGATTTTAAGATTGATTTGAATGTTGTTGCAGATTTTGCGACCAAGACTAGGCGTGTAGCCTGTCGCAGGGAGCAAAATCAAAACTCATTCAAAGACGCTTAAAAGCCAAGCAAATTTTAAAGGAGAAATAATGATTTTAAAAGGAAAAAAGGGCCTCATCGTCGGCGTCGCTAACGCCAAATCTATCGCTTACGGCATCGCCGAAGCTTGCCACGCACAGGGTGCGCAGATGGCGTTTACCTACCTAAACGACGCGCTGAAAAAACGCGTAGAGCCGATCGCGGAGGAGTTTGGGAGTAAATTCGTCTATGAGCTCGACGTAAATAACCAAGCCCATCTAGACGGGCTTGCAGATCGCATCAAAGCAGACCTCGGTGAGATAGATTTCGTCGTGCACGCAGTGGCCTACGCGCCGAAAGAGGCGCTTGAGGGCGAGTTTGTAAATACAACAAAAGAGGCATTTGACATAGCGATGGGTACTAGCGTTTATTCGCTACTAAGCCTTACTCGCGCAGTGCTACCGGTGCTAAAAGAGGGCGGCTCGGTGCTCACGCTAACCTACCTCGGAGGGCCGAAATTCGTGCCTCACTACAACGTTATGGGCGTCGCAAAAGCAGCTCTCGAAAGCTCCGTGCGCTATCTCGCTCACGATCTTGGCGCGCGCGGTATCCGCGTAAACGCTATCAGCGCAGGCCCGATCAAAACGCTTGCCGCAAGCGGAATAGGCGATTTTAGGATGATTTTACGCTACAACGAGATCAATGCGCCGCTCAAACGCAACGTCACGACTCAAGACGTAGGCAAAAGCGCGATGTATCTACTCAGCGACCTTGCTAGCGGCGTGACCGGCGAGGTGCACTACGTCGACTGCGGCTACAACATCATGGGTATGGGCGACGTGGCTACCGATGCCGATGGTAAGACGATCCTTGCGTGGGATGCGGCCAAGGCCGAATAAGCGGCGTGCAAAAAGGCAAAATTTGGCGCGCACGGTCTATTACGAGGCTAGGCACAAAGCCATAGCAGATGGCGGCGTAGAGGGCATCGCCGCCGTTTTGCGAGGTGATGACGAAGTCGAAAAGGCCTCGCTTCTGTTGTGCCCTGGTTTTACCTTGATCCCTATTACGGCTGCACGCTGGCGCATGAGAGCGAAATTTTCGCCCTTTTGCAGGAGCTGCTTCTGAGCGAGCGCTCGCAAGCCATCAGAGACGATATTTTGCAGCTTCTGGGCGATTACTGCGGCGATTTTAGCGTGCTGTGAAGCAGGATTTGCGAGACGTCCGGCGAGCTTTTGCCGGGTATCAGGCGCTTGATCGAAGGATAAATTTAACGGCCGGCGCGCTTTCGTGCACAGTAATTACGCCGCAGCGAGCGGTAGCGAAATTTGCCGCGCCTCCGCGCACGCCCCTTTTGCCGCGAAAATACGGCAGCGTAAAATTTTAAGATTGGAAGCGGCAATGAAAACCTCGGATGAGCAAGGAGCTCGATCTAGCGAGCATACCTAAAAACGGCATGGAGATAGAGGATTATTTCAGAGCCGTTTTTGAAAAAAGCGGTAAAAGCCGCTAGAAAGGAGCTTGATGAAAAAGGATTATATCTGCGTATTTGATTGCGAGACGATCCCAGACGTAGCGGCGCTGGTGCGGGTGCTGGATGAGGATGCGATCGCGAGCTGCTTTGAGCCTTTCGATAAAAAAAGCTTCGCAAAGCTTCTTAACGCGCAGCTCTCGCAAAAGATCGGCGGCGAGAAACAAAACGCGTCTTTAAATTTTGCTGTAAATTCGGCGGAGCAGAATTCTAAAATTGAAAATTCCGAGCAAAATTCCGCGCCGCAAAACTTTATGCAGCAAGACGTTACGCTTCAAAGCTTTGCGAGTGAAAATCCTGTTGAAAATCCTGCGCAGGGAAATTTTACGAGCGAAAATTCCATGTCGCAAAATACGGCGCCCAAAAATTCCGCGTCGTTAAATTTAACCTACGACGATATCGCGCCTCAAGGCTCCGCGGCACAGAGCGTCGCGGTAGAAAATTCCGCGCTCCGAAGCCCTGCGCCTCAGAATTCCGCGGCGGAAAGCTCTACGCTCCAAAACTCAAAGAGCGAAAATCTCGCTTCAAATTCCGCGCAAGATCTCGCGTCAAACGCGCTAAATTTTAAAATTTACGGCGAGCAATTGATCTTTAATGCGGATAAAAGCAAAATTTTAAACCACAAATTGCTCTCGCTTAGGGCGATGGAGATTTTTAAAGAAAAAACCGGCAGCGAATTCCTGCCCGTCTGCTTCCATCGCGTCGTTAGCATTAGCGCCGTGATAGCGGACGGATTCGGCAGATTTTTGCGCGTCTCGACGCTTGATGGTGAGAACGAGCGCGATAAAATCGCAAAATTCCTAGCCTTCATCGAGGATTTTAATCCGCGGTTAGTGAGCTTCAACGGGCGCGGGTTCGATCTGCCGATGATTATGGCGCGCGCGATGTGCTATGATCTAAGCGCCGCGGCGTATTTTGAGACGAACGATCGAGATAACAACAAGAGCAAATGGGAGAACTACCGCAGCCGCTACGACGGGCGGTTTCATCTGGATCTGCTTGATCACATCAGCGATTTTGGCGCCGTTCGCGGGCTCAAGCTCGATCATATCTGCGCTAGCGTGGGCCTTCCTGGCAAATACGACGTGCACGGCGATCAGGTTCTGCAGTTGTATTACGCAGGCGAGCAGGCCAAGATCGACGAGTACTGCAGATCCGACGTACTCAACACCTACTGGCTGTTTTTGAAATACGAGCTTTTGCGCGGCAAGATCACCAAGGACGATTATTTGAATTATATCGCGGTGATGGGCGAATTTTTGCAAAAAGAGTGCGCGGGTATGAGCTACACGCCCGTTTTTTGCGACTTTATAGAAAGGGAGCTGGCGGCATATGCGAAGTGAAATTTTTAAAATTTTAAAAGGCGCGGTTTTTGGCGCGGTGTTTTTGCTCTGCGGCGCGGTCGCGGATGAGGCTAAATTTAAACCGATGCTGCTTAAAGAATATGTCCCTGGCATGAATATCACCGGCTGGGTGATTAGCGAGAAGCTAGACGGCGTGCGCGCGATCTGGGACGGCAAAAATCTGCGCTCCAGGCGCGGCAAGATCATAAACGCTCCCGAGGGCTGGAGCGCGGGCTTTCCGCCGTTTTTCGTCGACGGCGAGCTATACACGGCGCGCGGAGAGTTTGAGCAGCTTGTCTCGATAGTATCGGCAAGCGTTCCCGATGGGCGGTGGAACAGGGTGAAATTTTACGCGTTTGACCTGCCGAAGGAGCAGAAAAACCTAAGCGCGAAGATGGAAATTTTAAGAAATTTTATCGCCTCAAGCGGTGCGCAAAATTTACTCATCGTGCAGCAAACTCCGGTAAGCACGCATGCCGACGTGCAGGCGTATTTTGATCGCGTTATCGCAGCAGGCGGCGAAGGCGTCGTGCTGCGCGATCCGAACGCGCTTTATGAAAGCGGCCGCAGCGATAAAATTTTAAAATACAAAAAGACGCACGATAGCGATTGCAAGGTCGTAAAAATCAACCCGGGCTACGGCAAAAACGAGGGCAAGATGGGCTCGCTTAGCTGTGTAGATCTACGTAGCGGGGTGAAATTTAAAGTAGGCACGGGCTTTAGCGACGAAATGCGGGCAAATCCGCCTAAAGTAGGCACGATCATCACCTATCAATACCAAAACCTAACCCACGAGAAAAAGCCGCGCTTCCCCGTATTTTTGCGCGTGCGACCAGCGATTTAATCTAAGGGGCTATAATCGCATATTTTGATAAATTTGATCCGAAGGAGAATAGATGAAAATTTTAATCACAGGCGGCGCGGGATACATCGGCAGCCACGTCGCAAAGGCGCTTTTAGAAGCGAACCGCCACGACGTCGTCATACTGGATAATCTTTGCAAAGGCTCGATGCGAGCGATCGAGGCGCTTCGCAAGATAGGCGAGTTTGAGTTCGTGCAGGAAAGCCTGGAAAACACCCCTGCAATCGAGAAGCTTTTTAAGCGCGAGAAGTTTGACGCGATCATTCACTTTGCGGCGTTTATCGAGGTTTTTGAAAGCACGCAAAATCCGCTAAAATACTATCTAAACAACACCGCCAACGCGATGAATTTAATCGCGCTTGCGAACAAATACGGCGTGAAAGACTTTATCTTTAGCTCCACTGCGGCGACCTACGGCGAGCCCGACATCTCGCAAGTAAGCGAAGAAACTCCGCAAAATCCGATCAATCCGTACGGCAGAAGCAAGCTGATGGTCGAGTGGGTGCTAAAAGACGCAGCCGCGGCAAATCCAAATTTTAAATATGGAATTTTGCGCTACTTCAACGTCGCAGGTGCGGCTAGCGACGGCACGATCGGGCAAAACTACCCGAACGCGACGCATCTTATCAAGGTTGCAACTCAAACTATCGTCGGCAAGCGCGATAAGATGAGCATTTTCGGCGATGATTACGACACCAAGGACGGCACCTGCATCCGCGACTACATCCACGTAGAGGATCTCGCAAGCGCGCATCTGGCGGTGCTTGATTATCTGCAAAACGGTGAGAGCGCGGTCTTTAACGTAGGCTACGGCACGGGCTTTAGCGTAAAAGAAGTTGTCAATGAAGCTAAAAAAGTAAGCGGCGTGGATTTTAAAGTAGAAATCGCTCCGCGCAGAGCCGGCGATCCTGCCTGCCTCATCTCAAACGCGGATAAAATTCGCACCAAAACCTCTTGGCAGCCTGAGCACGAGAGCCTGGATGAGATCATCCTAAGCGCGCTTAATTGGGAAAAGAAGCTCTAGGTTCTAGCGTGAAAGTGCGATTTGAAATTTTAAAATTTTACTCCGCCGCGTTTAATAGCGGCGAGCAAAAGGAAGCCTTGTTTGCTTAAAATTCTAAACGCCCCCGAAGCCGCGCAGCGTAAGCTCGGCGTCGTGCTATCGTATGTAAATATCTTTGTTTCTACGATACTTACTTTGGTTTATACGCCGTTTTTTCTGCGGGCGCTGGGGCAGAGCGAGTTTGGGCTATATTCTTTATCAAGCAGCGTTATCGGCTATTTAGCGATTTTAGATTTGGGTTTCGGTAATGCTGTGACGGTCTATACCGCCAAATACGTCTCAAGCGGCGAAGTGGAGCGCATGCATAAGCTGCACGGAACGATCTTTAGCGTGTATTTAGTGATGAGCGCGGTGATCGTGCTTGCAGGAGCTGCGCTGCTAGCCAATCTGCACGCGATTTTTGGCGCTAAGCTAAGCGCTAGTGAGATGGGCGAAATTCGCATTATGCTAATGCTACTAACTGCAAATTTAGCGATTAGCTTTCCTTTTAGCATCTATTCGTCGATCCTTACGGCGCATGAGAATTTCGTATTTATCAAGCTAATTGGGATCTTTCGCACGATCGCTCTGCCGCTAGCTGCGGTGCCTGCGCTACTTTTGGGATATAAGGCTATCGCGATCGTAATCATCGCTACGGCGGTAAATTTAATCTGCGTCGCGGCAGACTTTATCTACTGCAAGCGCAAAGTCTCGCCCATGATAAGCGTGCGAAATTTCGACACCCCCACGCTTAAGCAAATTTTTGGCTACTCGTTTTTTATATTTTTAGGCATCGTAGTCGATCAAGTAAACTGGAACGTCGATAATTTTATCTTAGGCGCGGTCGCAGGCGCTACGGCGGTTTCCACGTATGCCGTAGCAAGCACGATAAATGCCACTTTCGTCACGCTTTCGCTCACCATTAGCGGCGTAATGCTTCCTAAAATTGCCAAAATGGTCTCTGCCAACTCCGCCGATTCCGAGCTTAGCGCGGAATTTATCAAAATAGGCAGGCTGCAATTTTACGTGATATTTTTTATCGCGTCGCTCTTGGTGATTTTTGGGCGGGAGTTTATCGTGCTCTGGGCTGGTGCAAATTATGAAATTTCATACGCAATCGCGCTTATTTTGGTGCTTCCAGTAAGCGTGCCGTTGATTCAAAATTTAGGCCTAGCCGTGCTTCAGGCAAAAAACAAAGTCAAATTTCGCTCAATCGCCGCGTTTTGCGTCACGCTCGTGAACATCGCTATTTCTATCCCGCTAGCTAAGGCTTACGGTGGCGTGGGCGCTGCGTGCGGCACGGCTTTTGCGATCACCTTGCTAAATATCTGCGTGATGAATATCTACTATGCTCGTGTAATCGGACTTGACATCGCTAAATTTTGGCAAAATATCGGCGCGATGGTAGTAAAATTTGCTCCCGCAATAGCAGTAAGCCTAGCGATAAATTACGCATTAGGCTTGCATGGAGTGAGCTTTTTGCTAATTTGCGGCGGGCTTTATTCGGCTATGTTTGTGCTAAGCGCATATTTTTGGGCGATGAATGACTACGAACGCGCGATTTTTGGTGGCATTGCAGCTAAGATAAGGAGGCGGGCTTGAGCTTCAATGTAATTAGCGAAGTGGTTACGAAAG
The DNA here is from genome assembly GCA_963515585.1 of uncultured Campylobacter sp. Classification (GTDB taxonomy): domain Bacteria; phylum Campylobacterota; class Campylobacteria; order Campylobacterales; family Campylobacteraceae; genus Campylobacter_B. Next base: position 18,119 of record CAUPXM010000004.1, read on the forward strand.
ACCGCTGTATCGGCTGCGGCGTCTGCGCGAGCAGCTGCCCTTTTAGCGTGCTAAAAATGCGGCTTGGAGGCAATGGATTTTACGCGCCTGAGGAGGGCGAAGGGTGCCGCGACAAATGTGATATTTGTCTAAAAGTCTGCCCGTTTTACGAAAAAGACATGCTTGAAAATGAGCTAAATTCTAAATCATACGCAGAGCTGAAAGGCTTTAGCCCAGATTTTGGCAGGTTTTTAGCCACTTACAAATTCTACAAAAAAGATGAAGCGCAGCGCCTAAGCAGTGCGAGCGGCGGCGCGGGAGATTATATTTTTCGCGAGCTTTTTGCGCGCGGGCTCATTGATTACGCGATTTGCGCCGTGCCTGCGGACGAAGGGGATTTTATAGCCCAAAATTCCAAGCGTGATTTTTCTGCCTGCAATAATTTAGCGCAGCCACAGAATTTGCAAAATTCCGCAACCGAAAATTTCGAGCAGAATTCCGCAATTCCGAATTTAACGCAGAATTTGGCGGACGATGATTCTATAAATTTTACGAGTGCGCAAAATTCCTTTTGCGAAAATTTTACGCAGAATTCCATGCAGAATTTTACAAATGAAAATTTCGCACAGAATTCTAAAGCTTCTTGTAAAAATTCCGTATCAGCACAGAATTTTGCCTGCGAGAATTCTAAAAACACGCGAAATTATGCGGGCGAAAATTCCGTGCCGCTATTTAAATTTAGCGTGATAAAAAATGCTGGTGAGCTTACTCGCGCTCGCTCGTCCGCTTACTATCCGCTCACGCTTGAAGCAGTGCTAAAGGAGATGTCGCGCCGTGAGGGTAGATACGCGATTAGCGCGCTGCCGTGTTTTGCCAAGGCCTTAAGGCTTGCTGCGAGTAAAAATCCGCGCCTTAAATCCCGCATAAGCTTTATTATTGGGCTGGTTTGCGGACAGGGCAAGGGTGCTGGTTTTACGCATAAGCTGGCAGATCTTGCGTTTAAAGAGCGTAAGCAGCTCGCAGCAGTTAATTACAGATATAAAATCGCGGGCAAAAGTGCGATGAGCTTTGGCTTTAAATTCCGCGCTACAGACGGTAGCGAGGCGATAGACGATCGCAGTAGTAGCGCCTTTGCCTACTGGAGTTCGCGCGCTTTTACGCCGCTTGCGTGCAACGCCTGCACCGACGTTTTTGCCAAATGCGCCGACGTCGTACTGATGGATGCGTGGCTGCAAAGCGAAATGAGCGAGTGGCGCGGCACATCGCTCGTAATTACGCGCGCAGCTCAGATTGACGTGCTATTTTCGCAGCCTACGAAGCAGGCACGCGAGGCGATTTTTTGCGAGCGGATATCCGCAACGGAGGTGCAGCGCTCGCAGCAAAGCCAGGTAGAGTGCAAAAACGAAATTTTCTATGGCGCGAAAAACCCGCTTAAGCGTTACATCTTGCGCCAGAAGCTTCAGATCCAGCGATATAGCGCTACGCATTTTGATTGTGATGATTTCATCGCTGCTAGGCTTAAAAAAATTGCCGCTGCGAATAAAGTGCTAGCGCTTTTGACGCTACCAAAGATCGCGGCATATAAAATTTATAGGAAGTTTGCATGAAGATCGGGATTTTTACCCTGCCGCTAGTAAATAATTACGGCGGAATTTTACAAGCTTATGCGCTAAGCCGCGTGCTAGTGGAGCTTGGGCATGAGCCACGTCTCATAAACTTGCGCCTGCAAAGAAGTAAACTATCGATTGCGTATATTAAATTTTTAGTGGCGCGCACGCTAAAAAAGGAGCTTTGCGGCGCGAAATTTAATCCCTCTTACGAGCGCGATACTAGTGAGTTTGTAGCGGAAAATATCCCTTTAACCGTGCCTGTTTGCACGCCCGCGGATTTAAAAGCGCTGTGCGAGAAAGAACGCTTTGAAGCGGTGATTTTAGGAAGCGATCAAGTTTTTCGTCCTAGCTATTTTGCGGATTTTGCAGATTGCTTTAGCCTTGGATTTTTGCCGCCTAACTGCACGCGGATCGCCTATGCTGCAAGCTTCGGCGGAGATAGGCTCTGTGGGCTTAAAAATCCCGCAGATTTAAAAGCTCACGCTGCAAATTTGGCTAAATTTAAAGCTATTTCGGTGCGTGAGTGCGATGGTGTAGAGCTTGCACGCGAATGCTTTGGTGTAGATGCGCACTGGGTACTGGATCCTACGCTTTTAGCTAACAAAGAGATTTACGATAAATTTTTAAGCCATGCGCCAAAGCGCAAGGGCTTTGCCTATATCCTAGATCCATCGCCTCGCTCAGAAGCGGCGATAGAGCTACTAAAAAAGCAAAGCGGCCTAGAGATAGATGAGGTGAACGACCGCGGCAACCGTATCGGCATAAAAGCATGGTTAAGCGCTATTGCGGGCGCGGAGTTTGTGCTAACCGACTCATTTCACGGCTGCGTATTTTCCATAATCTTTAATAAGCCGTTTTTTGCGCTCGTTAACGCTAGTCGCGGCGCGTCGCGCTTTAGCTCGCTTTTGGGCTCGTTCGGGCTTGAAGATAGAGCTTTGCAAGATCCCAAAGACGCGCGCTTGGACGCGACTATCGATTGGAATGGCGTAAATGAGGCGTTGCGCCGTAAAAGAGAGGACTCGATGAAATTTTTAAAAACAAGTTTAGGCTCATAAAATGAAAATAGCTATGGTAATTTCTGCTTTAGGCAAGGGCGGTGCCGAGCGCGTGCTAAGCGTGCTGGCAAATTTTTTCTGCCGCGAGAATGAAGTCTGTGTGATAAAATTTGACGCAGATGAGCCGTTTTACGCGCTAGATCCTAAGATCGAGCTTATTAGCTTAGATTTAGGAGTAGGCGATTTAGGAGTTTTTGGCAATATAAAAAAGCGCTACGATAAAATTTTAGCCTTGCATAGGCTTCTAAAAAGTCGTAAATTTGACGTCGTAATCTCGTTTTTAGATAATACCAATGTCCTTACGCTTATCGCAAATCTTGGAGTCGGGCAGAAAATCATCGTCTCCGAACACACCAATCATCGTTTTTTAAAAAGTCCGATCTGGCGAGCTCTCAAGCGGATCTTTTATCCGAGGGCTGCAGGTCTTAGTGTGCTTAGTAAATTTGATCTGGATCATTACACATATGTGCAAAATCGCGTGATTATGCCTAATCCGATGTTTGAGATCAGCCATGCTAAAGATGCTCGCCCGCCTAAAGAAAATATCATCCTAGCGGCCGGCCGGCTTAATGTCTATAAGGGCTTTGATGTCCTTCTTAAGGCACTTGCGCTTATAGATTTCAATCTTTTAAAAGAGTGGAAGGTGGTGATCGCAGGCGACGGAGAGGAGCGAAAGAGCCTTGAAAGCCTAGCTGCGAAGCTGCGCTTAAATGTGCAGTTCATCGGCTTTGTGCGCGATATCGAAAGCTTATATGAACGCGCTAAAATCGTAGTCGTAACCTCCAAGATGGAGGGCTTTTGTAATATTTTGATGGAAAGTATATTTTTCGGCACCGCTAGAATTTCTACGGATTGCATCGCAGGTCCTAGCGAGCTTATAAGCGACGGCGTAGATGGGTTTTTATGCCCTGTAGGCGATAGCGCGAGCATCGCAAAAAAGCTTGAAATTCTAATGAGCGACGAAAAGCTACGCGAGCGACTCGTGCAAAACGCCTCCAAGCGCGAAGAGAGCTTTAAAATTGAAACGATCGGGCGACGCTGGCTGGATTTCATAGCCGCTACGATACACAGGGAGGAATAATGAGCGAAAATCCCCTAATCTCGGTCATCATCCCCGTTTATAATGTCAAAGAATTCCTGCGCGCTTGCGTGGAGCGTATCACGGCGCAGACCTATACGAATTTAGAAATTTTACTCGTAGATGATGGCTCAAATGACGGCAGCGAGGCGATTTGTGACGAATACGCCGCGCGCGATCCCCGTGTGTGCGTGCTGCATAAACCAAACGGCGGGCAGGCTAGCGCGCGAAACGCTGCTTTAGATGTCGCTCGCGGGGAGTTTATCAGTTTCGTAGACAGCGATGATTTAATAAGCCTTGATTTGATTGAGACTCTTTTTCATCTTACGCAGAAATTTTGCACCAAAATCGCTATGTGCGGCTACACAGCATTTAGCGACGAGAGCGAAATAAATAATTTCAAGGCGGCTTTAAATTCTAAAGAAAATCAAAATTCTAAAGAGATTAGCGATCCAGGAGGAGCTGCAAATTCGAATGCCAACGCAGGCGAATACAAAATATCGCCGCAAGAGCTTTTTAGACGCAGCTGCACGCAGGATCCGTATTTTAGCACCGCGGTTTGGCGCGCGCTGTTTGCTCGCGAAATTTTCACTGCTTTGCGCTTTCCTACGGGGCAGATCTATGAGGATGTGGCGATATTTTTTGATATTTTTAACGCTTCTATTACGGCGTGCACGGATGAAATTTTATATTTTTACCGCGTAAGGGCTGGCTCGACCGTAAACTCATTTGCGCGCAGGCATCTTGCGGTCATCGCTGCGGTGCGCCGCTATACTGAGGCGATCGCTGTGAATTATCCAAGCTTGGCGCGTGAGGCTAATTTTACTCGCTGCGAGTCCGCGCTGAATACGGCGTTTTTAATTATCAAATCGAGCTTTGACGCTGCAGGCTCGGATGGGGATGCAACTTCTCCTTCCGAGGCTAATACGCGCAGCTTGGCAAACGAGGCAGATTTGCATGGAGCTGATAGTTTATCTTGTGCATGCGGTAAAAATTCCGCATTTAAAAATTCCGCCAAGCAAAATTATATGCGAAATTCCGAGCAAAATTCTGCGTCGCAAAGAAAGATCGCAGATCCCCGCTCGCCTTTAAACGCCGCAGAAGCTGCGGATCAGATCCGCTCACTGCACGCTTTGGTGCGCGAGCGGCTGGATTTTGGATTTTTCGCGGCGCATGCAAGCCGCACGCAGACGCTGATGATGTTCTTGTTTTACGCTAGCCCCGCGCTTTTGCGGCTATTTTATAAAATTTATCGGAAGCTAAAATGAAAATTTTATTCGTCATCGCGGCTCTTAGAAACGGCGGCGCCGAGCGCGTGCTTCAGGTTTTGGCGAACCATTTTGCGCGCGCAAACGACGTTACGATCGCGATTTTGGAAAACGACGAGGGCAGGTATAAATTTAGCGAAAAGATAAAATTTTTGCATTTGGACGTTTATAAAAACGGCGGCAGGTTCGATAAATACAGAATTTTGCGCAAGTGTTTCAAGCGCGAGCGCCCAAGCGTCATCATCAGCTTTATGGACTGGACGAACGTAGCGTGCGTGATCGCAAGCTTTGGGCTAGGCATCCCGCTCATCGCGACCGAGCACAACGCGCACGATTATCTGCGAAGCGGGTTTTTTAGCCGCGTGCGCGATCTGTGCTATAAAAAAGCGGACGCGCTTACGGTGCTTACGCGTTCGGACTTTGAGTACTATTCGCGATTTGTCAAAAACTGCTTCGTCGTGCATAACCCCTTTTTCGGCGAGATTTGCGATACCAATGGCGCTAAGCGAAATGTGATCTTAAGCGTCGGCAGGCTCGAGCCCGTAAAGGGGTATGAAATTTACTTTGACGCGCTAAGCAGGATCGATAAAAGCCTGCTTGCGAAGTGGGAAATTTTAATCGCGGGCGACGGCTCGCTGCGCGAAAGCTTGCGCGAGCTCGTGGCGCGGCTAGGGCTTGAAGTACGATTTTTAGGGCACAAGCAGGACGTGAGCGAGCTGTATAAAGAAGCCAAAATTTTTGTGCTAAGCTCGCTTAGCGAGGGGCTTTCGAACGTGCTGATCGAGTCTGCGTTTTACGGCTGCGCACGGCTTAGCAGCGACACGGCGGGCGCAAAAGAGCTCATAAAGGACGGCTTTAGCGGCATTTTGTTTAAATGCGGCGATGCAAATGAGCTTGCGAGCAAGCTCGAAAATTTAATGAGCGATGAGAAGCTGCGAGACGCTCTCGTGCAAAATGCAAATGAAAATTTAGACGAGTTTTCGCAAGAGCGCATCGTTGAGCTCTGGCAGGGCTTGATCGATCGGTTTGCGCGCAAATAACGGTCGCTTATCGATGCCCTAGCGGCGCGCAGGGATTAAATTTAAACTTCGGTGTGCTAAGATAGCGTCTTGCGCCCGAGCAAAACGGCGCGTTTAAATTTACAAGCCGCATCGCGCGATGAAATTTAGCCGCTTGGGGCAGCGCAAAATGCGCTGAATTTAAAACAGATTGCGCGGCGTATGCTCGCATAAAAAGGCGCGAGCAAAGCTTAAATTTAGGGCGCGGCAGCGATATTTAAAAGGTAAAGGGATGAAGAAATTAAGCGTTTTTATCTATTCGATGGCAGGAGGCGGCGCCGAGCGCGTCGTAAGCAACCTCTTAGGCGAGCTTACGGCACGCTACGAAGTGCATTTGGTGCTGATGAACGAGAGGATTTTTTATGAAATTCCAAGCGGCGTGCAGATCCATTTCATCGAAAAATCAGCCCCTTTTGAAAATGGACTGCTGAAGCTCGCAAAGCTGCCGTTTTTGGCGCTTAGGTACAAAAAACTATGCGAGCGCCTAGGTATCGACATCCACTTCGTTTGGATGAACCGCCCGTGTTACGTGGCGGCGCTGGCGCGAGTTTACGGGCTACGCGGAACGATGATTTTTAACGAATGCTCGACGCCGTCGGTGCTGTATAAAGAGCCGAGCTTCAAATCCAAAATTTCAAAGCTTTTGCTGCGCAAGCTCTATCCGAAGGCCGATTTTATCTTCCCCAACTCGCTTGGAAATCTGCGCGATCTGGCGGATAATTTCGGGATTGACGAGCGCAAGATGAGCGTACTATATAACGCGATCGATCTGGATGAGATCGGTCGCAAAGCGGGTGAGCAGGTCGCGCAGGAGCGGCCGTTTTTCCTAAGCGTCGGCAGGCTCGATGCGGGCAAAAACCACGCACTTTTGATCCGCGCGTATGCGAATTTAAAAAATAACGACAAAGACCTGTTGATTTTGGGCGACGGCGTACTGCGAGCCGAGCTTGAGGCTCTGATAGAGGAGCTGGGCTTAGGCGGCCGCGTGAAGCTTTTGGGCTTTGACGCAAACCCGTATAAATATATGGCTAGATGCTACGCGTTTGTTTTCGTAAGCCTTTTTGAGGGGTTTTCAAACGCGCTTATTGAAGCGCTTGCATGCGGCAAGCTCGTGATTTCAAGCGATCATCAAAGCGGCGCGCGCGAGCTTTTGGGGCAGAGCAAATGGGGCGTGCTGGTGGGCGTGAACGATCTAGAAAGCACTCAAGCGGCGATGCAAAAAGCGCTGGATGATGAAAATTATGTAAAATTTTATGAGAAAAAGGCTAAAATTAGAGCCTCGTTTTTCGATAAAAAACGGATAGCAAGCGAGCTGATCGCAAAAATAGAACAAATCGACGAAGGAAAATAGGCGTGGGTGAAGAAAAAAAGGCTTTTAGCGTCAGAGAGATCGACGAAGGATCGGACGATCAAAAAGGCGCGCAATCAATGGGTGCGGACAAAGCTGCCTTAAGCGAAAATTTCGCTAGTGAGGGAAATTTTGACGCAGAGTATTCCGCAAGCGGCGGTGAGAATTTTAGCGGCGAAAATGCCGAGCTCAAGGGTAGCGAGGACGCCGTGCCTCAGAGCGATAAAAATTCTGCGCTTGATGCAAAAAATTCTGCGAGCAAAAATTCCGCGCACGCCGGCGTTAGAAATTTAAGCGACGATCAAGCGCGCGCTGTTTCTGCACAAATGCGAGCACAAAAAAAATTCAAAAAGGCTAAAAAATCAAGCGGACGAAATTCTACCTCGGTAAATTCTGAAAATTCCGCAGGCGCAAATTCTACAAACTCAAATTTAAAGGGCGCTGCAAATTCCACGAGCAAAAATTCTACAAATAAAAATTCCGCAAAAGCCGCTAATTTGGCTAAATTTAAAAATGCGAATTCCGCAAGTGCTTTAAATTCTACAAACGGCATAAATTCTGATAATTCTAAAAGCCCCACAGCGGAAAATTCCCAAAATTCTAAAAATCAGGCAGCCGGCGCGCTTCCTGCTAGGCGCAGAATTTTTGGCTTCATAAAAAATTATGAGTTTTCCAAGCATATTTTGCTGATGATTTTGCTAGCGTTTGCCTTTAGCGTGGCGTTTCGCATGTGGTGGGTGCACTGGGCGAGCGGCTTTGCGAACTACTTTTTTTGGGACGGCGAGCTGATGATAAATACAAACGACGGCTACGCCTTTGCAGAGGGCGCGCGCGATCGCCTCGCCGGCTTTCATCAGCCCAACGATCTTAGCTACTTTAGTGCACCGCTTTCGATCGTAACGGCGTTTTTGGCTGAAATTTTGCCCTTTAAAATCGAGACGATATTCGTTTATCTGCCGGCTTTGTTTAGCTCGCTCATCGTAGTGCCGATTTTGCTTATCTCAAGCGAGTTTCGCTGCATGCGCGCAGGCTTCATCGGTGCGCTTGTCGCGAGCGTGGCGAATAGCTACTACAACCGCACGATGGCTGGGTATTACGACACCGATATGCTAAATATTGTACTTGCGATGTGTATTTTGTGGGCGCTCATCCGCATTTGCACACGCGGCTCGCGCAGCACGCTGTTTTGGTTGGGCGCGTTTGTGATATTTTATATGTGGTGGTATCCCTCCAGCTTCTCGCTAAATTCCATGATGCTCGCTGTATTTTTCGCCTACACGTTGATTTTTAAGCGAAAAAGTGCGGTGAATTACGAAGCGATGATTATCTTTTTGATCGCGCTTTGTTCCACGCCTTTGGTAGCTAAAATTTTAATCTCGCTTGCGCTATTTTGGCTCTTTGCGTTTAGAGGAAAGCTATTAAATTTTAAAATTTTGGCGATTATCGGCGCGCTTGTCGTAGCGTTTTTCATCGCAAACGGAGGCCTTAGCCCGATCATATTTCAGGCGAAATTTTATATCTTCCGTTCCCTTGCGGACAACACCGATACGGCATTTCATTTTTTCAACGTCAATCAAACGATCCAAGAATCGGGCATCGTGCCGCCTAAGATCTTTATGGAGCGCATCAGCTCGCACGTCGCAGTTTTCGTGATCGCGGCGATCGGATATGCGGTGCTTTGCTTTAGGCATAAGGAATTTTTACTCTCGATCCCACTTTTGCTTTTGGGCTTTGCGGCGAACAAGGCGGGTCTTAGATTTACAATCTACGCCGTAGGCGTGATGGGACTGAGTTTCGGATATATTTTGTATTTTTGCGTAAAGCGCTTGGATCTGCCAAAGATCGCGGGACGCGCGATACTGCTTATTTTGACGGCGCTTGCGATCTATCCCGCGTGGCAGCATATCGTCTCGTACAAGGTCGATACGGTCTTTTATCAAAGTGAGGTGCGGGTGCTGGATGAGCTCAAAGATAAGGCGCAGCGCGAGGATTACGCGCTTTCGTGGTGGGACTACGGATACGGCATACGCTATTACAGCGACGTAAAGACCCTCATCGACGGCGGCAAACACCTAGGCAACGATAATTTCCCCGTTAGCTTCGCGCTTTTTAAAGATCAGATGAGCTCTGCAAATATGGCGCGCCTGGATGTCGAATACACCGAGCGTGGATATAGCGAAAAAATTCCAAACAAGCTAAAGCAAATTTTAAAAGATTATAACGCCACAGACGTAAATGATTTTATCTTAAGCTTAGGACTGGCTGATTTTAAGCCACCGAAGCCTACGCGCGACATCTACTACATCCTGCCCGATCGCATGATGAATATCTTCCCCGTCGTCACGCAGTTTTCAAACATCGACATCACCGACGGCAAGCAGCTAAATGAGCTGTTTTTCATAACGAGCGATAGGTTCGTTCAGGATCAAAGCGGCGTGCATATGGACAACGGCTTTTCGATCTCACCGAGCCTTTTAAATTTAGAGTATAGCGGCAGAAAATTCGCGATCAATACCTTTTACGAAACGAGCTACGACGCGAGTGGCAAGCTTGCGGTCAAGGAGTTTAATATGGACAGCAGCGCGCAATTTTACGTGATTTTCATGCGCGATTACGGGAGATTTTTGCTGCTAGATAAGACGATGCTAAACTCAAGCTACATTCAGCTTTTTGTATTTGAAAGATATAGGCCTGAGCTATTCGAACCTGTAATCTTAAGCCCCGCTGTGAAAGTTTATAAATTAAAGCGCTAGATAAAATTTACCGCAAGCTAAGGAGAAATTTATGAAATTTAATCTCGTAACGCCAAGCAAGGAATGCAACAGATGGCTCGTATAGGCTTTTTAAGCCATGCCGATATGAGCTTGCATTTCTTTCGCCGCCCGATAATGCAGGCTTTAAAAGAGCGCGGGCACGAGGTTTTCGCAATTGCTCCTCGCGGCGCTTATACGCAGGATTTAGCGCGCGATTTTAATGCCGTAACTTACGATCTTGATCGAGCGAGCTTAAATCCGTTTACCGTATTTAGCAACACCAAAGCCCTTGCGCGCGAGCTAAAGAGGCTAAATTTGGACCTGCTGCAAACAGCCGCGCATAAATCAAACGTGTTTGGTACACTGGCGGCTCGAGAGGCGGGTATAAAATATGTAATAAACTTAGTCGAGGGGCTGGGCAGCTTTTATATCGACGATGATATTAAAACAAGGCTTGTGCGAGCGGTTTTGGAGAAGCTTTATAAATTTTCATTTTCGCAGGCAGATGCTTGCGTATTTGTAAACGATGCCGATCCCGATTATATGCTATCTCGCGGGCTTATTGCGAAGCAAAAGGTCATAAGGATTAAAAGTGTAGGCGTAGATGCTGAAAGGTTCAACCCCAAAATCGTTAGTGCAGCGGATCTGGGCGAGGATTTGCACGGCAAAAAGATCGTGCTGATGATAGCTCGCGCGATGTGGCATAAGGGAGTGAGAGAATTCTACGAAGCAGCAGAAATTTTAAAAGATCGATCGGATGCAAAATTTGTCTTTGTGGGCGAGGGTTTTGCGGGCAATAAAAGCACCGCTGATCCTGCGTTTTTGCAAAGCGGTGCGGTGCATTATCTAGGCGCCAGAAACGACGTGCCAGAGCTTTTGAAGGCTAGTTACCTACTGGCACTTTCTAGCTACAAGGAGGGCTTTCCGCGCACGGTTTTAGAGGCGATGAGCATGGCGCGAGCCTGCGTGGTAAGCGATTGCAGTGGCTGCGTCGAAGCGGTGCAGGATGGCGTCAACGGTCTAATCTGCCGCACTCGCGACGCGAATGATCTTGCGCGAAAGATCGAAATTTTATTGGACGATGCCGCGCTTTGCGAGAGGCTAGGGCAAAACGGACGCGAGATGGTGCTTGCAAATTACGACGAAAATATCGTCACGAAAAAATATTTAGAGGTTTATAGGAAATTTATCGATGTATAGGTGTTTTTTAAAGCGTGTGCTCGATTTTACGGCGGCTTTGGTTTTGATCATTTTGGTTTCGCCCGTGATGGCGCTTACGTGGTTCTTGATCCGCAAGCACATTAGCAAAAGTGCGATTTTTACGCAATCTCGCCCTGGGCTTGATGAGCAAATTTTTAAAATTTACAAATTTAAAACGATGAGCGACGAGCGCGGCGCTGACGGCGAGCTTCTGCCCGACGAAGCGCGGCTGAACGATTACGGCAAAAAGATCCGCGCGCTAAGCCTGGATGAGCTGCCGCAGCTTTTCAACGTGCTAAAGGGCGATATGAGCTTCATCGGGCCGCGCCCGCTGCTGATCGAGTACCTGCCGCTTTATTCGCCGCAGCAGAGCCTGCGACACAGCGTGCGCCCGGGCATCACGGGGCTTGCGCAGGTAAACGGTCGCAACGCGATCAGCTGGGAGAAAAAATTTGAGTTCGATACGTATTATGCGCAAAATTTAAGCTTCGCGCTTGATCTTAAGATCGCGCTTTTAACGATTAAAAAAGTGCTTGCGAAAGAGGGCGTGAATAAAGAGGGCATGGCGACGACGGAGAAATTTAATGGGCACAACTAAAATTTATGTTTACGGCGCGAGCGGACACGGGCTGGTGGTCGCGGACGTCGCGCTAGCCGCACGCGGGGCTAAATTTAGCGAGGTCGTTTTTTTAGACGACGCGGCGGGGCTGAAATTTAGCGAGGATCTGCCGAAGCATCCCGTAATAATCGCAATCGGAGATAACAAAACTCGCGCAAAGATCCAAGAGAAAGTAGCACGCGCGGGTTTTGAGATAGCGACGCTAATTCATCAAAGCGCCATCGTTAGCCCAAGCGCCGCTATCGGCGAGGGCGCGGTCGTAATGCCCGGCGCCGTGATAAACGCGCGAGCCAAAATCGGTCGCGGCGCGATAATCAATTCAGGCGTCGTAATAGAGCATGAGTGCGAGATCGGCGAGTTCGCGCACGTTAGCCCAAACGCAGCGCTTGCGGGCGGCGTGAAGGTGGGGGCGTTTTCGCACATCGGCATCGGCGCTAGCGTCATTCAGAGGCTAAAGATCGGGCAGCGCTGTATTATCGGCGCGGGCGCTGCGGTGGTGCGCGACATAGCTAGCGATAGCGTAGCCGTAGGCGTGCCTGCTCGCGTGATTAAAAAAAATAGCTGAATTTAAAATTTATAGCATTAAAAGTGATAAAATCCGAGCATTTAAATTTTATGCCGAAAGCTAAATTTAGCCTTGCGACGCGCGAGGTTAAATTTAAAGATCAAGGAAGGATAGAGATGGCAAGAGTATTTTTAAGCCCGCCGAATATGGGCGGCGATGAGCTTGAGTATATAAAAAAGGTATTTGAAAGCAACTATATCGCGCCTTTGGGCGAATATGTCAATCGCTTTGAAGACGCAGTGAAGTCCTATACTGGCACGCGCGGCGCGCTGGCGCTAAACGCAGGCACGGCGGCGCTTCATCTAGCGCTTCGCTGCAGCGGTGTAAAGGACGGCGACGTGGTGCTTGGCTCCACATTTACCTTCATGGCGTCGCTAAATCCGATATTTTACGAGCGCTGCGTGCCGGTGCTGATAGACAGCGACGAGAGTTGGAATTTAAGCCCGAGGCTGCTTAAAGAAGCGATCAAAAAATCGCCGAAAAAGCCAAAGGTGCTCGTCGTTACGCATCTTTACGGACAGGCTGCGAAGATGGACGAGATATGCGAAATTTGCGCGAACGAAGGCATTGATGTTATCGAGGATGCCGCAGAGGCGCTGGGTGGATTTTATAAGGGTAAAGCACTTGGCGGTATCGGAAAATGCGGCGCGCTAAGCTTCAACGGCAATAAAATCATCACCACTTCTGGCGGCGGAATGCTGATCTCAAACGATGAGGAGCTAGTGGCTAAGGCTAGATTTTTAAGTACCCAGGCGCGCGAGCCGCTGCTTCACTACGAGCACAAAGACTATGGCTACAACTATCGCTTAAGCAACGTTTTAGGCGCTATCGGCGTAGGTCAGATGGAGGTCTTGCCGCAGCGCGTAAAGAGAAAGCGCGAAATTTTTAAAATTTATGAGGATCTGTTTAGGGGCACCGACGTGGAGTTTATGCCTGAAGTCGAAGGCAGCGAGGGCAACAGATGGCTTACAACGCTATTATTTAAACAAAAAGGCGCTCATCTAAAGGTAATCGATGCGCTAAATAAAGCCGACATTGAATCTCGTCCGCTTTGGAAGCCGATGCATCTGCAAAGCATCTTTGCAGGCGCGCTTAGCGTAGTTGACGGCACGAGCGAGGATATGTTTGAGCGCGGAATTTGCCTGCCTAGCGGCACAGATATGAGCGACGAGACGATCGAGCGCGTCGTAAAAATCGTAAAAGAAAACATCTGATGCTGTTAAAGCCCACTAAATTTAGCCGCTTCGCGTTTTTTTTGCTAGGAGATATTTTTATCTCGATCCTCTCCGTTTATATCGCGTTTTTGCTGCGATTTAGCGGAGATATACCGAACGAATTCTATAAAGGCGCGCTGCTTAGCGCCTCGAGTCTTACGGCGATTAAAATTTTCTATTTTTGGTTTTTGCGGATCTATTTAGTTCCGTGGAGATTTTTCGGGCTATATGAAGCGAGGAAGCTCTTTTATGCGCACGTTATGGCGGCGCTTACCTTTTTGATCCTGTTTTTTTTAGCGAGTAAAGTTTTTAACCCATTCCCGCGCTCGGTCATCATCATCGACGCGGCGATCTCGTTTATTTTGATCAGTGGGGTTAGAATTTCAAAGCGGATGTTTCTAAGTGAGAAGAAAAATATCACGAATAACGAGCCCTGCATCGTCGTAGGCGCTACGAGCAAGACCTTTCACGTCCTAAAAGGTATGCGGCAAAAATATATCAACTACTATCCAGTGGGTGTCGTGGACGGACGGCCTGAGCTAGTAGGAACGTATTGCGAAAATTACGTCGTCAGGGCTAAGAGCGAAATTCCGCAGATGATCAAAGATAGCGGTGCTAAAACTGCGATCATCGCGCTGGCACTGTATCCGGACGAGCTAAAGCAGCTCTACGACGAGCTTTTTGCATACGGGCTAAAGGATATCAAGCTCTTTTCACTTTTGGAGGATGAGAGCAAAAAGATCCGCGACGTATCGATCGAGGATCTGCTCGCGCGCAAACCCAAAGACCTCGACACCAAGGCGATCGAAAATTTTATCAAAGATAAGATCGTGCTGGTAACGGGCGCGGGCGGCACGATAGGAAGCGAAATTTGTAAGCAATGCTTAAAATTCGGCGCAAAGCGTCTTATCATGGTCGAACACAGCGAGTTTAATCTCTACTCGATCAACGAAGCTACGGGCGCGGACGCGCGTAACGAGCTAAAGATGATAAACGTCGTTTATCGCCATGAGCTGGAGGAGGTTTTTGCAGAATTTAGTCCCGAGGTAGTCGTGCACGCAGCGGCGTATAAGCATGTGCCGCTATGCGAGTTTAATCCGCATCTAGCGGTCAAGAACAATGTCATCGGCACAAAAAATGTAATCGATCTATCCAAAAAATATGGCGCGAAAAAGGTCGTTTTGATCTCGACCGATAAGGCGGTGCGACCGACGAACATTATGGGCACTACGAAGCGTATCTGCGAGCTTTACGCGTTAAATTCCAACGACGCGGCAAGCGACACGCAGATCGTCGCGGTGCGCTTCGGAAACGTGCTCGGCTCAAGCGGTAGTGTCATCCCTAAATTTAAACGCCAGATCGAAGCGAACGAGCCGCTTACCGTTACGCATCCCGAGATTACGAGATATTTTATGCTCGTTAGCGAGGCGTGCCAGCTGGTGCTTCAAGCGGCCTCCATCGCGCAGGGCGGCGAGCTTTTCGTGCTGGATATGGGCGAGCCCGTAAAGATCGCCGATCTTGCCAAGCGAATGCTGCAGCTTGCCGGCAAGGAGGAGCTTGGCATTAAATTTGTCGGTCTGCGCCCCGGCGAAAAGCTTTATGAGGAGCTTTTGATCGACGAAAACGACAAGAGCACGAAGTACCAATCCATATTCGTAACCCACTCCGCAAAATACGACCTGCAAGAGCTAAGCTCGCAGATCGAGGAGCTTTCGGAGTGCGAGGACGCGCAGGTTGCGGATAAGCTAAAGCGCATCGTGCCCGAGTTTTCGCACCGATTAAACGATATGAAGGGCACGGCTTGATCGGTATCGTGGATTACGGCGCGGGCAATATCCAAAGCGTAATGAACGCACTTAGCTTTTGCGGCGCTAAATTTTGCCTCGCGCGCAGCCCCGAGGAGCTTTTGAGCTGCGATAAGGCTCTGCTTCCGGGCGTGGGCGCATTCGGAGAGGCGATGGATAGGCTTCGCGCAAGCGGTATGGACGATGCGATTAAAGAATTCGTCACAAGCGGCAGATATTTTTTAGGCATCTGCCTTGGTATGCAGCTTCTGTTCGAACAAAGCGAGGAATTCGGCGCGCGCAGCGGGCTTGGAATTTTACCCGGTCGCGTCGTAAAATTTGATAAAACGAAATTCAATATTCAGGGGGCGGAATCCAGGTCCGAAAATATGAAATTTAGAGAAAATACAAAATTTATATCGGGCGAGACAGAATTTAATTCAGATAGGGCAGAGCTGAGCGAGCGCAGCGGGCAAAATTTTACCCGCGCCGAAAGCCTAAAGATCCCGCATGTCGGCTGGAACAGTGCGCATTTTATAAAGCGCTCGCCGATAAACGGGGGCTTGGGCGAGTTTGAGTATCTGTATTTCGTGCACTCCTACCACGTCCTTTGCGTGCGCGAGATCACGCTTGCGACCACATTTTACGGCTATGAGTTTGCAAGCGCGATCTGGCGCGAAAACGTATTTGCCTTTCAGCCACATCCCGAAAAAAGCCACGATGCGGGCATAAAAATCATTAAAAATTTTACGGAGCTGTGATGGAGATTTTCCCTGCGATCGATCTGAAACAAGGATGCGCCGTACGCCTTAGCAAGGGCGAGATGCAAAGCGCAAAAATTTATTCTAAAGACCCCTGCGAGCTAGCTAAAAAATTTGAAAATCTCGGTGCTAAATGGTTGCATTTAGTTGATTTAGACGGCGCGTTTGCGGGTGAGGCGGTAAATTTCAAAGCGATCGAGCGGATCGTAAAAAGCACGCGTCTGCGCGTAGAAGTGGGCGGCGGAATCCGCGACGAAGCGCGTATAAAGGAGTATTTGAGTTTGGGCGTCGATAGATTTATCCTCGGCTCGGCGGCGCTAAAAAACCCGGATTTCGTAAAGCAAATGGCGAAGTTTTACCGCATCGTCGTGGGCATAGACGCAAAAGAGGGGCTAGTAGCGACCGAGGGCTGGGCGGAGCTAAGCCGCGTAAAAGCGACCGATCTGGCGCGAGACTACGCGGACGCGGGCGTTTGCGCAATCATCTGCACCGACATATCGCGCGACGGGATGTTAAGCGGCGTAAACGTAGAATTTAGCCGCTCTATCGCGAAAGCTAGCGGTATCGACACTATTGCAAGCGGCGGCGTGAAAGATATGAACGACATAATCGCGCTAAAAAACGCAGAGCTCATAGCGGGCGTCATCGTCGGCAAGGCGTATTACGAGGGTACGCTCGATCTTAAAAAGGCGTTTGAGGCTCTATAAAAACGCCCGAGCGTAAGCAAAGTTTGAACTAAATTTTAGTAATATGCAAATTTTAAAATTTAAAGGCGATGTGAGGCGATGAAAGATTTTTTTTATGAGATGATCGTAAAAAGCGCGAATGCAAGCGAGCTTTTTAAAAACTTTGCGTTTGAGCTCGGCGTTACCTGCGTCGAAGAACGCGGCGAGCGTTTCATAATCCGCGACGAAGAGGATCCGCAAAATTTAAAATTTGCGTTTGAAGAGTTTAAAAAGGCGCTCGCTCGCTCTCTAAATTTAGACGCCGATCTGCAGATCGAAATTTCAAAAAGGCCTAATATCGATTGGATCGAGCAGTATAAAAAAGGCGTCGCGCCCGTGGCAGTCGGTAAATTTTACGTCCGTCCGAGCTGGTGCGAAAGATCGCAAGATTGCGCGCTAATCGATCTGCTAATCGATCCTGCGCTGGCGTTCGGTTCAGGCCATCACGAAAGCACCAATATGTGCCTAGCGCTACTTAGCGAGCTTGCTCGCGATGGCATGAGCGCGCTTGACGTGGGCTGCGGCAGCGGAATTTTAAGTATCGCGATGAAAAAACTGGGCGCAAAGGTAAGCGCCTGCGATACCGACGAGCAGGCGGTGACAGCTACGCAGCAAAACGCGGAGAAAAACGGCGTGCAGATCGATAAAATTTGGCTCGGCAGCGTTTCAAGCTTGGGCGAGCAGGCGTCTAGTTTAAGCGAGCAAGGCTCAAGCGCAGCCGCGCAGCCGCAGTTTGATCTCGTCGTCGCAAATATAATCGCCGACGTGATTTTGATCCTAAGCGCGGATCTGAAAAAAGTGCTAAAACCGGGCGGCAAGCTCGTGCTGTCTGGAATTTTAGAAAAATATAAAGATAGGATCGAGCAAGCTTTTTCGGATTTAAATTTCGTGCAGATGAAAAAGCAAAACGAATGGCTCAGCTTCGTATATGAAAGGAAAATATGAATAATAACCCAAATAATCAACCCCCTCAAAACGGCGGCGGAAACAATTTTTTCAATAAAAATCCGATCGGCGTTTTTATAATTTTTGCGCTTATTTTGATAGTCGTGTTTAAAGCGATATCCCCAAGTGGCGGATTTGATAGTGGCGGAGTGCTAGGCTCCGTTTCAGGCGAGAGTAGAAACGTAACTTACTCCGAGCTAAAATCGCAAATCAAAAACTCTCAAGTAAGCATGGTCTCCATCGGAAGCTCCACGATTAAGGCGCAAGTAGGTAACGTAATCTACACCGCCAAGCGCGTGGATGATCCCGAGCTAGTTCAAATTTTAGAATCGCGCAAAATTCCATACGGCGCGTATAACGAGAGCAATTTTTTGACCGATCTGCTCTTTAGCTGGGTCTTGCCGCTCGTGATTTTCTTTGGAATTTGGATGTTTTTAGCCAACCGCATGCAGCGCAATATGGGCGGTGGCGTGCTCGGCATCGGAAGCTCTAAAAACCTGGTAAGCGCCGAAAAACCGAAGGTTAAATTTAGCGATGTCGCGGGCGTCGAAGAGGCGAAAGAGGAGGTTAAAGAGATCGTAGATTTCTTAAAAAACCCCGAGCGATATATCAGCCTCGGAGCTAAAATTCCAAAAGGCGTGCTTTTGGTTGGACCTCCGGGCACGGGCAAGACGCTGCTAGCCAAAGCGGTCGCGGGCGAAGCGGACGTGCCGTTTTTTTCGGTATCGGGCTCGAGCTTTATAGAGATGTTCGTAGGCGTGGGCGCCAGCAGAGTGCGCGATCTATTCGATAACGCTAAAAAACAGGCTCCGGCGATCGTTTTCATCGACGAGATCGATGCGATCGGTAAAAGCAGAACCGCAGGCGGTATCGGCGGCGGTAACGACGAGCGCGAACAGACGCTAAATCAGCTGCTTGCCGAGATGGACGGCTTCGGCTCGGAATCAAGCCCGGTAATCGTCCTTGCGGCTACCAACCGCCCGGAGACGCTGGATGCGGCGCTTCTGCGTCCGGGCAGATTCGATAGACAGGTTTTGGTCGATAGACCCGATTTTGACGGCAGAATGGCGATTTTAAAGGTGCATATGCGCGACGTTAAATTTGCCCGCGACATCGATATAGAAGAGATCGCGCGCCTTACCGTGGGCTTTGCGGGAGCCGATCTTGCAAACATCATCAACGAAGCCGCGCTTTTAGCTGGTCGCGAGGCAAAGGCGGAGGTCGAGCAAAAAGACCTGCTCGAAGCGATCGAGCGCGTCGGTATCGGACTGGCTAAAAAATCGCGCCGCGTAAGCCCGATCGAAAAGCGAATCGTCGCCTACCACGAAAGCGGCCATGCTCTTATCGCCGAGCTTACCAAAGGCGCGATGCCGGTATCTAAAGTAACTATCGTACCGCGCGGATTGAGCGCCGCGGGATACACGCTAAATTCGCCGTTTGAAAATAGATACCTACACCAGCGCCATGAAATTTTTGCCGAGATCGATACGTTTTTAGCGGGTCGCGCGGCGGAGGACGTGTTTTTAGGCGAGATCACCGACGGCGCGGGCAACGACCTACAGCGCGCTACCGATATGCTTAAATTTATGGCCACTCAGGTCGGAATGACCGAAGCTCTTGGGCTTGCGGTGCTAGAAAAGCAGCAGTACTCCTTCCTAAACGGCGGACAGAGCATCAAGGATTACAGCGAGGTAACGGCGGTTAAGATCGACGAATATGTCCGCAAGACGCTGGATGAGCGTTACGCGGCAGTAAAAGAGACGCTAAGGACCTACGCTCCGGCGATCGAGGAGATGGTAAAGGCGCTGTATGAGAAGGAGACGGTCTCGGGTGAGCAGATCGTGGAGATCATCTCTAAATTTGAAAAAGATAACGGCATGCCTACCCGTCTGGTGCGAAATTTAGGCGCTAACGACGATATCGAAAGTGCAAAGAGCGAGGCTTAAATTTAAAGCCTCGCGCAGGGCAAGAACTTAGCGCTAAATTTTAAGAAGGTCGCGCTAAAATGCTTTATGCGCGATCTGCGACGCCGAACGAAAAGCGGCGCGAAAATAAAATTTAAAGAGTAAGAGATGGAAGAGGAAAAGGGAAAATTAATCTACATATTGCCGAATTTTTTCACGGCGGCAAGTGCTTTTTTGGCGGTTATCAGCATAATTTCTACGATCAAAGGCAACTTCAGCGCCGCGATCTTTTATATCATTTTATCCTTGATCTGCGACGGACTCGACGGCCGCGTAGCGAGGCTAACGCATGCTACGTCGAAATTCGGCGTGGAGTTTGATAGCCTTGCGGATATCGTAGCTTTCGGCGTAGCGCCGGCGCTGCTATTTTACTGTGCGGTCGGGCACGATTACGGTAAGGTCGGCTCGCTCGTATCCGCGCTTTACGTGGTTTTCGGCGCGATCAGACTGGCGCGATTCAACGTCACCACGGGCACCTACGAGCCTAGCGTTTTTATCGGACTGCCGATACCAACGGCAGCGATTACGATGGCGTTTTGGATCGGAATTTATCTAAAATATGAACTCTCCAAAGGGTTTGGGGTATTTTTGATCATCGCAATGGCGGCGCTATCGTTTTTGATGGTAAGCAACATCCGCTTTCCGAGCTTTAAAAAGATCAGCCTAAAGCGCCCCAATGCGATTAAAATTTTAGTGCTTCTAATCGTCGTGTTTTTCTCGCTTTTATATCTTTTCAAGCTGGAATTCCCGGCGGTGCTTACTTTGGTTTATATCGTTTACGGTTTGGTTCGCGGAGCTTTAAATTTAAGCGCGGCTAAATTTCATAAAAAAGACAAACCCGAGGAAACGGCGAAATAATCTCAGATATGTTTATCGCCGCGATTGTTTTAAGCTTGCACGGCTATAATTTCGCCAAATTTTAACGCTTTGAAAGGATTTGTAATGGACAAAAATAAAATCATAATCTTCGATACGACGCTTCGTGACGGCGAGCAAAGCCCAGGAGCGTCGATGAATACGGACGAGAAGATCCATCTTGCGTTGCAGCTTGAAAAGCTGGGCGTGGATGTTATCGAGGCCGGTTTTGCGGCGGCGAGCCAAGGCGATTTTGACGCGATAGAAAAGATCGCTAGCGCCGTTAGCAAGGCTCGCGTATGCTCTCTTGCGCGCGCTTTAGAAAAAGACATCAAGGCCGCAGGCGAAGCGATAAAGGGCGCGAAGCTTGGGCGTATCCACACCTTCATCGCCACAAGCCCGATTCATATGGAATTTAAACTTAAAATGCAGCCGCAAGAGGTCATAAAGCGCGCCGTAGAGTCTGTGCAATACGCAAAAAGTCTATGCGATGACGTAGAGTTTAGCTGCGAGGATGCGTGCAGAAGCGATATGGGTTTTTTAAAAGAGATCTGCGACGCCGCGATAAACGCCGGAGCCTCCACCATAAATATCCCCGATACGGTGGGCTATCTCTACCCGGACGAGATCACCGCCCGAATAGGCGAGCTCGTTAAGCTTATCGGCGAGCGCGCCGTAGTTTCGGTGCACAATCACAACGACTTGGGAATGGCTACCGTAAATTCCTTGGCTGCCATCTTGGCAGGAGCCAGACAGGTCGAGTGCACGATAAACGGTATCGGCGAGCGCGCGGGTAACGCGGCGCTAGAGGAGATCGTAATGGCGATCAAGACGCGCACAGATAAATTTGCGCCGCTTTATACCGATATAAATTTGAAAGAAATTTATCCATCCAGCCGCCTAGTCGCGAGCATCACCGGCATCGAGCCGCAGCCTAATAAAGCGATCGTAGGCAAAAACGCCTTCGCGCATGAAAGCGGTATCCACCAAGACGGCGTGTTAAAACACAAAGAAACCTACGAGATCATGCACGCCGAGGATATCGGGCTTGATAAAAACTCGCTCGTGCTGGGCAAGCACAGCGGCCGCCACGCCTTTAAGGACAAGCTGGTATCTTTGGGCTATGAGCTTAGTAACGAGCAGATTGAGATCGCGTTTAATAAATTTAAAGCGCTCGCTGATAGCAAAAAGGACGTTTTCGACGAGGATATTAGAGAGCTTGTAAACGACGAGTTCGTGGGAGCCGAAAAGACCTATGAAGTGCTGGTTTTAAGCTCCAATAGCTGCAACAAAGGACACGCTAGCACCGCACTTACGCTAAGGTATAAGGATGAAATTTTAAGCGATAGCGCGCTTGGAAACGGCGGCGTGGATGCGATATTTAAGGCGATAGACCGTATCAGCGGCATCAGCGGTAGCCTGAAAGAATACCAAGTAAAAGCGGTCTCTCAAGGCAAAGACGCGCTGGCGAAAGTAACCGTTAAGGTGGAATTTGCGGGCGAGGGCGCCATTATCGGCAGAGGACTTGACGTAGATACGATGCTGGCGTCTGCAAAGGCCTATGTTGCGGCGCTAAATACGTATCTGGACGCTAAGCGCTAAGATGTCGGCGTGCGCGGCGGGATTTGTTAAATTTAACGCAAATTCCGCCAGATTAAACAAATCAAAAGCAAAATTTTAATAATATTTTACACTTAAAGCGTTGGAGTAGGGGGTATTGAGCCGAAACTCGTTTTAAAATTTATTTATGGAGACTTTTATGAAAAAAGTTCTTGTATTGTTATTCGCGCTTTGCGGCGCGGCTTTCGCTAGCGAGCAGCTGAGTGCTTACACTCAGATCGTTTCTTTTTCTGCAATTACCGTTGCAGTCGTTTTAGGTCTAGCCGCTTTGGGTGGCGCGTTAGGTATGGGAAATGCCGCTAGTGCGACGCTTAACGGCATCGCTAGAAATCCGAGCGTAGCTAGCAAACTATCGACTACGATGTATATTTCGCTTGCGATGATCGAAGCGCAGGTTATCTATGCGTTGGTTGTTTCATTCGTCTTGCTTTTTGCAAACCCTTTCATAACAGAAGGTCTTGCGGCTGCTGCAAAATAATCCTAGGCCCGAGAAATCGGGCTTTAAACTTATATAATTCAAGGCTTAAGATCAAGCTTTAAAATTTATGCGACCGTGGTGGAATTGGTAGACACGCTATCTTGAGGGGGTAGTGCCGCAAGGTGTACGAGTTCAAGTCTCGTCGGTCGCACCATCTATCAAAATTTTCCCCTATTTTTTCGTTTTTTGAATTTTTAAATAATTTTTTGAGCCCTATTTTTGGTAATTTTAAAATTATTCTTAAAAAATTCTTAATACTTGAAACTGCCGATTGATACATATATTTTAAGAAAAACTACTATATATTAAAAAATTGTATAGTAGCTTTTTCTACGCTCCTGCTTTGTTAATCCTTTGAGGAAATTCTATAATCTGCCTAAAATTACTATATAAAGGAAGAAAGATGACGGAAGTTTTTACCAAAATTAAGGATAATCCAATTTTTAAATCAGACCCTGATAAAGTAGTCAGGAATTTTATCTTGCCGCAATATAAGCGCACTATGGTCGAAGTCTTAGATGATTTTATGGCCGTTAAATTTTATAGCTCACCGGCCAGAGACGGAACGGTTAAAATGCATAGACACTATCACTATACGCAAGGCGGCAAGTTAATCAAGGTTCTAGGCAATGCCGACGAAATAACATTCGAAGGGGCTAGAATATTGTTAATATTCATAATTTGTGCTACCAGTAAATACATGCTCTATGCTGCTCCTAGCGTATAGTTTGGGTTGCTATGGTGCATAAACATATAAGTTTTTGCTTCATTGCCGTTTATGGCAGGTATGGTTACTTTTACAAATTCACCTTCTTTTAACTCTCTACTAAGCGAGATTGTAAAATTCATCTTTCCTGCTTTTTCTACCGCATTTGCATTTGATACATTTACAGCTATCTCATCTGCTTTGTGTAGGGTTATGTCAGATACTCTTGGTATGGATTAAAGTCTTCTATAATAAGGCTATCATTTACTATAAGCTTATTATCAATTAGTTCATATTTTATATTGTCTTTTGTTTTATATATGTTTGAGCCTTTTTCTATTTGAGTGCCGTCTGTTAGTTTGCGACCATAAAAATATACCTGACCTTTTCCATCCTCATCTCTTATAGTGTCTTTGCCGTCGGTAAAGTATGTATCATAGCCGGCTCCGCCAAGAAGCAAATCATCGCCATTTCTGCCTTGAAGCAAGTCATCTGCGCTACCGCCGAACAATACATCGCCTTTCCTATCGCCAAATATAGAACCACTTGGCTCACCATTAATGTTTAAAATTTTTCTAGCTTGTGTCGATAATGGTCTTGTATAAATAGAACCATCATTATTCCTAACTTCTATAAAGCCATTTGAGGTAATATTTATATTATCGTTATCTTCTCCATATATTTTCTTAAATATACTTCCCAAATCCCAATCAACAAGAGATAATGCCAAATTTACACCAGTAATTATCCAACCTTGCGGTGTCAATAATGCCGCACCAGCAATAATTGCATCTCCTAACGCCCCAACCATTTGTTTCATTTTGCTTTCACCCATAGTACTATCAATTAACACATTTCCTGCTGCGGTTTCTACAAACAAAACAATAGCCCTAGCTTTGCTTTTTAAAATCTTTTCGGGTATATCAGTGAAATTTTCAGCAATACTATAACCACTGCTTGCACTATTCCACATTTTACGAATATTTTCTAAATTATCTTTGCTATTTTCAGAAAGATTGAATTTAGTAAATTTTTCAATAATATTTTTTTCAGCTTTATCCAAAGCAACTCTTGCTTTCGCTTCTCTGCTACCTGTTGAATTCATCGTTCGCTCCTTGTGTTATAAAAATTTTTATCAAAAATTCCAAAGCTAGTTTTAGCATTTGAAATATTTAATTTCACATTTTCTAAAAAGTATTTTTTAAATTCTTTAAATTCTTTGTCGTTGCAAATCATAATATTCATCACTTTTCCATTTTTGCTGTAAATGGTAAGACAATCATAAACGCTATCATTGATTTTGCCACCATTTATTGTATGAGTTATGATTTTTGGAATTGCATAAAATACAACGATAAGTGCAAAAATAAAAAACAAAATAATAGGCTCATTAAATGCAAAAACTGCGTATATGTATGTAGAAATAATAATCAAAAGTAAAATTTTGGCAAGTAGTGAAATTTGTTCGCTTCCATCTCTAAAATCAACGCTAAATTTAACATTTTTAATATTTTTTACTTGCATAAAATCAAAAGATTTATCATTTTTAATTTGGCTTATCATTTCATTTTTCAGAATAAAATAATTTTTGCCCAAAAATTTCATAATGTAAGGAATTGCTACCATAAGAGATAAAATCGTAAAACCATTGACTTTTTCTGGTTTTGCGATACACAAAATAATAAAAGCTAAAATCATTAAAAATATACCAATCAAATTTACTTGTGGTTTGTAATCTTTTATAACAATCGGCTCTTTATCATAATCCCTTAAATTTTTGTTTTTATTAAAAACATCGTTTACCAAATTTTATCCTTTTTATAAAATTTCCTAGCAAATTCAATTTCGGTCAGTATCGTTGATACTAAATTTTATGAATTCATAAATTTAAACTTGCTATTGCTTTTAAATTCAAGCAACAAGTAAATTTAAATTTGCAAATTTGATATTTGGATCTGTTTGATCTGAATTAGCCCCCGGTTAAACTCAAAGAATATAGCAGTCTTTTTTCTGCTTTATCCAACTTGTTTGTTGCCTTGTTAATTCTACTTGAATTACTCATTTTTTGCCCTTTTTATTAAAATTTTTTATATTTAAATATGCTAAGTTTTTTCTTATTTCGTTTTCTTGTTCAGAAGTTAAACTAAGAATTAATATTGTTGGGGAAATTTTAAATCTTCTATTTCTAAAAATAGCCATTAATTCTGTAACTCCACAATATCCATACGAAAAAAATCTATCAATTTGTTTTGCATGTAATATAATTTTAAAACCAAAAATATCCTTATAAACCATTTTATCTTCATAAATTTCAAAATAATCAAAAAAGATTATCGAATATAAAATTTGTAAAACTATAAACGAAATATAGACACAAAACATATTTAAAATCAGACTAAATATGCCAATATCCAAAACAAAATTTGGTATAGCAAATATTATTGGTATCCAAGCTATCAACAAATAAACAATTAAATCAAAAGCCACATAAAACGGATTTCTTTTATCAAGTCTATAAAGTAGTTTTGGCTTGTTTTGATTTTCCAAATTCGTGTTTTCATCTAAATTTTGATTATTTTCTGAATTTTCTTTTAGTTTTTCCAAATTTACCCTTTTTATGAAATTTTATTGTAAATTCAATCTCGGTCAGTATCGTTTGATACCGAATTTATTAAATTTACAAATTTAACCTTACTTTACAAATTCACACAATTAGTAAATTTAAATTTACAAATTTGATATTTGGATCTGTTTGATCTGAATTAGCCCTCGGTTAAACCCAAAATCCATGGCAGTCTTTTTTATACCACAGCTTGTTAATTGTTCAATCCCCTATACTCCGCCCATGCTAGCTCTGCATATGTTTTTAGCGCCTCAAACTTTCTCATTTTCTATCCTTTCTAAAGAATTCCTCTATCATCTTTTGATTACACTTTTTTATCGAATTGGTCTCGTTTTTGTTACACATCCAAAACTCACCGCCAGATTGCGGACCCAAAGCACTCACTAGAGCTTGCAATATCCAAGTGTGATAAGACTCATAGATGTATATATTGTCGGCTAGTATCTTGCCCGTATTTATATCTTTTATGACTCCACCGTAGTTAAATCCCATTCCCAGCATCTTATCGAATATAGTTTTTATATTAGGCTTTGGTTCTAGGAGATGATATGGATCTTCCACTATAAGTTCGGCAGGCGCTATTTCATCTTTGGAGATTTCTTTGCGAGCTACACATTTGTCTTTATAAATTTCTTGAAGCTCTTTTACATCGTATTTTATATATCTTAATATTTCGGTCGCTTTTCGTTTCAAATCAGTATCTGAGATGTTTGCGTCATCAAGCAACGATTTTATCTCTTTGGCTATTTTATCTTCGCTTTCATTATTTGGCTGTAGATCGTTTAGAAATTTAACTATTTCTTTATACGGTATTGAGACGTTTTTTGAAAAATTTCTTAATGTTCGATCAGGAGAGAGGAAGCACTCTTTTGAAGTGTTATCATCGACGTAAACCCTAAAATATTTACCGTTATTGGGACTATTTTCTGCTTTGACCTTGTAATCTATATAGTCCAAATTTCCGTTTATCAATACCTTGAAAGCTGTATCGACCGTATAGTCTCTGTCATTATTATCATCTAAAACCGGAAACCACCTATCAAATTTCTTTTCTCCGGCATAATATGCTCTGATAGCGGGCTTTTCATAGACGTTTATTTTGCCGTATAAATATCCGTAGCAGTGAAATATGGCAGAAACTATAAATCCGTCACCGAAAAATACGACAAACCAAACAAAAAGCCAAAAACGTTTGCGTTTGCCTTTAGGGGCGATTAAGGCGACAAAAAAGCTTATGGTAAAAAAGCGGGTATTATGAAAAGAAATACTATACTGCGCATATCTAACCCTTATAAAAATACATATGCAAATTTGTAGAGCTCAAAGAGCTTTTTTAGTAGCAATATTTTATTGCTCTATATCTTAGCTCGTCATTAAATTCCATATAAATTCAACTGCTTAAATTTATATGGAATTTTAAAAACTAGCTTGAGCATCTTAAAATTATTTTCGGTTTTTAAGTCTTTTTGGCTTTTCAAACTTCTATTTTAATTAAGCTCTTTATAAACGGAATTTCGATGCATTCTATACGAAAGGGGATTAAAATTTTATAAAACGGCGATTGAAATTTCGGTTTTGCCGCCGCGATAAACGGGCAGGTTGATCCGCGATTTTTTAGCGCAAAAAAGCGTTTTAAAAGCCTCGTGAGCCGAGGTGGAATTTGGACGCAACGGCGGCGTTTTGCTTTGCAATTTGAGTTAAAATTTGATATGATTGTGCGAAATTTATATTGAACGGCTTTTTAAAATGAATAAATTTATAACCCAAAAAATAGGCGCGCTCGCGGGTTTTAGCGATGAAATTTTAAAAATTTTAGCATCGTTTGACGCGGATGTTTCGGATGTCAGGCTCGCTCTGCAAATTTCAAAAAATGCTCCCCTCACAGATAAAATTTTAGATTTGGTCTTTCGCGGTTTGTCTAAATTTAGCGCCGAAGGGCTCGCGAGGCAAAATTTCGATGCCGCGGATGAGCAGTGCGATCTCCAAAGTACAGAGCATGTGAAGTCCATAGGATGCGACTTACAAGACGCTACAGACGAGTGGCGGCAAAACGAGTGCACCTCGAGCGAGCAAAAGGGCGCAGACTTAGCAGAGCAGGGCGATAGTCTTAAATTTAATCATTCAAATGACGCAAACGACGCGAACTGCAGCGACGAGAATTTTAAATTTAACCCCTCGCAGGCCGCAAGCGATACGCAGCGGCAAAATCAGCATGCCGCTGCGAAAGCCGATTGCGCGCTAGGTTCGAGTATCTCTACGCGAGCCGCACAAACGCAACAGCAAGAACGAGAGCAGGAGCAGGGGCAAGCGCAGCAGCAAAAACAGGAGCAAGAATGCGGGAGAGCGCAGGAGCAGGGACAAGAGCAGGGCGCCGCGGCACTAAAGACGTTAAATTTACAGCGAGCGTTTGAGCTTTACGGGCGCGAGCAGATGCGGGCGTTTTTTCTATTCGCAGTATTCGACGAGATGCTAAAGCCGGATTTGCAGGCGTATCGCATCGATCGCGAAAAGCTCACGCAGGTCTCGCTACTGCGAAATCTGCTTATGTTTTCGTGGATCAAATCCTACCCGCAGATTGAGCAAAGTATCCTCTCAAGCGTGATTTTAGTGGAGTTTGGGCGAGTTTTTATCGACGAGCAGGTGTGCGCGGCAGGCAAGGCGGAGGAATTTTACCACGCCATCAAAGGCTCGATCTTTCCGCAGGATTTTACCGATGTGGAGATGAAATTTACCGGCACGAACCGCGAAAGCGTCTCGCACGCGCTATTTGCGCATTTCGGGCTAGAGCAGATCGCGCAGGACGCGCTGTATTCAAACGTCCCCGATGACGCGCCTTTTGAGAACAAATCCCGCTATGCAATGCTAAAGATCGCCAAAACCGCGGTCAATATCTACCATCACTTCGACGAGCTTAGCATCGATAACGCTTTAAATTTACTAGTCGAGTTCGGCTTCGAGCAGGAAGCGTTTTTAGAGGCGAAAGGTGAAATTTCGATATGAGAGAGTTCCTGCGCGCCTTCAACTCGGGCGTATTTGAAAAGGATCTTAGCGGTGAGCAAAAGGAGCTCGTGCGCAACCTCTTAAATATCGGCGCTATCAGCGCGCACAAGGGCAAGCTCTACCTAAACGACGGCTATGTTTTCGGCAGGCTCGACATCGCGCGCGACGGTACGGGCTATCTACAAAGCTTCGACGATCGCTTCAAAGCAGATCTCATCATCGAAAACAGATATTTAAGCGGCGTGCATCTGGGCGATCTGATCTTAGCAAAAATTTTAAGCTCAAGAAAGTCCCGCCTGCACGCAAAGGTACTGATGTGCGTTAAGCCCGCGTTTTTAACGAGCGTGGTTTATACCAAAAGCTTCGGGCGCGAAATTTTAGGCGTGAACGTTAAAACCTGCCTCGCAAATCCGCTCAAAGCCACGCAAAAATCGCTAAAGCAGCTGCCCGCAAACACCCTTTTAAAGATTGATAATCTAACGAATGAAATTACCGAGGTGATCGGAAGCTTAGCCAATCCCTTCGTCGATGAGAAAATTTCTTTAGCGATCTACGATAAGAACGACGAATTTAACGAAGCGTGCAAGCAGCAAGCCGCGAGCTTCGGCAGCGAAGTGGACGAGGCGCTGTATCCGCAGCGCGTGGATTTGCAGCATCTGCCCTTTTGCACTATCGATCCCATCGACGCCAAGGATTTCGACGACGCGATCTATTTTGACGTAAAAGAGCGCACGCTTTACGTCGCGATCGCCGACGTGAGCGAATACGTAAGCGAATACTCGCCGATCGATAAGGAGGCGAAATTTCGCGGCTTTTCGATCTATTTCCCGCACAGATCCGTGCCGATGCTGCCGCGCGAGCTTAGCGAAAACATCTGCTCGCTGATGCCAGATCTTCCGAGGCTGGCCTTTGTTTTTAAAATCGCTTTGGATGAAAATTTAAACCCACAAAAGCAGGAGCTTTTCGAAGCGATTATAAGATCAAAACGCCGCTATAATTACGACGAGGTCGATGAAATTTTACGCACCCGCAAGGCGTGCGAGCCTGAAATTTTAAGCTGGCTCTTGCCGCTTAATGAAATTTGCGAGCGCCTGCGCCGTGCTAGGCTAAAGCGCGGATTTGATTTTCGCACCAAGGAGCTTCGCATCACGCTTGATGAGTGCGGTTTTATAAGCTCCACTCGCTTTGAGACCGACACTCCGTCGCACAAACTCATCGAGGATTGTATGCTGCTAGCCAACAAAGCCGCTGCAGCGCGCATCGAGCGGGGCGTTTTTAGAAATCACGGCTCGGCGGAGCTTAAAAAAAATTACGCGCTGCTTGATGATCTGGCGCTGTTCGGCATCGACGCGCCGTATCAGAGCAACCTTGCCAAAATGATCGGCGAAATCCAAGCGCAAGCCGATGCCATGGGTATCCGCGAGGAGGTCGATAAGCTCATCATCAAGGCTCAAAAACGCGCCGAGTACGGATCCGAATCGCGTGGGCATTTCGGGCTCGGATTTGATAACTACACGCACTTCACGAGCCCGATCAGGCGCTATTCCGATCTCATTTTACACCGCCTGCTAAAGGCGCAGATGAGGGGAGATGAAAAATTTTATAATTACCTGCTTTTAAACATAGATGCGACGTGCGCGCGGCTAAATGAGCTGGAGCGCGAGGCGGATAAGGTCGCGTTTGATTTTATGGACCGAAAATTTGCGCGCTGGGCCACGGAAAATTTGGGCAAAAAATTCCGCTGCTACATCGACGAAAACGGAAATTCCGTCACCGCAAAGCTAGACGACAAGCTAAAGGGAGCTAAAATTTTGGTTTCAAATTTCGCCGGCGACATTTTAACGCCCGTGCTAGTCGAGCTTACGGACGCAAACATCGCTAGCGGAGTGATCTTAGGCAGGGTGGTAAAGAAAATCTGATGTATAGAAAAGAATTTGACGGGCTTATAGCAAGCGGCAGGGTGCCGAATTTCGTGCTTTTGCGCGGCGGAGACGATTTTTCAAACGAGCTTTACGCGCAGCGCCTGAAGCAAATTTACGCCTCGGAAAATTTTTTGAGTTTGTATTTTTTGGAGTATGATTTTGAGCAGGCGCGAAGCTTCTTGGAGCCCTCGCTTTTCGGCGGCAGCAACACGCTTCACATCAAAACCGCCTCTCTCATCAAAAAAGAGGAGCTGCGAAGGCTTATCGCGTTGTGTAAATCAGACGCGAACAACCATCTGATCTACGAGCTAAACGATAGCGAAATTTCTGTAAGCGCGGATTTTATCAAAGAATTTGAACGAAACGAAGTGAGGTTTTTCAAACCCTCGGGCGTGAATGAAGCCATAGCGCTGCTTGCGCAAAAATGCGAGATATGCGGGCTTTTTGCAAACACCGCCGCGCTTAGTAGGATCTACGCCATCCACAACGAAAGCCTGAGCCTAAGCGCGAGCGAGATAGAAAAATTTACAAGTCTGGGGCTTGAACTTAGCCTGCAAAACGTAAATTTAATGGTTTATGGCCTTAGCGAGGTGAGCTACGACGAGCTTTTCGATAAAATTTTTGGACTAAGCGACTTTCGCGTAGATTTTTACAAAATGGCTCTGGGCGGCGGATACAACGAGATGGAGCTGATAAATTATTTCTACCGCTTGATTTATAGAATTTTTCGCCTACATGCTTGCGTGAAAATAAACGGCAGATTTGATTTTAAGGCGGTTTTGGGCTATCAGCCGCCCCCTTCTGTGGCTGCACAGATGCAGCGCTACGCCACCAGCTTTTCTACGCAGACGTTTTATAAAATTTTCGCCCACTTAAACGATTTGGAATTTGAACTCAAAAGCGAAAAGAACGCAGCGAAGGACGAACTCTTGCTCGCGTCGTTTTTGAGGTTGCAGCGCATGCTGCTAAGTTCGCTCGGGCAAAAAGCAAATATTAAGTGAAATTTTAGTAATATCCCCTCGCATTTTTTGCAAAATCCTTGCCCGCAGACACTGTTTGCGAGCTAAAATCCATAAGGAGAATTTATGAGAAACTACGAGGTTTTATTCATCGTTAAGCCCACGCTTACCGACGATGAAGTTAAAACAAAAGTCGATTTCGTCAAAGAAATCATAACCAAAAACGGCGGAGAGATCGCTTCCGTGATCGAAATGGGCGCTAGAAAGCTTGCCTATAAGATCGACAAATATGAGCGCGGAGTTTATTTTGTAATCTATTTTAAAGCCGAGCCGAGCTTGATCTCCGAACTTGTTAGAAATCTGCGCATCACCGAAGATATCATTAGATTTTTGACCGTCAAATATGAGACTAAGCGTGAAATTTCCGCTTGGGACAAGCTAAGCAAAGGCATCAAGCTAAGCCCTGCGAAAAAAGAGCGCGAGTCAAAAGCGCCGGTAGAGCCGAAAGAGCCTGAAGAAGCAGCCAAAGAGGGCGAATAAAGGATAAAATATGTTTAATAAAGTAGTTTTGGTAGGTAATTTGACCCGAGATATCGAGCTTAGATATCTGCAAACGGGCACCGCCATAGGTAAAACCGGCATCGCCGTCACACGCAGATACAATAGCTCAAACGGCGATAAACGCGAAGAAACGTGCTTTATAGACATAGATTTTTTCGGTCGCACGGCCGAGATCGCAAATCAATACTTGCGAAAAGGCAGTAAAATTTTGATCGAAGGCCGCTTAAAGCTAGATCAGTGGCAGGATCAAAACGGACAGAACCGAAGCAAGCACTCCATCAGCGTAGATACTATGGAGATGCTAGGAAGCAATCAAGGTGGAAGCGGCGGCTATAATCAAGGCGGTAATTACGAGGGCGGCAATTATGGTGGAAACTCCGGCGGCTACGGCGGAGGAAATTCTAGCTATGGCGGCGGTAGTAATTACGGCGGCGGAAATAGCTATGCTAACAGACAAAACTCAAATTCTAGAGGCGCAAAAAATGATTACAACGCGCCTAAACAAAAAGAGCAGAGTTACGAAAGCACGATTCCGGAAGTCGACGTCGATGCCGATAAATACGATGATGGCAACGACACGATCCCATTTTAATTAAGGAAAAATCATGGCAGATAAGAGAAAATATACTAGGAAGTATTGCAAATTTACGGAAGCAAAGATCGAATTTATCGATTATAAGGACACGGCGCTGCTAAAGCACTGCCTAAGCGAGCGCTTTAAGATTATGCCGCGTCGCTTAACCGGCACCAGCAAAAAATACCAAGAAATGGTAGAAAAGGCTATCAAGCGCGCGCGCCAAGCAGCCCTTATACCTTACATCGTCGATCGCAAAGACGTGGTCGTAAATCCATTCGAAAATCTTTAAATTTTAGCGGCGTAGAGCCGCTAAAATTACTCTATTTTAAACTCCAATTTTTAAAATTTTATCCGTAAATAGCATTCATAGCAGCTTTTTAAGCGTAGCTACTTTGGGTTTTACGGCTTTATCATGCAAGTATGCCGCTAGTTTCGGCGATAGTTTATTTGCGCGCAGCATAGGCCTGTGGGGCTTGCGGCGTATTATAAACCGGAGCGTCAAGCGCAGGCGCGACAAACAGAGCGCAATATTGTGCGGTGCGATAAAATTTTATATTCGGCGCAACTTTGTTATCAAACGGATACGACGTGGCGCCTGGCGGTAAATTCGGCAAAAAACTATGCGAGCGGCGCAGAAATACTCTGGCTCGTCCGCGACCTCGATCGACGAGCTTTATGAGGCGGTCAAGGCTAAAAAAGAGAGCGAAAGATAAAATTTAAATCGCAAGCCGGGTGCGTCGCACTAAATTCTTAAATTTACTCGCTTTATATACGTCTTATCGGACGCCTCAAAACATATTGCGCCGCTTGTAAAATTTCTTAAGTTTGCTTGGGGCGTAAATTTTAGAAATGGGACTTGAGCGTTTTTGAGGTAAGCAGACGAAATAAACTTACTTGTGCTCGGACTATGTAAATTTAATAAATTTAGCTGCAAGACACGACGGAATTTACGCTGTTTGCGGCTTGCAAGTGGGATAAATTTAAGGGCGCGATCTTTACGGGCAAAATTTTATGCGCGACGACTGAGGCGCGCGGTTTTCTATAAAAGTTTAAATTTCTTATGCTCAAAGTGGTATTTTTTCTGCGAAATTGCGTTAAATTTAAGGCTATCTATCCTGGAGAAGTTAACGGCGTATTCCTTCAAGCAAGCGAGGATGAAAGAGAAGCGGTAATTGCCATTTTCGTAAAATATCTCGCTCGTTATTATTTCGCCGGGCGCCGCGCCACATCTTTGATCTGAGCTCATAACGCATTTTAGTTCATAATATCCATTTTGCAAATCTCCGATGTAAAATTTCAAATGCAACTTTTCATTGATTTGTTTTTTGGGTAGCAATAGCGCATCGTTGAAGTTTATGCCCGCAAAAATTCTTTCTAGCGTATGCATATTTTTATGCAGCCCTGCCAAATACGCCTCGTATCGCCGCTGCCTTAAGGCATATTCGCTATCGTTTATATTGCCCTTGATCCAATCTAAGTCAAAATATAGCACTTCAATCTCTTAGGTTTTAAATTTATCGCTGCCTGATCGCTACAGCCCCAAGAAATTCTCATCGTTTTTGATCTTTTCGATGATATCGAGCGTGGCGTAAAACTCGTCGTAGAAATATGGCATCTCGAGCTTGAAAAATTTAAAATTTAGCCCCTCCAGCACCTTGAGCGAGTGTTTGTTTTTAAGTAAAAATATAAAAAACACCCCGTCTTTTTCCAGCGCGTTGAGGTAGTTTATTTCGCTTATATTGGCGCGCAGGATCTCGGCGTCAAGGATGACGACGTCGGCTACGTAGATGAAGTCATTTAGGTGCCTCTTTGCGCTCTCCCAGTTGGAATTCGGCATCACGTCGCAACCAAGTCCGTTTAAAAAATCTCGCAGCTCCTCGAAGATCGCGCGGTTTTTATGCGTGATGATGACGTTGTAGTCATATTTTTTGGCGCTAAAGCTCTGCTGCGCGAAGCAGCTAAGCACCGCATCCATTTTGATAAATGTCCCTCGCCCGTCGGCTCCAATACTTGGATGCGAACCGAGTGCACGTAAATGGGTCTGCGCCGAAGTAAGATACTCATCATCCGTGCTAGCGGCGCTTTCTAGTGCACTTTTAAGCGCATAGGTGCGCGGATCCTTTAGCTCGCGATCGATACCTACTCGCACGTCGAGCTTGATAGAGCTCATATTCGCTCTAAGTTCCTTGCTACTAAATTCCACGCTTACGCGGATTGGCTCAGCGATATTTTGTAGAAAAAACTCGCACGCGTCAAAGACTGCGCTAGTGAGATTTAGCACCTCGCCGCCGTAGATACGCGGTAGCTGCGGTGGGAAGCTAAGATAGAGGGTGCTATCGTACTTCGTGCACTCCTCAAATAAAATTTCGCTTTGAAATTTTAAAATTTTTAAAATATCGATCTGCGCGATATCCTCGCGTCTGGGGACGACGGAATTACTTTCTTTGACTTTAGGCGCAGCGGAGAAAATTTTGCCGCTTACGGCGGGCTTTTTAGCAAAAAGTTTTCTTGCCGCAAAGCCTGCCGTCGCAGCCAATATTGCTAGCGCGCCTAAAACCACGGCTTTCATAGCACAAGCATCCCATCGCCATAGGAGTAGAAGCGGTATCTTTGCTCTACTGCGATGCGGTAGAGCTCAAGCGTGCGCTCAAGGCCGATGAAGCTCGCCACGAGCATTATCAGCGTGGATTTGGGCAGGTGAAAGTTCGTAAGCAGAAAATTTTGTCTTATCGGCGGATTGCCCGGGTGCAAAAACAGCTCGCAGATCCCGCTGCTTTGCCCGTTGCGCGCAAAATTTTCGATCGTTCGCGTAACGGTCGTGCCCACGCCTAAAATTTTTCGCTCGCTTTTTAAAATTTGCGCGGTCTGCGGCGGGATGGAATAGAGCTCGCCGTGCATCTTGTGCTCGCGCAGATCCGCTACTTCCACGGGCTTGAAGGTGCCCGCGCCCACATGCAGCGTGATGAAGTGGATCTCGTGATTTTTATGCAAATCCGCAATCATCTCGCTATCAAAGTGCAAGCTCGCGGTGGGTGCGGCGACAGCGCCTTGCTCGCGCGCGAAGATGCTTTGATACCAGCTCGCATCCTCCTTCGTATCGGCGCGCTTGATATACGGCGGCAGCGGCACGTGGCCGATACGTTCGCAAATTTCAAAAACATCGTGGGTGTTTAAAGCTTTGCCGCCCTGCTCAAACTGCACGATGCGAAGCCCGCCTTCCATCAGCTCGCAAACGCGCGCTTCAAGACCGCTTTGAAATTTTAATTCGCTGCCCGCTTTGACGCTGCCGCGAATATAGGCGCTAAATTTATTGCCCTCAAGCGGCGAGTTTAGCAGAAGCTCGATCTTGCCGCCGCTATTTTTATGGCCGAAAAGGCGCGCCTTAATTACCTTTGTGTCGTTGAAAATAATATCGCAAGGCGGCAGGACGTCCGCTAGATCGCCGAAGTGCGCGTGAATGATCTGCTCTTTGGCGCGGTCATAGATCAGCAGTCGCGCGCTTTGTTTGGGCATCAAGGGCGCGCTTGCGATGAGCTCGCTAGGAAGCTCGTAATCGTAGCTGCCAACTGAATTTAGATCCGCCATCTCACGCCTTCGCTACGTCCGTGGAATTTTCGCTTTCGTCATCCTCAGGCTTATAAGGATTTATCAT
This sequence comes from uncultured Campylobacter sp., assembly GCA_963515585.1. Classification (GTDB taxonomy): domain Bacteria; phylum Campylobacterota; class Campylobacteria; order Campylobacterales; family Campylobacteraceae; genus Campylobacter_B. The sequence goes on from CAUPXM010000004.1 coordinate 54,998, forward strand.
TTTGGCGATGAAGATTGAGAGCAGATAAAGCGCAATTAGCGGAGTTGCGAGCATAAACTGACTAAGCACGTCCGGCGGCGTCATCACCGCTGCAAAGATGAAAATAATGACGATTGCGTAGCGAAAAAAATCGCTCAGGCTTTTATTTGTTACAAGCCCGATCTTAGCGAGGAAAAAGGTTACTACAGGAAGCTCGAAGCTGATGCCGAATGCGACGACGAGCTTAGCGAAAAAGCCTACATATTCGCCGATCGTAGGCATCGCAGTAAATTGCTTGGCGCCAAAATTTACCAAGAAATTAAATGCGACGGGGATTACGAAAAAATAGCAAAACGCCGCGCCCAAAAAGAACATAACGCTTGCGCCGCTAACGAAGGGGATGACGTATTTTTTCTCGTTGTCGTAAAGCCCGGGCGCTATGAAAAGCCACGCCTGCCAGAAAATTATCGGCATCGCTAGAAGCAGCGAGGTGAAAAACGATACCTTCATCGCAGTAAAAAAGGTCTCGCCAAGCTGGGTAAAGATGATCTCACTGCCTTTAGGAAGCACGCGCACTAGCGGGCGGGTCATAAAGCCTAAAATATCTTCCCAAAAGCCGAAGCACGCAATAAAAAGGACGATGACGGACAGAACGCAGATAACTAGGCGCTTGCGAAGCTCGGCTAGATGGGGTTTTAGCTCTTCAAACATTAAATTTCTCTCTCATTATGATTTTTGCGTATCGCTATTTTGCGCAGAATTTTGCATAGAATTTTACGCATCGCCGTTTAAATTTGCGTTCAAATTTTGCGCGGCGCTTTTCGTTTCGCCGCTCGCATTCGTATTTTGCGCGGAATTTTCTGCGCTGCCCGTGCTCGGCATGGAATTTTTGCTTTCGTTTTCGACGTTAGAATTTTTGCTTTTGTCTCCGACTCCGGAATTCATTGCGCCGTCGGCGGAGTCTTGCGTAGAGTTTGCGGCGCGGGCAGAGCTTTGCGCGGAATTTTCGCCGCTCGAATTTGCTTTTAAATTTGCCGTCTCGCTCTGTTTTTGTGCCGAGACTTTCGCGGAGTTTAACGCGTCTTTGGCGGCGTCCGAGCTAAGCGTTTCTTTAAGCGAGCTTTCCGCGTCTTTTAACCCCGCATTTAGCGTCTCTTTGACCGAGTCTATGCCGCCTTTTATCTCGTCGAGCTCCTCAAACGTGAGCTTTTTGCGCACGCCCTCGCTTGCTTGCGTGATGCTCTCTTTATATTTTTTGGCGTCCTCTTTGAGCTCGGCGATGCGAAGCTCCTGATCGAAGCTCGATTTTGCGTCGTTGATGGTTTTTTTGATGACTTTGAAGTATTTCGCGAGCTCGACCAGCACTTTCGGGAGCTTTTCGGGCCCCAGCACGATTATCGCGATGATTAAAATGACCGTAATTTCAGGCATACTGATACCAAACATAAAATTTCCTAACGTAAAAAGTGGCGTATTGTAACTAAAATTTCATTAATCTTAAATTTAGCGCCCGCTTTGGCTACTTTGCGTGATAAAAAGCGCGATCTCGTCGGCGAGCAAAAAGTTGGGATTATAAAATTTACCCTCGCTGAATTTCAGCTTTTTGGCCTGCACGAGTAGCTGCGCGCTGCTTAGCTCCGCAGCGTCTAAAATTTGCGCTTCAAGTCCCAAAATACAGCGCAGCCCGAGAAATATGCGCTCAAGCTTTTTGTCCTGCGCGCTTAGAGCTTCGCGCTGTTTTTGCAGCGGGTCTGCGATGTAATCTCGCAAATTTTTAGGCGAGCTAAGGCGCACCTGCCCGCTAGTTCCGACCGCAAACGCTCCGAATCCGGCGTAATCCTCGCCGCGCCAGTAAGCCAGATTGTGCTTACAGCGCAGTCCGCGCGCGGCAAAATTTGAAATTTCATACTGACTAAAGCCGCTATCCGCCGCAAGAGCAAAGAGAAGTTTAGCTAGAGCCGCGCTTTCTTTTTTAAAGCTTTCGCGCCCAAAAAAGGGCGTGTTTTCCTCAAGGCTTAGCGCATAGGCGCTTAGATGCGGCACTTCACAGCGCGCAAACTCGGCCATTTCAAATTTTAAATTCCTTTTATCGTCAAATTTGCTCGCATAGATTAGGTCTAAGTTTATATTATCAAAGCCCGCCGCTTTAGCATTTTGCACCGCTAGGAAAATCTGCGCCGCACTGTGCGCGCGACCGAGGAATTTTAGCTTGGCATCGTTGAAGCTCTGCGCGCCGAAGCTGATGCGATTTACGCCGAGCCCCTGCATCGCGCTAAGCCAAGCGGGGCTAGCGGAGTTTGGGTTGGCTTCCGAGCTGATTTCGGCTTTGGCGGCGAAATGCGGCGCGAGCAGCGCAAAAATTTCATTATAAAGCCCCGCATCCACGGCGCTTGGCGTGCCTCCGCCGATGAAAAGCGTCGAAATTTGCGCATGTGGATTTTTCGCCAAAAAGTCGCGCACTTCAAACTCTAGCGCGCGAAAGTAGCTTTTTGCGAGGCTAAATTTGTCGCTGAAGGAGCCAAAGGCACAATACGGACATTTGGAGGTGCAAAACGGCACGTGGATATAGATGTGCAAGGTCGGTCCTATGGGCTAAATTTATGTCACAAAATTTAGCGAATTAATTTGAAAATTTATATAAATTTTAAGCCTCTTAACGCAAATTTTAATATTTTTAGGTAGAATTTTGAGAAATTTTTTGTGAGAAAACGAGATGGAAAAAGAGAAAAATTACAGACCAAATGTCGCTGCAATCGTGCTTTCGCCATCGTATCCGTTTAACTGCGAAATTTTGATTGCGCAACGAAGCGACATCAAAGGCGCTTGGCAGTTTCCTCAAGGCGGTATTGACGACGGTGAGACGCCTACGATGGCTATCCGTAGAGAGCTAGGCGAGGAGATCGGAACAAGCAAAGTCGATATCATCGCTGAGTGCCCGAAGTGGCTTAGCTACGACTTTCCCGATGGGGTAGCTCAAAAGATGCGCCCATACGACGGGCAAATTCAAAGATATTTTTTAGTGCGATTGCGAAATTTGCGTGATCTGAACATCAATACCAAGCTTCCTGAATTCGACGCATTTAAATTCGTAGGCGCAAATGAGGTTTTAAGGCACGTAAATCACTTCAAAAAGCCGATTTACGCGACGGTTTTAAAATATTTTAAAGAGGAGGGCTACATTTAATGCTAATCGTTCAAAAATACGGCGGCACGAGCGTCGGCACGCTAGAGCGGATCGAGTCGGTCGCACAGCGCGTGATCAAAACCAAAAACGAAGGGCATAACGTCGTAGTAATCGTCTCTGCGATGAGCGGCGTTACCAATCAGCTCATCGAGCAGGCGGAATTTTTTACTAAAACTCCCGAAGGCAGGGAGATGGACGTACTGCTAAGCTCGGGCGAGCGCGTCACGAGCGCGCTTTTGGCTATCGCGCTAAATGCCAAGGGCTATGCTGCGATCGCATTTAGCGGGCGAGGCGCGGGCATCGTGACGGACGAGTTTCATACCAAAGCTCGCATAGTCTCGATCGATCCTAAAAGCATGCAAGAGGCATTAAAGCAGGGCAAAATCGTCGTCGTCGCGGGCTTTCAAGGCATCAGCACCGCGGGCGAAGTAACTACGCTCGGACGAGGCGGAAGCGATCTTAGCGCAGTCGCCGTCGCAGGAGCGCTGAATGCCGATCTGTGCGAAATTTACACCGATGTAGACGGCGTATATACGACCGATCCGCGCATCGAGCCGAAAGCTAAGAAGCTTGATCGCATCAGCTACGACGAGATGCTTGAGCTTGCGAGCTTGGGGGCGAAGGTTTTGCAAAATCGAAGCGTCGAGCTTGCGAAGAAATTAAACGTAAATTTGGTGACGCGAAGCAGTTTTAACGATCATAAAGGAACACTCATAACAGGAGAAGAAAAGATGGAAGATGCAGTAATTAGCGGCATTGCACTGGATAAAAATCAAGCAAGAATTACGATTAGAAACGTAGAGGACCGCCCCGGCGTCGCGGCTGAAATTTTCTCCGCGCTTGCGGGCAAGGAGATCAACGTCGATATGATCGTGCAAAATATCGGACGAAACGGCGAGACGAATTTAGGCTTTACTGTGCCGCAAAACGAGCTGGAAACGGCCTATAGGGTAATGAAAGAGGTAAATCCAAATCCGAATTCCATCATCGAATCGGATGCCGATATCGTAAAGGTTTCTTTGGTGGGCGTTGGTATGAAAAGCCACAGCGGCATAGCCAGCAAGGCGTTTAAGACGCTTGCGGATGAAGGGATAAATATCCAGATGATTTCCACGAGCGAGATTAAAATTTCGATGATCGTAGAGGCTAAATACGGCGAGCTTGCCGTGCGCGCACTGCATAAAGCCTACGATTTGGATAAATAATGCAGGATCTGCACACTTGGAGCGTTACGGCGATGCGCTCCGAGCCCGGACTTGAGTGGCTCGAGGATCGCAAGGAGGACTGGACGCCGCTTTTAGCATCAAAGCTAAAATTCCTCCACGACGGCTTTGCTTTCATCGTCATCTGCGACGATGAGCGAAGCTGGTTTAGCGAATACATCATCAAAAAGATCAACTCCTCTACCAACTCCCGCCCGCTGCTGCCGTTTTTTTCGCTGCGCTCGCTTTATCGCGGCGGTGTAAATAGCCTCGAGGACGCGCTGCTGCTAAACGATATGCTAAGCCTCGCGTTTGCCAACGGCTTTATATATTTTTACATCGGCAACGGCAACCATCCGCTAGCCAAGATCGCCAAAAGCCACGAGGACAGCTATCTGTGGCTCATCGACGAGAGGCTGCAAAACAGCTTTTACATGAGCGAGAGCGATCCGAGCCTGGATCTCAAACTAATCCAGCTTTTTAAAATTTTAGACAAAAGCATCGACGCCGTGCTTTTTGACGAAGTGGTGCTTTGAAAATCATAAATCAGATCGTTTTAACGAACGATTATGAGGGCTTTAAAGATAAAATTTTAGCCGAAATTCCGCGCAAAAATTTAAGGTTTTTCGAAAGCACTGAACTTAAGATCGACGAGGCGCGAAAGATCATCGACGAAGCCTACGTCGCCGAGCGCGAGGATAAGATCATCGTCATCGCCGCTACGAAATTCGGCGAGGAGGCGCAAAACGCCCTGCTTAAAATTTTAGAGGAGCCGCCTAAAAATACGGTATTTTTCCTGATCACCCCCTTCATCAACGCCCTGCTGCCTACCATCCGCTCGCGCCTGATCGTGCAAAATCTCTGCGTGCGGAAGCCAAGATACCGCACCGGGTTAAATTTAACCAGGCTAAGCCTAAAGGAAGCGGTGGAGTTTATCGACGCGCAGATCGCGCTGGAGCGCAAGGGCGAGCTGGACAAAACGGCACTAAAAGCGCTCATCGGCGAGATCGCGCTAGAGTGCTTCGAAGCGGGCGTCAGGCTAAGCGGCGATGAGCTGCAGCGGATTGACCGCTTGAGTTATCTTGCCGAGCATAACGCCAAAGCCCACGCCGTGCTTACTCCGCTGCTTTTGATGATCGAGGAGAAAAAAAGATGAAAATTTATAAAATTTCAAACGATGCCGACTTTGCGCTGATTTGCGAGCGCATCGGCGTGCGAAATGCGGGAAGGGCGATAATGCAGAAAAAATCGCGCCTAAACTTTTTCTATCTAAAAGACCTGCGAGCGCCCGCGGCGAATATTTTAAAGCAAGATGCCCTTAGCATCGGTGCCGAGCTTGCATGTAACGAAGGGGTGATCCTGGGGCGCGACGATACGGACGCGGTTTTGATCGCAAATGACCGTCAGATCGAGGCTTTGGCGCAAAAGGAAGCGCTGCAGGATTTTGGGCTAAAAGAGCTTGCGAAATTTCTAAGCGAGAAATTTGCTAAGCCGCAAAGCTGCGAAATAATGGGCGTAGTAAACATCAACTCCGATAGCTTCAACCCCGCAAGCCGTGCGGCAAGCTTAAAAGAGGCGATCTGCAAGATCGAAAAGATGATTGAGCAGGGCGCCGCTATCATCGACATCGGCGGCGTAAGCTCGCGCCCGGGCAGCCAGTACTGCGGCAGGGATGAGGAGTTTGCGCGCATAAAGGACGTGCTGAGCGAAATTTACCGCCTGCGTCTGCACGAAAGGGCTAAATTTAGCCTCGATAGCTTTGATGAGTATTGTTTGGAATTTGCGCTAGATCGGGGCTTTAGCATCATTAACGACATCAGCGCAAACCTCGCTCTTGCCCCGCTTGCGCTTCGCTACGACGCCGCTTACGTGCTGATGCACATGCAAGGAAATCCGCAAAATATGCAGCTTGCGCCCAAATACGACGATCTGATGGGCGAAATCGATGAGTTTTTTGCGCAGAATTTGCAGCAGCTGCAAAGCGCGGGGCTTAAAAAGATCATCCTTGACCTGGGCATCGGCTTTGGCAAGACCGCCGAGCAAAATTTGGTGCTGATTAAAAATTTGCAGCATTTCTTGCACTTCGGCTGTCCGCTGCTTGTAGGCGCGAGCAGAAAGAGCGTTATCGATTTTTACAGCCCCTCTGCGGTCGAGGATAGGCTAGCAGGCTCGCTGTACCTGCACCAGGTTGCCGCTTTAAACGGTGCTGCGATCATCCGCACGCACGACGTTTTTCCGCACGTTCAAATGCTGCGGCTAATGCGCGCGATGGATCGGATTCTGCTATAGTAAAATTTCAAAAAACTTATCGGAATTCTGTGGAATTTTCTTGAAATTTCATGGCTTGGCAAGATTTTGATAAAACCCGCTTTTTATAGAATTTTAAAATTTGTCCGAGTCAAATCTTTATAATTTTTATAAATTCTACCAAAGAGCGTTTTGCAAAATTTCATTAGAAATTCTTTCGTGCTTGGTTTTTTTCTTGGAATTTATTGCGTGTCCGCTTCTAAAATTTTATCAAATTATGCGTTGGTGCTTAAATCTTAACAAATCTCGCGCTGAAGATTATTGTGGCCGATAAAAATTCTACGTAGCGAGCCTATGTATGCGAACAGGTACAGCGCGTGAAATTTGCAAGCGGTGTGTATATTTTATAAAAAACGCCCACGCTGATCTACATTGCAAGCGAATCACGTGCATAAACAAAATCCTAAATCGCGCCACTATAATTTGCACCGCAAGCTTGCAATTTGATCAAATTTAGCGCGTACCAGCGGAACGACAAAACCGAACGAAAAGCGTGCGGTGCGACAAATTTTAAATTTATTTTACGCGGTGACGTAGAGTTTTAAAATTTATTTTCTGCGATGACACAAAATTTCAAATTTATCTGCCGCAAAAACAGAGGCCGCTACCGCTTAAGTCGCAAATTTTAGTAGCGGTAAAAACCAAAGTCGCTACCGCTTAAAGTCATGAATTTCGATATTTGCGTCATATTTTTTGCAAAGCTCGTTTACTTTTTCTTTTAGCCTTTCCTCGTCATAGCAGATGAGATCGATGTATGCGTGCTTCTGCCCGGTTGCGCCGCCGATTATCTCCAAAAACGAGCTGCAGCTATCCAGCTCTTCGTCCTCGATCTTGTTTCGCAGATCAAAGCCCGCCTGCACGTCGCCGCCGTTATTAATGCTAAGAAAGCAAAATTTGATGCCGAGCTCGAAGGCTTCGTTGTAGATGTCGCGCTCGCCGTTTAGATATTGATTTACGATATTGGTCAGGCAGGTGGTGCCCACGATCACGTCCTCGCGCACCTCGCTTCCGCGCGGCTCCATCTCGTAGCTGAAAAAATTCTTTAGAGGTTCGCGTGCGGCTTTTTCGCCGAATTTTTCATCGACCAGATCGGCAAATTCGCTTAGCGGTACGCCGTTTTCTTCGGGCTCGGCTAGCACCTCAAGCTCGCCTAGCGTATTTATGATCGCCGTTTCGCCGATCATATTGTCAAGCAGGATAAAGCTAAGGTTATAAGCCTTGCCCTCGTCCTGCGCGAGCAGAGTGGCTAAATTTACATTGTAAATTTTGATATCCACGTCGCTTTCGTTAAACTGCGCGTAGATCATCGACTCCTCGGCGTTTACGTGCGTATCGTACATCTCGATCCCGCCGATACCTCGCGGTGCGCGCGGCTTTCCGAGCGTGCAGAGCATTTTGGACTCGAGCTGCCTAGGCATAGCGTTTTTGATGAAGCTTAGCCAAAATAATCGGTGCCTCATACCCTCCGGAGTTAGCACCAGATCGAGCCGCTCGCCCGCGAGCCCCGTCATAAAATAGGGCTCGGCAAGGCAGATGCGAAGCTTCTCGTCGGTCTTTTGCATCGCCTTTTCAAACTCTTCCGCCGCCAGATCGGCCTTGATCTCATCTATCGCGCCGCTAAATTCCGCCCAAAATTTATCTACTCTGCCGGCAAAAGTGCTTGGAATTTGCGCCTTTTCAGCTTTTTTGCCCAAACCGAATAGCCCCATAATCTCTCCTTTAATTAAATTTAAACGCAATTATAGCTTAATTTTTTGCGCAGACTCGGGGCGCAAATTTTAAAAGCCCGCCCTCACGTACACTGAAAGCAACCGCCCAAAACCTCGCATTTCTCGCAGATCTGCACATATATGACCCCCTCGCCCTGCACCAACTCGCCGAATGGGATCTGCGCTAGATGCTTCATCGTCCCGCCGCAGCTAGGGCAGGCTAGATACTCGGCGTCCTGCACCCACTGCGGATAGCCTCCCACGGTCGTATCAAGCTCGCCAAAGCAGCCGTAAAATGGCGAAACCTCGCCGCCTAGCTTAAATTTCATATCGCACAGTCGCGCCATGTCCTCTTGCGAAAAATAACTCTCCGTAAAACCTTCGCCTTTATAGCTTAGCTCCAGCTCGCCGTCTGCGCCTCTCTTGCAAAAGTAAACGACCGAACCGATACAGGTCGGGCAACAGCGAAAGATTGCGTCGTGCTTTAAATTTAGAAATGCAAGCCGCGGCTCATCGGCCTTAAGACGGAGCATATCGAGCATCTCGCAGCCGCAAAACTCGCACTTTTGCCCCGTAGGCCTGCCGATACGTACGGGCTCGTCCGCGTTTTGGTTTGCGCCTTCGCAGCGGGCATCCTTTGCATTTTTACTTAAATTTAAACCGCTGCTAGCGTCTTTTTGCGCGTCTGATTTGAAATTCGCGCGCTCGTTCCGCAAGCTCGCGTCTTCGTCCATGCTCGTGCGAGTACTCTGCGCGCCCGCGTGTAAATTTGAAGTTTTGCTCGCGTCTTTTTGCGCGTTTCGTTCGGAATTTGCGCCGCTCACGCCGCCTTTGAAATTTAAAATTTCGCTCGCGCTTTCATCTCCTCGCCCGCGCTTGCGCTCGCCGTTTTTCTCCGCGCTATCTTTCACGCGCACCGCGGCGAGACACTTATCAAAAACGAGCGATTTGCGCTCGCCCGTCTCGTCAAAGCTCCAGCCGCCGATTTTTGCGTAAAACTCGGTACCCACGTAGAGCTTTTGGCGCCACGGCCTCGGGTTTTTATACAGCTCGTAAAATAGCTCCGCCGTTTTCTCGTCGCCCTGCCATGCAAGCGAGCACAGAAGGTGATTTAGCGCGTTTTTAGAGTTGTCTTGTAGCGAGTCTAGTTTTGCTATGAGTGCGTCTCTTACGTCATTAGGCGCGCCGAAGTAGAGCTCGGGCGGATAGTAGATCTGCTTCGCCGCGGCGGCTCGCGCGATCCTTGGATCATGTATGTCCAGCAGGCTAAAAAGCGCCCAAAAATCGTTACAAATCTCATCCCATCTTTCGATCTCGTCTATGCGGCCCGCGATTTTTAGGATCATCGCTTCTACTTCGTCCGTGCTTAGGTTTAAAATTTCATCTCGCCTCTGCCTTTGGCTGCATGAGTGGCAGATGCCGTCGAAATAAATCGTGTTTTCGCCGCATTTTGGGCATAGATGGGCTTTGCTTTGCATTTTATCTCCTTAAATTTGGATTTAAATTTCGTCAAATTTTAGCTAAATTTTACTGTTTTGTGGCGATAAAGCGCGGTTTAGAATTTAATGTCGCATTGAACGAGAGACTTTATAATACAGCTAAATGCGTCATTTACAAATGGAATTCAAGCTGAAAGAGATGTGAATTTTAAATTACAATAGAAATAGGGCGGGTTTGCGAGATCAAGTGGAATTCATCTTCGAAAAGATAAATTCCACTTTTGTGCTCTTAGGCGCAAATCACTTTTCAATGTGATGTTTTACTAGATACTCGATGATATTTACTGCATTATCGATGCCGCAATACGACGTGTCGATGCAGATATTGTAGTTTGCGGACGCGCCCCAGACTTGGTTGGTGTAGTATTGATGAAAGCTCATCCTGCCTGCGTCGCTGTTTTCCATATATTCTCGCGCGTCGGTGTGACCCTCTTTTTCCAATCTAGCGAGCTTAAACTCATCGCTCGCGCGCAAAAATACCGTCAGCAGATCCGGATGTCCGCGCAAGAAAAACCCTGCGCAGCGTCCAAGCACTATAACGTTGCCACCCGAGACGATCTTTTCGTAGATTGCTACGATGCGGTCGCGCTTCTGCTCATTGGCTAGCTCGTTGTGCGATATTGCCTGAAGTAGCGTATTTACGGGCATTTCGTTGTAGAACTCATACATCTGCTCGAAGCAGCCAAGCTCGTCTGCTTTGCGGAGCAGATCCGCCTTGGCTAGATAGGTGTAACCTAAGCGCTCGGCTAGTTTGCGCGCGGTTTCGCGCCCGCCTGCGCCCGTTTGTCTAGCGATCGAGATTATCATATTTTCTCCTTAGATGAAATGTGCAAATATACCGGCACCGATGACGGTAAGAAGTCCCGTAACTGCCATTGCTAAAGACGCCATCGCGCCCTCTACGTCACCGATCTCAAGAGCGCGCGCCGTTCCCATCGCGTGGCTCGCGCAGCCTAGGGCGATACCTTTTGCCATCGCCTTTTTGATGCCAAAAATTTTAAGTAGTGCCTCGCCAAATACGCTACCGATGATGCCCGTAGCGATGATGCAGGCCACCGTTAGTGTCACGATGCCGCCTAAGCTTTCGCTGATACCCATACCGATCGGCGCCGTGACGGATTTTGGTAGTAGCGTGACATACATTGTGTGATTTAGCCCAAATATCACCGACATCGCATAGATGCTGCCTAGCCCTGCGATCATACCCGAAATCAGTCCTGCAAAAATAGCTAAAAAATTACTTCGCAAAAGCGCCAGCTGCTCGTATAGCGGCACGGCTAGACAGACGGTGATCGGCGTTAAGAAAAAGCTAATGTGCGAGGCGCTCGCGTTAAATTTTTCGTATGGAATTTTAAAGATTAAAAGCACGCAGACGGTAAGCACGATACCGATTAGAAGCGGATTGAAAATAGTTAGCTTAAAGCGCTTTTTCAGATAAAGTCCCAGCTCAAACGAGCCTAGGCACAAAAATACGCCGAAAAAAGCGGAGTTCATTAAAATTTCTCTCATTTTTTGTCGTCTCCGGATAAAATTTCGCGCTCCAGTTTCGCATCCACGCCCTTTGTATTCACGCTGTCTTGTTCGTGCGCGGCTTCGTAAAGCCTGCGCTTAACGCGGGCGAGGGCGATTTTATAAAAGATCTGCGTTACTGCGCCACTTGCACCGATGACTACTACCGTAGAGACTGCTGTAATCGCGATGATTGCGAAAAGATGCTGGCGTAGCGCGTCGCCTGCGATGATGATCGCAGCGCCCGCCGGGATGAAGATCACAGGCATAATCTGCATAAAAAACGACACGGTTTCTCTGATCTGCGATACTTTGATGAGTTTGAAGATCAGGGCTAAAAGCATAATGACTAGCCCGTAGATGCTAGCGGGGATCGGCACAGGCACGAGCGCCGCCAAAATCTCCGCAACAAAAGATATTCCTAAAATCACACTAAATTGGATTAAGTAGTTCAAAGCTTACCTCGGATTAAAATTTTAGCGCTAAATTTAGCACTTTGCAGTTAAAATAGATATTAATATTGCTAGGTTTGGGCGAAATTTTGCGGCAAAATTTAAAATTTTGATCGCAAGCAGGAGCGAGATTTCACTTCTAAAATTTCAAATTTTAATCGCTAATTTGTCGCCGCTTGAGTGAATTTTGATTGGAATTTAAAATTTGGAGCCGCCGATTAAGCTATCTGTGAGCCAGCTGCGTGAATGAAATTTTATACACAATTCTGCGCCGAACTCTGCTCCCAACTTCACGGCGCAAAAACACATCGCGTGGAGTAGCCAGGCGCACATTGGGTAGTACGAGTCGTGTGGGAGCTGTGCGAGCTGATGCAATCGTGCGGTAAATTTTAAAATTCCTGCGAGCGAGCGTTTAAATTTGAGTTAAATTTCAGCAAATAAACAAGCGCGCTTAATTTTAAAGAACGGGCAAGCGAGTGCTTAAATTACGAAGTTCGCGCTGCTCGATTTTAAATTTCACGATCCGCGTCTCGCGAGTATGGGTGCCGTTACTACTAAATTTTACGGCATCGTTAAAATTTAATGCCGCGCAAGACACGCCGCTAGCAAATTTTGCGGCGGGCGCCGTCGTATGAGCGACGGCTCGTTTTAGCCGGCTCGAAATCCACGTGTAGCAAATGACAAGTGCGGCGCGAATGCCATGCGCTGCGTATTTTAAAGGCTGGGAGCGGCCGCGGCTCGCAGTACGATCAGCGTCGCAGTGCAAAGCCAAATTAAATAAAATTTCAAAAACCGATTTAGCGCCGCCGCCCGAGCAAAAAGCGCAGGCGAATCCCGCGCAAAGCTTAGCCTAGCTCGATTTTGACGTCTAGAACCTTGCAGACGAGATCGAAAATTTCGATATCGACGTTGGGCGCGTATTCGTCCAAAACTGTGTAAACTTCGGCACGCATATCCTCGTCGTGGCCCGGGTGCGAGCGCGAATACAGCTCGTCCGTGCGGCGCACGAGCGTGAGATTATCGATATCTCGCTCGCGCATCGCCTGCTTGAGCCGCTTTGAAATTTGCCATTTGAAACTTTGCATTTTTCATCCTTTAAATTTGCGCGATACTAGCTAAAAGGGCTTTAAAATTTAATTTCTTAAATCCGGCGACGCGTTTCGGCGCGATCAGCGAGCCTGCGCCGCTCGGTCCTACGCTTGCAAATATAAACGAGCCGGGTTTAGATCAAGGTTTTACCGGCTAAATAGAAGATTATCTTTGCGTAAATAGCGCTAAATCTTGCAAAGCCAATGGGATTACTTCGCCGTGCGAAGCGCCTTCGTAGAGCCTAAACTCGCAAGAAAGCCCCTTTGTTTTTAAAATTTCAGCTAGATCAGCCGCTTTTAAAATTCCCGCTTTATCGGTTTTTCCTTTACGCATTTCACGTGAGCCGGCAACGAGCATTATGAATTTCTCTTTTAAATTTGATCTAAGCTTTCCCTCTTCTAGGGCATCTCTGATCAGCTGTGATTCGCCCCACCATAACGAAGGTGAGGCGATAAAAAACTCGTCGAAAATCCCATCGTCGCGCAGCAAAGCATAAATCCCGAATAGCCCGCCAAAAGAATGTCCGAAGTAAATTTTATCGCTTTTTGCCGTAGAGTATTTTTTCTCCACGAGCGGAAATAGTTCATCTTTTACGAAATCGTAAAATTCTGCTGCGCCGCCGCCGTTTGCATATTCTTCGTCGCTCGCCGCGGGCGTTAAATCTCTCGTGCGACGCTTAATATCATACGCTAGCGGGCTGTCGTATCCGATGCCTACTATAAGGACGGTTTTGCTTAATTTCGGCACCGCTTTTGCGTTTTGCTTTGCGCCATTCGCATAAATTTTCGCATAGGAGTTTAAAAGTATCGGAAACTGCGCGTTCGCATCAACCATAAAAACTACCCTATCGTAGCGAGCGACATTTTTTTGGCGAGCTATAAAAATTTTATATTTTTCGCCGTTCTTGCTTTTTAAAATAAAATCGCTCACGTTAAACATTTCGCGCGCAGCTCCACTTACCCGCTCAATCTTTTGCGGCGGTTTTGCCCCCAGATCGCAAGCGAATAAGCACGCTAAAAAGAGCGCGTCAAATACCGCGAGAAAGCTCTTTAGGCTTACCATTTAGCGTTTACCTTGAACCAAAACCTTCTGCCCTCCTCGGGATACCAATAGTAATTGCCGTCGTCTGCGAGACCCTCGTCGTATCGGACGTTATCAAAGATATTGTAAGCGGTTAAATTTAGGCTCAGATTATCGTTTAAATCGTATTGTGCGCCCAAATCCGTAGTAAAAAGCTTTTTGTCGTTTTTGCTAACCCTATTGCCCGGACCGAATTGCACGCTTGTAAGCTCGCTTTCGTAATTAAGACCGATAAAGGTAGAAAGCGGAGCGATAGGCCTATAGCTAAGCGTCGCATGTGCGGCATGCTTCGGGGTAGCGGTCAGGGATTTGCCATCCAGCCTACTAAGATTGGTTTGGCTAAATTTAACGGCGCCGTTTGGCGTATAGATCGTAGGATCCCCGGTTTCGATCTCGGAGTGGCTATAGGTGTAGTTTGCCTTGAAATTTAGCTTTTTAGTAATATCGTAATCGCCGCTCAGCTCAACGCCGTAAACCTCGGCTCCTTCTATATTAAAATACGTTCCCCAACCCGGGCAATTAACGCTCGGTGCGCCGGCGCAGCCTCCGTAAGCGGGAATCCTATTGATATTGCTGCCATCGGTATCTAAAATTTTATCTTTGAAGTCGTTTTTAAATAGCGTGATATTGCCGCGCAGATCGTCTGCATTATCGTAATAAAGCCCGATCTCGTAGGTCGTGCTTTTCTCGGGCTTTAAATCCTTGTTACCGAAATCTATAATCCTCCAGCCGCCCTGAATCGTGCCTACTTCCGGCGAAATTTGATTGACGTTGGGAGTTTTATAACCGGTTGCGACGCCGCCTTTGATCGTCCAAGTATCGCCCATATTAAACGTCGCGTAGGCTCTAGGAGAAAAGTGGTTGCCGAAGTATTCGTTGTGCGTGAGCCTGCCACCGAGCGTTAAAAATAGCGTATTTTCCAAAATTTCGATCTCATCCTCTAAAAATCCCGCATGTTCGTTCATAGAAAATCGCTGCGGAGAACGTAAATTCTGCCTATTCGCGTTTGAAACGATGAAAGTCGTTTGCACATCCTGTTTACTAAAATCGTAGCCGAAGGTAAGCGTATTTATACCGAGATAAGTCGTAAATTTGGAATTAAAATTTCTATTTTTTACGATTGCGGGCGAAAGGCTATCAAAAATGCTCGTACGGCGAGTCTTATCCCAAAAATAACTTATATCGGCACTTAAGCTTTCAAACTCGCCCAAATATCCGACGCCGTGATTTTCTCTTTTATATTTATAGTGATTTAATCCGCGCGCGTTGGGATAAACGGCGGTTTTACCAAGAGTTCTTGAATAATCGTGATTTTGCCTTCCGGTTTGAACGTAAAATTTATTATTTTCATCCGGCGTTAGCCAAAGCTTGGCGTTAGAATCCGATTTATCGCTCTTCTGATAGCCTCCCTTATAGCCGTCCTCGTCGCGCAGCTTTTTATATCCCCACAGCTGAAGCGCCGCATACTGCCCGAAGGGAATATTGACGTAGGCTTCGCCCATCTTGCCGTTTCCGATACCCTCGTGATCTTGGATAGTTGTAGATATAGCAGCACTTCCGCTAAATTTAGAAAAATTCTTTTTCGTAATGATATTTATCACGCCGCCTACTGCATCGCTCCCGTAAAGCGAGCTCATCGGTCCTCTAATCACCTCGATACGCTCTATCGCTCCTGCGGGCGGGATAAAATTCGAGTTCATATCGCCCGCTCCGCCTTTTGGGTTCGCCGCCGCGGAACTTACGCGTTTGCCATCGATAAGCACAAGGGTTTGAGAGCTTTCCATTCCTCTGATAGATATCCCGCTTGCCGGGCCGTCGTCGCCTGCGATAACGCTGACGCCAGGCATTTTATTCGCGATATCGTGCAGCGAAGTGAAGCTGCCGCTTGATATCTCTTTATTATCCAAGGTGGAGATGGAGGCCGGCGCCTGCCTGATATCTTGGCGAAAGCCGCTTGCGCTTACTACGATCTCGCCAAGATTCGTGCTATTTGCGTCACTGCTTAGGCGCGAGCCTTCCATGCCGCATAAAATCGAAACGCTCGCGCATATCGATAATGCGATAAATTTCGCCTTTTTAAAATACATATCTTTTTGCATTTTTGTTCCTCTATTTTGAAATTTAATCGCGGATTATAACTCAAGGCGGATAAATTTAATATTAATTATTAAAGTATTTTTATAGAATTAAATTTGACTAATAATTCCCCATTCCATCGATATTTTTATAAAAATTATTTTAAATAAAGTACAACATATAATCAAGGAGTCGCTCTAAATAAGTAAAATTTTGTAACGCTAATCCTTAATCATCAAGTTGTTTTGGAGAAATTTTGCACAGTTTTTGATTTTATCTGCTTTAAGAATCATTTTCGCTTTTGTGGACGTGTATATTTTAAACTATCAAAGGCATTACAAGCGGCAACGCGAAAACGGCTTTGCTCTATTGATTTCGTGCATCCTGCGGCTTGCGATAATTATAGACTAGCATGGGATTAATATGCGACGTTTTTTAACACAGTAGCTTCGTATGAATAAATTTATCTTACTAAGGGGCATAATCGCTTCGGCGCAATTTAAAATTTTGAGTAGTTTATATAGGCGGATTTAAATTTAAACTAGATTTATCAGCACCATATCAACGGCTTTAAATTTGAGCTAAACGATAAAATTTAAATTTAAACTAGATTTATCAGCACAGCACAATCTGCCGAGGTTTTAAATTTAGAGCAAAGAGTCGATCCAAATTTAAAATCTTGGCGCAAGAATGCAAAGTAAGAAGATAAATTTAATAAGACCCCGCGAATTTATTTAAAATTTAGCGGGATCAAATTTGGATTTACGCCGCAGGTACGCTATTTTCGGCGTGAGCATCGTCAGAGTCTTTGGGCCTTAAAAGCCACTGCTTTGCAAAGATCAGCACGTAGATCGCAGCGCCGATGCCATAACTTGCGTATTCACTTGGGATAAACTCTATGAATTTCGCGCAGATATTAGGCACCAGCATTAGCGGCGTTACTAGCAGCAATAGTAGGCGCTCTATCGGGTTACATTTTGTTACAAACCAGCCTTGTAGCGAGGAGCTGAAGGCAAACATACCCACGATCGCCGTGGCAAAAATCAGCACGATTTGCAGTGGATCGCTGATCCAAACGATGCTCTTTGAATCCATCGGATCGCCGATGCTTTGGATCAAAAGCAGCTTATTGTTGAAGAAAAATGCAAATGGAAGCACCGCGGTACGCAGATCATACACGAAGCCCTGAAGTCCCACGGTTACCGGATTTGCCTTTGCGATGCCCGCGGCGGCGTATGCGGCGATACCCACGGGAGGCGTATCGTCGGCTAAAATTCCAAAATAAAATACGAAAAGATGCACTGCGATCGCAGGGATCAAAAAGCCGTTTTTGCCCGCTAGTATCAAAATCACCGGTGCAATAAGGCTTGAAACGACGATATAATTCGCCGTCGTAGGAAGTCCCATGCCCAAAATCAGGCTCATTATCGCAGTCATCAGAAGTATCAGCACTATGCTATTTCCCGCGACTGCTTCTACGAGCTCTGAAAGAACCTGTCCCAGCCCGGTAAGCGAGATCGAGCCGATGATGATGCCTGCTAGCGCGGTGGCAACGGCTACTGTGACCATATTTTTGGCAGCACCTACCATAGCCCAAAAGATATCGACAAAACCGACGATAAAATCGGACTTGCCAACTTTTTCGCCAAATATCGTTTTTTTAGCAGGCTCTTGTACGATCATTATCAAAAATAGCACGCAGATTGAGTTAAACGCCGCAGAGATCGCGCTTTCTTTCAGAATCAATAGAGTAAAAAGAAGCACCAAAATCGGTATTATGTAATGAATGCCGCTAAATATAATTTTTAGCTTTGAAACCTTGGCGTAATCGCGGCTGCCGCGAAGCCCTAGCTTGCAGCTTTCCAGATGCACGATAAAAAATAACCCCGCATAGCAGACGAAGGCAGGGATCACCGCTGCGATCATTACGTTGGTGTAGCTCATACCTAAAAATTCTGCGATGATAAACGCCGCAGCACCCATGATAGGCGGCATGAGCTGTCCGTTTACGCCCGCAGCGACCTCGATAGCGCCCGCTTTAGTAGCGGTAAGCCCCGCTTTTTTCATAAGCGGGATCGTAAAAGTGCCCACCGTCACGACGTTTGCAGTCGAGCTACCGCTTACCATGCCGGTTAGTCCGCTGGCGATTACGCTAGCCTTGGCGGGTCCTCCGCGGAAGCGACCTAAAATCGCAAACGCTACGTTTATAAAATACTGCCCCGCTCCGGCTCGCTCCAAAAGAGCGCCGAATAACACGAACAGATAGATGAAACTGGTGCTGACCCCTACCGGCACGCCGAATACGCCCTCCGTCGTTAAAAACATGTGCCCTGCAAGCAGTTCAAAGCTTGCGCCGCGGTGCGCGATGATATCTGGCATATAGGGGCCGAAGTAACAATACAGAAGAAAGGTAAAAGCGATAATGCCAAGCGCTGGTCCCATCATACGACGACCTGCTTCAAAGAGTATGAAAATTCCGATAAAGGCCGCTACGATATCTCTGGTTAGATAATTTCCCGGGCGCTGCGCTAGCCCGTTAAATTCTATCGCAGGATACAAGATCGCGGCGACTCCGACGATTAATAAAATATAATCGTAAAACGGGATATAAAAATGCGCCTTAGAGCGCGGGCGAAACGGAAAAAGCGAAAAAATTATAAAAATAGCGAACGCCAAGTGGATTGAGCGCGCGATATTCGTATTTAGCGTAGAATACGCGATGTAAAGCTGAAAGACCGACCACGCGAAGCAGACCAGCGTCACGAGCCAGAAGAGCTTTTTAGAGGTAAATTCTCTACTTTTTACCTCTAAAACCTGCTCGTCGTTTTGTGTAGATTTCTCCATCAACTAGCCTATTTCAGCAGCCCAGCTTCTTTATACACCGCCTCTGCTGCAGGATGAAGTGGCGCACTAAGCCCCTCTAAAAGAGATTCTTTGCTTACCAAATTTAGCGCAGGGTGTAGCTTTTTATACTCGTCAAAATTATCAAGTATAGCTTTAACTACCGCCCTAACCGCCTCGTCGCTTTGGCTGGCGTCGGTTACGAGTACGGCCTTTACGCCGATAGTCTGCGTATCGTGATCTACGCCGTCATACATTTTCGCAGGGATCACGCCTTTGGCAAAATATGGATATTTTTCTAGAATTTTTTTGATATGCTCATCGTCGATGCTGACTAAGTCGATAGGAAGCGAAGTCGCCGCATCAGTGATATTTGCGGTCGGATGTCCTACGACGTAGAAGTATCCGTCGATCTTCTTATCTTTTAGCGCCATAGGGCATTCTTGCGCGGTTAAGACGCCGTGCTGGGCGAGCTTTTTAAGATCGAAGTCGTAGTTTTCAAAAACTATAGTGCTGGTTAGCTCGTTGCCGCTGCCCGGGTTTCCGATATTGATCTTTTTGCCCGCAGCGTCGCCGTAAGCTTTGATGCCGCTCTCCTTAGAGACGACGAAAGCCAAAAGCTCCGGATAGATCGAAATTACGGAGCGTAAATTTTTATCCGCCGCGCCTTGAAATTTGCCTGTACCGTTGTATTTATCATAGACGACGTCGCTTTGAACGAAGCCGAAATTTAGCTCTTTTTTAAGCACGTTATTGACGTTATATGTCGAGCCGCCTGTCGATTGCACGGAGCATTTCATATTTTTATCCATATTTACCAAACGGCAAATCGCGCCTCCTACCGGATAATAGGTGCCGGTCATACCGCCGGTGCCGATATTGATGAACTCCTTAGCGCCTGAAACGCTAGCTAGTAAGGCCAAACCGGCCAAAGCAACAGAAAATTTTTTCATCTTTGCTCCTTTTTGAGTTAAAAGTTTGAAAGTATTGCTAAATTTCTATAAAATTCTAATAAAAACAGATCAAATTTCGCGTAAATTTACGATTTTACACATCGCGGCACAGGTGACTTAATATCAAAGTAGGGCGGCGATCTGCTCTGATATGCGGAATTTTACCGCGATAAAATTCTAAGCTTGAAATCCAAACGCCCGTGGATAAAATTTAACGCTATAAATTTCAAGTCTTAATAACTCACGCTGCTAAGATACAGCCCGTTTGGCGGAAAAGGGATTCTGCTAAGTGCTCGAGAGAAGCTGATCTTGCGCCCGCTTTGCACGGATTTTAGGGCGTTTGCGACCATCAGCCGCACCTGCGCTCGCAAAAATCCGTTGGCTTTAAAATTTATCAAGGTCAAATTTCTAAAAGAGTAGGCGTGCGCGACGTAGAGCTCGCGTACGGGGCTTTTTATGTCGCTGCCGCTTTTCATAAACTCGCTAAAATCGTGCTCGCCGACGAAATTTGCAAGCGCTGCGTTGAGTGCGGCAAGATCCACGCGCGGATAAAACACGCAAAAATCGCTAAGAAAGGGGCTTGGACGTCCATGGTTCAAGACGTAGCGATAACAGCGCGCCACGGCGTCGTAACGCGGATGAAAGTCGCGCGGTACCTGGCTGATGTGACGTACAAAAATATAGGGCGCGCAGTGGCGATTTATGAGCTCTTTTAGACGCGGCAGCTCCCAGTGCACGGTACATTCGACGCAGCTTACCTGGCGCAGCGCGTGCACCCCTTTGTCGGTGCGCGAGCTGCTGATTAGCGGCGCAAAGATCCCCACGCGCCCCAAAGCCGCGCGCAGCACGTCCTCGACGCCGCGCCCGTGAGGCTGAGACTGCGAGCCGCTAAATTTCGAGCCGTCGTAGGAATAGACGAGTTTGAGCTTTACGCGATCGGAGTTTGCGCTCGCGGCAAAGGTGCACGCATCTGCGGGGGCATCTGGCAGGGCGCTTATTTTGCCGATGTGCGCAAGCTCGCTCGCTGCAAAGTCGCTTGCGGACGCGCTTTTGATAATATTTTTGAGTTCTGACGCGCTTGCTGGCGTGTTTGTGGGGGCGTCCGCTTTATAGGCGGCGTTTGCTTTGCGGGAGTCTGCGGTGCAGGCGGACGCGGGACGGGTAGTGCAAAATTTGGCAACGGGCGAGATATGGATTTTTAAAGCGTCGCCGCTCGACCCATTAGCTTTCGCAGCGTTCGCCGCGCAAATATCCGAAGCGGCGGTATCGGCGGAATTTTTGCGGGCGGAATTTAAATTTGCCCCGCGCGCGGTCTTTTTGACGCAAACAGCGCTATAGCTTTGCTCGGAGCTTTCGTGATTCAAACCGCAATCGGGCGCAGTATAGGTAGCCGTATCGCTTGCCGTATCTGCGAGAGCGGAATTTTTAAAATTTGAAATTTTATCGTTTAATATCAAAGCCTGCTCGCCGCTTTGCGCTTCATGCTTTAAATTTACGCCACGCAAAATTTCAGACGCGCTAGCCTTGCTCGCCGAAATTTTATCCGCTAAATTTCGAGCAGACGAGCTTTCGTTTAAAATTTCGCCGCCGCAGAGCTCGGAGCTTTTTTCAGTATCTCGGGGCAATTTTGATCCTGTAGTAAAGCAGCGATGCGATAAGCGTAACGCCGAATGTCACTGGAAGCGCGATGCTTGGGTATTTAGAGAGCAGCATGATCATCGCGAAGTAGCTAAAAAGCATGCCGAAGATCCCCGCGTAAACGAAGCCCTTTTCGTAACGATAGGTCACAATGCCGAGGCTTAGCGCAAACAGAAAGCTCGCCAGCGGAAAGAGCGAGACGAGGGTGTAGATGC
The DNA here is from genome assembly GCA_963515585.1 of uncultured Campylobacter sp. Taxonomy (GTDB): domain Bacteria; phylum Campylobacterota; class Campylobacteria; order Campylobacterales; family Campylobacteraceae; genus Campylobacter_B. The sequence continues at coordinate 76,731 of CAUPXM010000004.1, forward strand.
TAAATTCTTTCCTGCGCTTTTCGCTGCCGCTCATATCGCTCCAGTATCCGATCACGCCGCCTCCGCCGCGGATATTGCGGTCGCTTTGCGTGCGCAGGGTTAGGCTTTCAAACTCGCTTACGTGCCACTGCTCGCCGTCCATCGTGTAAATTTTGCCGTCGTGTAGCATCGCAGAAAAGCTCGCGTTTTCGTTTTTAAACTCGCCGCTGCGCGCTACGATCATCCGCTCGTGATCCTGCGAGCCACCTGGATTATACAGCACGAGATCCTTATACAGCGTGCTTGAGCCGTTGTTTTCCTGCGAGTCGATAAAAACGAGCCAGTCGGAGAATTTCTGCCCGAATTCGTTGGATTTGATATTTAGCGTCGCGCTAATTTTTTTGTAATCGATGAAATTGTCCTTTAAATTTTCAGCTATCGGCATCATAAAAAGCGAGACGAAAAGCAGCGCTAAAGAACACAGCGCGGCGCTTATGCCAAAAAACAGCGCGATCTTGCGCGTGGCGTAGCCGATCGTGAAGATGACGATCGTTTCGTTCTCTTTAGAGAGCCTAAAAAGCGAGATGCTAAGCGCTACGAAAAACGCGATCGGCACCGTAAATATGAGGATGCGCGGCAGCATGAAAAGATAGAGCTTTACTAGCTCTGAAAAATTTATCTCGATAAATGACGTAATGCGCGCGATCTGAAGGAAAAAGACGATCGACATTATGATAAAAAGCGTGCTGAAAAGCGACGCGAAGGAACCGACGAAATTGCTAAATAAATAGCGCTGCACTCTATCCATAAATGACGTCCAAGAGCCTTAAAATTTGATCTTTGAAGATAAAGGTAAGAAGCAGCCCCATCGATAAAAACGGCACGAACGGCAGCTCGTAGCCTTTTTTGTTCGCGATGAGATACGCAGGCAGCGTCAAAATCGCGCCGATGTAGATCGAGATACCGCCCAGCTTCCAGCCCAAAATCGCCCCCATAACGCCCGCGATAAAAATATCCGCGCTGCCCATCGCTTCGCGCTTGAGCACGAAGGTGACGATTAGGCGCAGCACGAAAAATATTGCCGCGTATCCCGCCGCCGCACCCACGCCGTTAAGATCAAAATCATACATCAGCGTATAAGCAAGCGAAAGCGCCGCAACTACGTAAAGAAGGCTCTCCGGTACGGCTTTATACTCAAAATCAATCGCCGAAAGCGCCATAAGCAAGATGAAGCAAAGCCCGAGCACTGCGGCTTTTGCAAGATCGGGCTCGCCGAAATACGCCGCAAGAGCAAGCGCGCCGCCTAAAAGCTCGACGATCGGGTAGCGGATCGAAATTTTGGTTTTGCAAAAGGCGCATTTGCCGCCCAAAAAGAGCCACGAAAGCAGCGGGATATTGTGGTAAAATTTTAAAGCGTGAGAGCATTTTGGGCAGTGCGAAGCAGGGAAATTTACGCTCTGTCCGCGCGGCAGGCGGTAGATCAGGACGTTGCAAAACGAGCCTACGCAGGTGCCGAATACCGCAAAAATCACGCCGTAAACGATATTTAAATCCATCTTTTTCCTTTGGAGCTTTAACTTTTTAAAATTTAATCAAACGCTTTATGTTAGCGAGAAATTTCTTAGTTTTCATTGATTTTTTGCCTCTCGTAAGGGAAAAATTTTACGAAAATCGCCGCCGCGCCCACGCAAAATAAAATGGCTATGAGCCCTGCGATTAGCGGTTCGCCCCATGCCTCATATAATCCGCCGAAAATCAAAAATCCCGCCACCAGTATCACGGCGTCCAAAAGATCGAAGTTCAAAGTATCTACGATCCATAAAAACATAATATATGCGCCTATCCCGCTGCCTGCGGATGCCAAAATCCCCATTTTATCGGGGATGAAAGCAAACGCTAGCACAAAAAAACACAAGCAGGCAAATGTAGACCGCCAGTATAAATTTCTTAGGTTTTTTATACACGCTGCCGCATCTTGGGCATCTTAAAGATTTCATCGGCTTTTTCGTAAGCTTTTTGCCGCAACCACACTGTATGTAGTAGCTCATGGCCTTCCTTTCGGTTTTTGCGTGAACGCGCGCGATTTTTAAAATTCTGCCGCATTAAATTTACTGCGCCTCGTAACACGGCTCGCGCTAGAGCTTTAAATTTAAAAGGGCGAAATTTTAAAATTCTAAAATTTTGAAATTTCGCGCCGCCGCGCGACTACGTAGTTAAAATTTTAAATTTTACGGCGCTGCAAATTTAAAATCTTGAAATTTTAAAATTTCAAGATGTCGCGAGCGCCAGCAGATTAAATTTTAAAATTTACTGCGTCGTAGGCAATTCTGCAAATTAAAATTTTAAAATTTAAAGCGACCGTCAGAGCGACCGCGACGCAGTTCAAAGACCGCCGAAGCGGCGCTGTTTGTGGCGGAAATCATCCACTATGCGCGCAAGCTCCTCGCGCGTGAAATCAGGCCACAGCGTCGGCGTAAACGCAAGCTCGGCGTAGCTTGCCTGCCAGAGTAAGAAATTCGACAGCCGCTGCTCGCCGCCCGTGCGCACAAGCAGATCCACGTCGCCGCTGTGAGCGGTATCCAGATGCGCGCCGATGCCCGCTTCGCTTAGTCGCTCGCCGCTTGCAAGCAGCCGCTCGCACGCTCGCAGGATCTCGTCGCGCGAGCCGTAGTTGATCGCTAGGTTAAAATTTAGCGCTCGCCCGTTTTGCGTTAAATTTGAAAGATATTCGATCTCGCTTCGCAGATCGCCCTCAAAAGCCGATATGTCACCGATTGGATAGAATTTTATCCCGTTTTGGGTAAATTTTTCGCGGCGTGAAACTAGGAATTTTTTAAGCAGTTTCATCAAAAATTCCACTTCGCTTTTCGGGCGCTTCCAATTTTCGGTGCTAAAAGCGTAGAGCGTGAGGTTTGCGATGCCTTCGTCGATGCAAAACTCGCAGATCTGCTCCACGACCTCCGCGCCGGCTTCGTGCCCGCCGGTGCGCAGCAGACCGCGCTTTTTCGCCCAGCGCCCGTTGCCGTCCATCACGAGGGCTAGATGATTTAGGCTATTCACGGATCAGATTTTTTTCAGCTCAGCCGCGATTTTTAGGGCGACTTCGTCCTTTGGCGCGGTGTCGATTACGACCTGATCGTTTTTCGTGATGAAGGTGACCTTAAGGACGTCGCCGCCGAGCTTGATGATGTCGTCCAGCACGTTTAGGCAGACGGCGTCGAGATGCTTTTCGTTAAGCATGCGTTTGGCCTCACCGACGGCGTTTTCGCGGTCGGTTTCGAGTTTAAAGCCCACTTTTTTGATATTTCCGCGCACGGAGCTTAAGATATCCTCGTTTTCGCCTAGGCGTAAATTCCAAATTTCGCCGATCTCCGCCTTTTTCACTTTATCTTTGTAGCGCACTTTCGGCGAATAATCGCTTACAGCAGCAGCCATTATCAAATATGCGCCGTCGGGAAATTTTGTGCTGTCAAGCGCCGATTTTAGTCCGATAGTACTTTCAAATTTAACGAGCTTGTACGGTAAATTTTCATACTCGTTGCTAGAGATCAGCGTTACGTCTGCGCCCAGATAAAACAGCGCGTCGGCAATCGCTTTGGAGGTTTTGCCGCTGGAGAAATTCGTAATGCCGCGCACGCTGTCGATCTTTTCGATCGTCGCGCCTCCGGTGATGATGACGGTTTTATCCTCCCAAAATTTATCGTTGTAAAGCGCGCGCTTTAGCGTCTGCATTATCGCCTCGGTGCTCGCTAGCCCGCCCTTGCCGGTATCGCCGCAAGCTAGAGTTTTTTCTATCGGATCGACGAAATACGCATTGACGCTCGCTTTTAGCATATCGATGCAGTTTTTTGTGATATTGTTTTCAAGTAGCGCTGGATTTGCGGCCGGCGCGATGACCACCTTGGCGTGGGCGAAGGCCGCGTTTAGCACCTCTAAAAATACGTTGTCGCAGACGCCCCAAGCGAGCTTGTTTATAGTATTTGCCGTCGCGGGCGCGATTAAAACCAAATCCACCTTAGAATAAGCGATATGGTTGATGCCCGCCTGCCAGTTTTCGTTGGCTTTGCAAAGTACCGGGTGATCGCACAGCGCCTCGAATGCCTTGTAGCTGACAAACTCCTGCACGCCGTCGCTAAGCGCGACGTAGACGTCGAAATTCGACTTTTTCAGAGCGGATAAAATTTCAAACGCTTTGTAAAAACTGATACTCCCGCAAACCGCCAGTAAAACCTTTTTCTTACTCATCTTCGCTCCTAAAAAATTTATGGAAAAACCCATCTTTGTTGATTTGTTTGCTTCGGCTGATCGCCAGCGCGCCGCTCGGAACGTCGCTTGTAACCGTCGTGCCGGCGGCGATTATGACGTCGTCGGCTATCTGCACGGGCGCTACTAGCTGCGTGTCCGAGCCGATAAAGACGTTTTTGCCGATTATCGTTTTGTATTTTTTCTTGCCGTCATAGTTGCACGTAATCGTGCCGCAGCCGATATTGCTGCCCTCATCGATCTCGCAATCTCCGAGGTAGCTTAAATGCCCCGCCTTGATCTTGTTTACTTTCGCGTTTTTAAGCTCGACGAAATTTCCGATATGGGTGCCGATGACTTCGCATTTTGGGCGTAGATGTGCCATCGGACCGATGTCGGAGTTTTTTACGACGCTATCTTCGATGACGCAGCCGCTTTTTATAAGCGAGCTTTCGATCACGCAAGGACCGACGATACTTACGTTTTCTTGCAGCTCGCATTCGCCGATAAATTTCGCCCTGCTGTCGATGTAGATGCTTTGCGGTAGGCGCATCAAAACACCTTGTTTCATCAAATTTTCTTTGATCTCGTTTTGCATTAAATTTTCGGCGATGCTGAGGGCGAACTTATCGTTTATGCCCATGAAGCTTTGCTCGTCCACCCACACGGCGGCGCATTTTAAGCCCATATCTTTGGCGATTTTGATCGCGTCGGTGAGGTAGTACTCTTTTTGCGCGTTATCTGGTTTGATCTGCGGCAGAATCTGTTTCAATGCCTCGCTTTTGAAGCAGTAGCAGCCTGCGTTTGCGTCTTTTACCGCTTTTTCCTCTTCGCTTGCGTCCTTTTGCTCGACGATCTTTAAAATTTCGCCGCCGCGGGTAATTACGCGACCGTATCCGAATGGATCGCGCGCGCTAAAAACGCTTAAATTTACTTCCGCGTTCCCTTCGCAGAGTTTGCGAAGCTCGGCGCTTTTTACCAAAGGCATATCGCCGCAGATTATGAGCGTTTTGGCTCCGCTGATTTCGACCTCTTTTAGTCCGCCCGCAGTGCCGGGGAAATGCTCGTGGTCTTGTTTGTAGATTTTAGCGTTTGGGAAGTGCGCTAGAACCGCGCTTTTAACCTCGTCGAATTGATAGTGTAAAATCACGCTCACGTCGTTTGAAATTTCGTAAGCTTTCTTTAGGATGTGGATTATCATCGGCTCGCCGCAAAGCTCGAAAAGAACTTTAGCTTTTTGCGACTTCATCCGAGTGCCCAGCCCTGCGGCAAGAACTATAACCGAAACGTCGTTCATTTTTACCCTTAAATTTCAAAAATCGGATAATTTTAACACATTTAAAATAAATAAAAACCTAAATTTATGCCGCGCGGGCGAAATTTAAATCCCAAATTTAACTAAAATTTTATAAAATTCCGTCTAAATTTTAAAGCTTAGGCGGACGTTTTGAAAAAACTGATTTTAGTTACTTGTATTTGGGCTTTTAGTTTCTCGCTGATAGGCGAGTTTTTGCGCGGCATAGACAGCGCGTATTTGGCGTTTTCGCGCGTATCGTTGGCGCTAATTTGCTTCTTGCCGTTTATGAAATTTCGCGGCGTAAATCCCATTTTAGCGCTTAAAATTTGCGCCGTGGGAGCCGTGCAGATCGGCGTGATGTATATCTTCTACTACCGCAGCTTTGCGTATTTGAAGGTTTATGAAGTCGCGCTTTTTACGATATTTACTCCGTTTTACGTGACGTTGCTTTACGACGCGCTTAAGCTTAGATTTCGCGCGCTATATCTTTTTAGCGTCGCAGTCGCAGTGCTAGGTGCCTTGGTGATCAAATTTGGCGCGATAAATTCCGAGTTTTTGACGGGCTTTTTGCTCGTGCAGGGCGCAAATTTATGCTTCGGACTCGGACAGAGCGCGTATAAATTTATGCTGGAGCGCCACGGCTTTAGCGAGCAGAAGGAGCTTTTCGGCTACTTTTTCGTGGGGGCTACCGCGGTTACGGCGATTGCCGCGATCGTGCTCGGGGATTTTTCTAAATTTAATCCTAGCTTCTCGCAAGGCGCGGTGATCGTGTATCTAGGCACTGTCGCAAGCGCTCTGGGGTATTTTTTGTGGAACAAGGGCGCGTGCGAAGTCGATAGCGGCGTGCTTGCGATTATGAATAACGCGCTCATCCCCGCAGCGATCGTCGTAAATTTAGTATTTTGGCAAAAGGATGCCGATATAGCGCGCCTACTTGCGGGCTCGGCGCTGATTTATGTTTCGCTAATTTTGCATAAAAAGATCATGAAATTTTACGCCCTGCGCGAGCAAAGAATTTAGTATTTAACTAAAATTTTATATTTTTACATTAGAATTAGCCCTTATTTTATTTGAAGTTGGCAAAATGAAAAAAACCTTGAAATTTATCGCCTTTACCCTGCTCATCATCATTGCGATATATTTTTCATACGGCAAATTTTTTAAGCAAGAAGAGGCGCCGAAGGCCCTTACCACAAGGCTTGAGAAGGGCAGTATTAGAGGCACGGTGACGGCTGCGGGAGAGGTTTATGCCAGGGATTTGGTAGACGTGGGCGCGCAGGTAAGCGGACAGATCAAAAAGCTCTACGTCAAAGTGGGCGATAAGGTTCAAAAAGGCGATATGATCGCGCAGATCGACTCGGTCACTCAAGAAAACGAGATCGCACAGCAAAAGGCGCAGCTTCTAATCCACGAAGCAAATTTAGCTTCGGCAAAGATCGCCGCGGCAAACGCTAAAACGCAGTATAACCGCGAGCTGCAGCTGTATAAAAGAAATGCCGCTTCCAAAGAGGCGGTGGAAAACGCCAAAAATAGCGCCGCTTTAAAAGAGGCCGAGCAGAAGCAGATCGAGGCGCAGATTGAGCAGACGAAACTTCAACTAAGCACGGCGGAGACAAATTTCGGCTACACCAAGATCACGGCTCCGATAAGAGGCACGATCGTTTCGATGCCGGTAGAGGAGGGCAAAACAGTAAATTCTAACCAAACTACGCCTACGATCGTAAAGATCGCCGATCTGAGCAAGATGGAGATCAAGATGCAAATCGCAGAGGGCGATATATCCAAAGTAAAGGTCGGAATGGACGTAGAATACTCCATACTATCGGATCTTGATAATATCAAAAAGGCTAAAATTTACAAGATCGATCCGGGTCTTACCACGCTTAGCGACGGAACTTACGATAAAACCTCTAGCGGTTCGTCCTATTCTTCGAGCAGCAGCGACAGCGCGATCTATTTTTACGCAAAGATGCTCGTGGACAACGAAAACGATTTTTTAAAGATCGGAATGACGACCGAAAACAACATAATCGTAAGCGAAGCGAACAATACGAGCTACCTGCCTACCTCCGTCATTAAGCGCGACGGGGGAGGCGATTACGTCACTGTGCTTAACGGCAAAGAGCCCGAGCAGCGATACGTGAAAACGGGCGTCAACGACGATCTGAATACCGAAATTTTAAGCGGTTTGGATGAAAAAGACGAGGTACTTATAGCCGACGGAAAAGCCGCACCGTTAAATATGGACGGGCCTCCAATGGTGTTTTAGTTAAAATTTTATGGTGTGAAAATGCTAGAGCTTAAAGATATAAACAAAAAATTCATTCTCGGCGATAACGAAATCCACATCCTAAAAGACGTAAGTTTAAATATCGAAGCGGGCGAGTTTATATCGATAATCGGGCAATCCGGAAGCGGAAAATCCACGCTGATGAATATAATCGGCTGCATCGATACGCCAAGCAGCGGAAGCTACAAGATCGAGGGTCGAGAAACCGCGAATTTAAGCGGCGACGAGCTCGCGGCACTTAGAAGTAAAAAATTTGGCTTTGTCTTTCAAAAATACAATCTCATCGCTACGATGGACGCGACCGCAAATGTCTCGCTGCCTGCGGTGTATGCAGGCGTAGGGGCGAGCGAACGGACGAAACGGGCAGTGGAGCTTTTGGATAAGCTGGAGCTTGGCGATCGCACCAAAAATTTACCGAGCAAGCTTAGCGGCGGGCAGCAGCAACGCGTAAGTATCGCCCGCGCTCTGATAAACGGCGGCGAAGTGATTTTGGCAGACGAGCCCACCGGCGCGCTTGATAGCAAAAGCGGCGAGACGGTGATGCAAATTTTAACAGCGCTGCATAAAGAGGGACATACCATCATAATAGTTACGCACGATGCGCATATTGCGGAATTTGCGGATCGTATCATCGAGATCAAAGACGGCAGAATTTTAAGCGATAAAAGAAAGACGGAACGGGTTTTTGAGCGCAAAAAAGAGGAGATTAAAACGAAAAATTCCTTTATATTGCGCAAAGATCAGCTAATTGAGAGCTTTAAAATGTCGGTTAGCGCGATATTTTCGCATAAACTAAGATCGATTTTGACGATGCTAGGTATCATCATCGGCATCGCCTCGGTTATCTGCGTCGTAGCCCTAGGTAACGGCTCGCAAGAAAGAATCATATCTCAGATCCGCGCTATCGGTACCAATACGATAAATATCTATCCCGGCAAAAATTTCGGCGACGTGCGGGCGGGTTTCGTGAGCACCCTTACGATAAGCGATTCGAAGGTTTTGGCGCGCCAGCCCTACGTCGATTATGCCACACCAAATGCTTCTGCAAGCGGTACGGCAACCTATGCGAATTTAAGCTCCAAGGCTCAACTGCGCGGTGGTGGCGTGTATTCTTTGGCGGTTAATGGCATAGATATAGAAGATGGTAGAAATTTTAGCGACGATGATATTAAAAATTCTGCCTCTGTCGCGATTATCGATCCAAACACTAAAAAAACATTTTTTAAAAATTCAGATCCGATCGGAAAGACGATTTTATTTTCGGGTAAGCCGCTTAAGATCATAGGGGTTTCGGGTAAGGATAAGAACGCCTTCGGAAGCAACGAAAATTTAAGAATTTACGCGCCGTACTCAACCGTGATGAATAAAATCACGGGCAATCGAAAAATCAGCTCTATCACCATCAAAATAAAAGACGATGTCAATACTCAAGTAGCCGAAGAGAGCCTAACTCAGCTACTTATCCAAAGACACGGCTCACGGGATTTTCATACGATGAACGCAGATACTATCAAACAAACAATACAAAGCACTACCGGCACGATGACGATTTTGATCTCATCGATCGCGGTGATCTCGCTCGTCGTCGGCGGCATCGGCGTGATGAATATCATGCTCGTAAGCGTTACCGAGCGCACGCGCGAGATCGGCATCAGAATGGCGATCGGCGCGAAGCAATCCAATATCTTGCAGCAGTTTTTGATAGAGGCGATCTTGCTTTGCTCGCTCGGCGGAGCTTTAGGAATTTTAATCGCTTTGGCGCTTGGATTTGCGTTTAATACCATAAGCCCGGATTTTGCGATGAAATTTACTACTGCGCCTTTCGTGATTGCCTTTGCGGCGTCGTCTGCGATCGGTATAGTTTTCGGCTATTTGCCGGCAAGAAACGCCAGCAGATTAAATCCGATAGATGCTTTAGCACAAGAATAAACAAGGAGAGAAAATGATAAATTCCAAAGTAATTTTAGGCGGCGTTTTAGCTGTTTTTATCGGCGGTTGTGCCTCAAATCAAAGTGAGGTTGAATTTAAACCTGTAGAGCATTTCAAGGACGAAAATGCAAGCTATGAAATCGATACGCTGTGGTATAAAAAATATGGCGAATCATATCTAAATAAGCTTGTAGATCAAGCCCTTGCGAACAACTACGATCTAAAAACGGCGGCTTTAAACGTTGAGAGTGCTTATGCGAATTTAGGGCTAAGCAGGGCTGATCTTTTTCCTACGCTAAGTAGCTCGTGGAGTGCGGGCGCTAATCGCGACATAAGCACCGGCTCGAATTGGAACAAAACCTATAGCTCGGGCTTTAACGTAAGCTATGAGCTTGATCTTTTCGGCAAGATCCGCTCGGCGGTAAATGCCGAGGGCTGGAACGCCAAAGCTAGCGAGTTTGATCTCGAAAATACCCGCCTGACTCTTATAAATTCTGTCGTAAGCGGCTACTTCGAGATGCTTTATCTAAACGATTCGCTAAAATGGACAAAACAGAATTTAAGCGATTACCGAGAGATCGAAAAAATAATCAAGGCAAAATACGATTACGGCAAGTCCGAGCAGCTAGATTACAGGCAGATTCAAAATTCTATCCTAGGGCTTGAAAACAAGGTCTTAAGCATTCAAAAAAATATCGAGGATAATCACAAATATATGAGAAACCTCATCTCATCCAGCCTGCAGTTTGATGACAACACAAACTCGATAAATTCCATAAAGTTTCAAGGCGTCGATCTAAACGTTCCTTACACCGCGCTTGCAAATCGCCCCGACATTAGAGCCGCGATCTCTAGGCTGAATTCTAGTTTTTACGATCAAGAAACCGCCAAGCTAAATTTTTTCCCTAGCGTAAATTTGGGTGCAGGGCTTACTAACGGCCAGGGCGTAAGCGCTAACGATAGCTTTAAGCTAAATTTCTTAAGCGGCAATGTTAGCATCAGCCTGCCGTTTTTGGATTATGCCAGGGTTGAAAACCGCCTTAAAATTTCGGAGATCGCTTTTCGCAAAAACGTCGTAAATTACGAACAGACGCTCTCTAACGCTACGAATGAGGTGCTAAATTTATATAGAATTTATCAGATCAATCTGGCTAGCCTTAAAAATTTAAGCGCCGCATACGATGAAAAGGCACGCATTGCCGATCTTTACGCCGCCAAATACGAAGCGGGCTCAAGCGAGCTAAAAGATATGCTCGAAGCGCGCACTGACGCCGTGGATGCAAAGATCAGCGAGCTAAATCAAAAATATTTGACGCTTCAAAACGAGGCGGCGATCTATCGCGCGATGGCAGGTAAATTTAAACGCAAATGAAAAAGGCTTTGATATTTTGGCTGCTTTGCGGCGCGATATTTGCTGATTGCACGGTACTAAGCGCGCAAGATGACTCAGTAAGCCTTGGTGCCAGCGCTTATGTTGCGGACGATAAACAATCAGAATTTGAGAAAAACCATAGTGAAATTCTGCTAAATCGTCAAAAAAATGAACTAGATAGGCAAAGCCTGCAAAATAATTTGCAACGTGAATCAAAAGGCGTAGGCGACCACGATGATTTTTCGATGAAAAAACAGCCGATGCAAGACATCAAGGAGCGAAACAATAAAAATGAGCAAGACTTAAAACTGCGCCGTAAAAAGCTGCAAGGCGACGCTTATCGGCGCTAGGGCTGCTTTTGTTTATCGGTTTTTAAGTAAAGTTTCTATAAAATCTCCGCTTTACATTTTCTTTAAGGAATAGTTATGAAAAGAACGTACCAACCCCACAATACCCCTAAAAAGCGCACTCACGGCTTTCGCGTCCGCATGAAAACAAAAAATGGCCGCAGAGTTTTAAGCGCAAGACGCGCTAAAGGCAGAAGAAGATTGGCTGCGTAGGCGAATTTGCTGCGATAAGCGATAGCAGGGTTTTTTCGGAGGTTTATAAAAGTGCGGCGAAGTGGCATTGCGAATGCGCTGTCGTGTATTTTTTGGCTAGCGAAGAGCGTAAATTTAGTGCAGTCGCCAGCAAAAAAATAGGCAATTCAGTTACGCGAAATTACGCTAAAAGGCGTTTGCGCGCAGCGTTTTATAATCAAAAAGACGCCATTGTTAGCGGAATTTTTATATTAATCGCAAAAAAGCGGATTATAGATATGAGCTTTGAGGACATTGAGCGAAATTTAAAATGGGCGTTTAAAAAGATCGGCGCAGTAAAATGAAGAGATTTTTTATAGCCGCGATCGGGTTTTATCGAAAATTTATTTCGCCTTTGCTACCGCGCTGTTGCCGTTATTATCCGAGCTGTTCGGAATACGCGCTTTATGAGTTTAAGTTTAACGGCCCTTTTCGCGCTCTTTGCGCTACGGCCGCTAGAATTTTAAGGTGCAATCCGCTTTTTAAAGGCGGCATAGACCATCCGATAATCGCGCGAAATTTTAAATTTTGCGTATTTTCAAAAACCTGCGAAGGCGGCTTTAACGCGCGCGCGGAGAAATTTAAGCTTTGGTTTATACCATATAAAAAAAATAGATATTACGTCATACGACTAGGAGAAAATAGTGCTAGATAAACTTCCTCAATCAAAGCGCCTTGCTATCGCAATAGCAACTGCGCTCATATTTTTTGTAGCTTACGATCATTTTTATTTATCAAAAATTCGCGCCGCAATGGAGGCAAACGCAACCGCAGCGCAAATCGCTCAAAAAAATGCCGCCAAGTCCGCTCCGCAAACTACTGCCGCTGGCGTGAGCGCGCAGGGAGCAAATTTAAATACCTCAAATTCCATCTCTGCACCGTTAGTGCGCGTGGTTGGCAAAGAAGCGAATTTTACGATCGACGGGCTTGGTCGCATAAGCTCGTATATACTAAACGATGCGAAATTCCACGACGGAAACGGCGAGGCTCTAAATTTAATCGATGCCAAATCGCATTCCAAGCCGCTTGAGGTGCGTTTCGAGGACGCGGCGTTAAACGCGATAGCTTTCGATACTCCTTACAGCGCTTCATCTAGCGAGCTAGACGTGCGAAACGGCGAAGCTAGCGTGAGCTTAAGTCAAAATTTGGGCTCGGTAACTATAACTAAAAATTTGACCTTTTTCCCGAACGGCAGCTACAAGCTGGATGTTAAATTAAACGGCAGCGCACCTTATTTCATCACTCCGGGCTCTCGCCCGAACGTAGAAGTAGATAGCTATACGGTTCACGGCGTCATCGTAGGAAAACCGGGCGAAGCGGGAATTTCAGATAAAATCGCTTCATTTTTTACAGGCTCGCAGGCTATAAACGAAAGCGTAGAAATTTTTAAAGATGGCGATGTGGATAAAAATGAGCGAATAAGTGGGGCGAATATCGCTGCAAGCTCCGATCGCTATTATACAACGCTATTTTACGGAGAGAGCTTGAATGCGACCGTGACTGACGCAGATAAAATTTCGCAGGTTTTCATAGGCTCGGACGGTGATCTTAGTCTTATGGGCTATATCGGCGCGAAAGATCACGCGACGCTAAGCTCGATAAATCCTGCTCTTACGCACATTATCGAATATGGCTGGTTTACCTTCATCGCCCGCCCGATGTTTAAATTTCTAAACTGGCTGCACGGCTACATCGGCAACTGGGGCTGGTCGATCGTCGTGCTTACGCTCATTATCCGCCTAATCTTATTCCCGCTAAGCTACAAGGGAATGCTATCGATGAACAAGCTAAAAGATCTGGCGCCTAAGATGAAGGAGTTTCAGGAGAAATACAAGGACGATAAGCAAAAGCTACAGATGCATATGATGGATCTGTATAAGAAAAATGGTGCCAATCCGATGGGCGGCTGCTTGCCGATTTTACTTCAGATTCCCGTATTTTTCGCTATCTACCGCGTGCTGCTTAACGCGATCGAGCTAAAGGGCGCTGAATGGGCGCTTTGGATCCACGATCTATCGCTTAAAGATCCATATTACATCCTGCCGATTACGATGGGAATTTTGATGTTTTTGCAGCAAAAGATTACGCCGACTACGTTTACCGATCCGATGCAAGAGAAGATGATGAAATTCTTGCCTCTTATTTTTACGGTATTTTTCGTAATGTTTCCTGCAGGTCTTACGCTATACTGGACGGTAAATAATTTCTGCTCCATTATTCAGCAATATGTCATTAATAAAGCCTTTGCAAGGCATAAACAAGCTCAAATAGCGGAGAAAAAATCATGATAATTGAAGCAGAAAATTTAAAAGACGCATATAATAAAGCAGCAGCTGAGCTGGGATGCTCGGTGACGCAACTTAATGTGCGCGTGCTGCAGCATCCAAGCGGCGGATTTTTGGGCTTTTTTAAGAAAAATGCCGTAATAGAAGCGGTTTTGGAAGGGGAGAAATTTAGCGAAAATCCGGAACTTAACGCCCCACAAAATAAAGTCGGCAAAGCAGAGAGAAGACAGGGCGATAAATCAGAGCCGCAAAATCCGCGCGCCACGCATTCTAAACATCGCAAAGAAAAGCAAAAGGGCGTTGTGACGGATGAAATTCTATCCGATATCAAAGAGAAGCTATCTGCGCTTTTTAGATCAAGCGAGTTTAATATCGAAGTTAGCGATGTTAGCAAAATCGATGAAAATACCGTCTATATCAAGCTGCAAGGCGAGGATAGCGCGCTTTTGATAGGCAAAGAAGGACACCGCTACAAGGCACTTTCGTATATGATTTACAACTGGATCAGCATCAGATATGATCTTGCTGTGGTTTTTGAAATCGCGGAATTTTTACAAAATCAAGAACGATTTATCGATTCTTATGTAAATGCGCTCGTGGAACGCTCCGGAAATGAGCGTATCGTCACGAAGGCTTTTGATGGCGCATTTATCAAAATCGTAGCCGACAAGCTAAAACAAGCATATCCAGATCGTTTCGTGGGCATCAAATCCACGCGTAGCGGCAAAATCGTCATCGTAGACGAAAAAAACTAATCGTGAGCGAGACTATCGCCGCTATAGCTACGGCTCACGGCATCGGCGGAATTTGTATAGTTAGAATTTCAGGCGAGGAAGCGCTATCCATCGCTCTAAGCCTTTCACATCGCAGTTTTTTGCGACCTCGCTATGCTACGCTTGTGAATCTTTTTGACGCGAGCGGCGAAGCGTTCGGCGAGGCGATTTTGATATATTTCAAGGCTCCGCATAGCTTTACCGGCGAGGATGTCGTAGAAGTGCAGACCCACGGCGGCTTTACGGCTTCGTCCTTGGCGTTAGATGCCGTGCTGGCTCTAGGTGCGCGCATAGCAAATCCGGGCGAGTTTAGTAAGCGAGCGTTTTTAAACGGCAAAATGGATCTTAGTAAAGCCGAAGCCATAAGCGATCTTATAAATTCGCGCTCGCAAAGTGCGGCTAAAATTTTAGCTAGAAACCTGCGCGGCGAGCTAGCAGACTTCGTCGCAAATCTGCGCGCGGCTCTGGTTAAGACGCTAGCTTTTGTTGAGGTTTGCATCGACTACGCGGAGGATGATCTGCCCGCAGATGTGCTGCAAAACTCGCAAGAAATGCTTAGCCAAAATATCGCTTCGCTAGAAAAAATCACTCACATTAGCCGCAGCCGCAAGGGGTTGATCGAGGGCTTTAAAGTAGCGATTGTGGGTAAGCCTAATGTCGGTAAATCAAGCATTTTAAATTCTATGCTGAGCTTTAGTCGCGCTATCGTGAGCGACGAAGCGGGCACTACGCGCGATCTCATCGAAGAAAGCCTGCAGATAGGCACTCATCTAATCCGTATAGTCGATACCGCAGGTATCAGACACAGCGGCTCAAAGCTCGAAAGTATCGGCATTTCATATTCGCTTCGCGCTGCAAGCGAGGCAGACGTGATTTTGGCAGTGTTTGACGCAAGTCGCGAATGGGACGCCGAGGACGCGCAGATCCTAAAAATACTGCGCGAACAAAAAGGCAAAAAAATCATCTACGTTTTAAATAAATGCGACTTGCCGCGTAAATTTCATCTTAGCGTGGAGGATCTTGACGAGGATTTAGAGGCTTTTTCTGCAGAAAATTTCGCAGCTGAAAGTCCCATATCAGAGAATTTCACAGCCGAAAATTTAAAGCAAAGTCAGACCTGCGACGCTTCTTTAAATTCTTGCGCGCAGAATTTAAAAGCTAAAAATTTAAAGCGTGACTTAAGCGCGCAAAATTCTACTTCCACAAATTCCGCGCCTACAAGCCAAATAGCTCTTGCGAATTCCATAAATCCAAAGGAACAGAATTTTGCCGCAAAAGCGGGACTAGCGTCGCCAAATACCGAGCGCGCTACTGCAAGCTGTGCTGCGGGGAATTTTACGAAAGATGATTCCAAACAAAATTCTGCAAATTCCATCGCGCCTAGTAGCTCTGCAAAAAATTCCGCTAAGCAAAATACTCAAGCAAATTCCATTTTTACGCCACTTGAAATTTCTGCAAATGAGGGTGTGGATAAAATTTTAACCGCGCTTGAGAGCTATTTAGATTCTCAAAATTTTGACGGACTAATGCTAAGCAACGACCGACAGATCGGCGTTTGCGAGACCGCCTTAGAGGCGCTGCAAAGCGCGCGCGAAAAGCTTAAAAACGAGGAGCTGGAGATTTTCGCTTTCGAGATAAACCGCGCGATCGCCGCCATAGCGCAGGTTTCGCGCCCTTTTGAAAGAGATGAAATTCTAGATGAGATGTTCGGCAATTTCTGCCTCGGAAAATAGCGTTTTAGCTACTAATTAGCCAAAATTTAATATAATTTCGCATTTTAAATGAGGCTATTTGATGAAAGATAAAGCTCAATATTTTTTAGCGCTGTGCTTGATAAAATTTACTAAATTCGCGCCTAAAAATTTTATAATTAAAATGTTCGATAAGCTCGCTATTTTGATATCTTGGAAGCTTGCAAGGCGCGTTGCCGTCGCGAAAGAAAACCTCCGCATCGCATATCCGCAAAAAAGCGAAAGCGAGCTTCGCGCTCTTGCGATCGAGAATTTTCGCAGCATCGCTAGGACGCTTGCCGACACGGTTTTGTTTTACAACGGCAGGCTTAAATTTAAAGATCTCGTTTCAAACGGAGAGCAGGCGCTAGCGCGCGTCCGCGAGCTAAACGAGAGTAATGCGAACGGTATTTTATTTTTCACCGCACATTTTGGAAACTGGGAAATTCTGGCCAATTTTTTCGGCGCCAATGGCTTTCCGGTCTCGGTAGTCGGGCGCCGCGGCGATAACGAGCTTATCGAGGAGCGCTTGGTTACCCCTTTTCGCAAAAAATACGGTAACGATCTTATTTACAAGGACGATGCGATGCGCGGGCTCGTGCAGGCGCTAAAGCAGGGGCGCAACGTAGGCATCCTGCCCGATCAAAAGCCCGGCACAAAAAATAGCCTGCTTACGACCTTTTTTGGACGGCAATGCTACACCACGAAGACCATCGCGTCGCTTTATTTGAAATTTCGTCCCGTGCTGATCCCGATCTTTGCGCGGCGCGGCGCGGATAATCGCTATGAGATCGTGATTAAGGATTTCCCGCCGCTACCTGAAGGGCTAAATAAGGACGAAGCCGAGCTATTTATCACGCAAAAGTGCAACGACATTTTCGAAGAGGTCGTGCGAACCGCGCCGCAGCAGTGGTTTTGGATACATAAACGATGGAAAATGGACTGATGGCGCGGCAAATTTCAAGAGGCGAGAGCAAACACAGAGTCGTTAGGAATTTATCCGCGCTGCAGGGCTCGCGCTTTTTTGCAAAAGAGCAAAACGTCGTAAATTTAGGCGGTGCCGCGCGAGAAGGTAAAATTTTAAATCGCGAAAGCTCTATGACGATCGCTGTCGTCGCGCGAGATTGTAAAAATTCGGACTTCCAAAACTTCATATCGGTTTGCGGCTGTCCCTCTTGCATTTTGCGCCGCGAAAATTTTAGAGCTAAAAATTTAAGGGCGGGCGCCTCAGATTGCGCGTGGCGCGCAGGTCGTTGGCCGCTAAATTTTAATAGCGAAAGTTCCTGCTTAAATCCGTCCGCCGCTAAAAATCCGCATCGCAAAGCACTCATCTTAAGCGACGGCCGCAAGGGGCACGAGAACCAAAGTATCGCATTTTGCGAGCTAAGAGGGCTTGAATTTTGCATTTGCAAGATCGCTTACTCAAACAAGCTTCTTAAACTTTGCTCCTACGCGCTTGATTTTTTCGGGCTTTATTTTAAAATTTTTAAGTGCGACCTCGGTGGGGGCGACACGGCGACGGACCGCAAAAACGGATCAAATTTAAACAGTCCCACCGCGTCAGATAGCGCAAATTTAGATGCCGCACCGAATGGCGCCAATTCAGACGCCGTATCGGATCGCAATTTAAATTTCGCAGATTTCGATCTGTTCGTAGGCGCGGGCTCTACGACCTATTACGCGCTGAAATTTTACGCGCGCAGATACGCAAAGCCGAGTATAGCGCTGATGTATCCGAAGGGCTACCGCAAGGATTTTAGCGTCATCATTGCAGGCGTGCACGACCGCCCAAAGCCGCGCGCAAATCTTAAAATTTCGCCCGTCTCGCTTAGTTTTTCGCGCCCGCAGGGGCTGTATCAGCCGCAGCGTAAATCCATCGGATTTATCATCGGCGGGCCGAATTCTTGCTTTGAGATGGGGGATGAAATTTTAAAGCAGATAGAGGGCGTAAGGGCGCAGTTTGCGGACTGTGAGTTTGCGCTAACGACCTCTCCGCGCACGCCGAGGGCTACCGAGAGCGCGCTAGAAAAGCTTGGCTGGGATTACAGCGTGATTTATAGCCGCGAGCCCGTAAATCCGATCGGCGATTTTTTGGCGCAGTGCGAGTGGGTCTTTATCAGCGAAGACAGCGTCTCGATGATAAGCGAGGCTGCATCTAACGGGAGCGCGAGCGTAGCTATTTTGAGTTTAAAACGCAAAGACGCTCATAATAAATTTGACGATTTTATAAGTGTTCTCGTTTCTACGGGTTATGCTAGGCGATACAGCGAGGGCGCGAAGCTGAAAAAGACTGCAAAGTACGATCTTAAGGCGTTTGTGAGGGAGATAAAAATATGAGGGTCGTGCAAATCCTGCCCGAGCTTAACGAAGGCGGCGTCGAGCGCGGCGTAGTCGAGCTAAATAGGGAGTTTGCGCGGCGCGACATCGAAAATTTCGTCATCAGTAACGGCGGCAAATTGGCGCCAAAGATAGAAAACGAGGGCGGCGTGCATGTGCAGCTCGACGTTTGCTCCAAAAATATCCTAAGCGTTGCGGCGCGCGTTTTAAAGCTGCGTAAAATTTTAAGCAGGATCGCTCCCGACATCGTGCATGTCCGCTCACGCGTGCCGGCGTGGCTGGTTAAGTTTGCTCGCCCGCGTGCAAAGATCGTAAGCACCGTGCATGGGATAAATTCCGTAAATTTTTACAGCAAAATCATGACGGATGCGGACGCGATCATCTGCCCTAGCGGCTATGCGCGCGATCACGTGGTGCGAAGCTACGGCGTGGATGCGGCCAAGATCACGATCATTCCGCGCGGCATCGATCTAGAAAAATTTAATCCCAAAAATTTAGACGAGCGCTTCATCGCGGAATTTAGACAGAATTTTAACCTCGCGCAGGATGATTTCATCGTCTCGGGCGTTGGGCGTATCACGCAGATTAAGGATTACAAAACCCTGATCCGCGCCGCGGCTTTAGCAAGCGAACAAAATCTTAAAATTTTGATCGTAGGCGGCGTGGGAGCGGGTCGCGACGAGTATTTTTCCGAGCTAAAATCGCTCGTAGCTGAGCTTGGCCTGGACGAGCGCGTAATTTTTGCAGGCTCGCAGAGCAAGGTGGCCGAGATTTACTCGCTCTCGTCGGTCACGGTGAGCGCTTCAAGCAAGCCCGAGAGCTTCGGGCGCTCGATGGCCGAGGCGATAGCGCTGAACTGCCCGGTGATCGCGACCCGCCACGGCGGCGCGCTGGATATCGTAAGAGAGGGCGAAAACGGCTACTTTTTTGACGTAGGCGACGCGCAGGCGCTGGCAGGGCTGTTTGCTCCCGCGCGCGAGCTGAAATTTGACGGATACGGCTACGTTTCGCAAAATTTCAGCCTAGAGCAGATGGTAGAAAAAACGATAAAGGTTTATGAGAGTTTAATATGAAAAAATTTTTTTATGAAAACGGCGCGCTTAGCGGCTGGAGGATTGCATTTTTAACGCTGCTGCTTCTTTGGTGCGCGTCGCTGTTTTTCAAAAACGCAGTCTATCAGATCTCCTTTGCGGCGCTAAGCCTGGCTACGATTTTGAGCTTTTTGGCTTATCGCGTAAGGATCGAGCGATGATCTACGCGGCAGTTTTGGTGTTTGCTGCGGTGGCACTTTTTACGTGGTTTTGCCTGCGTTTTGCATGGTGGGCAAAGGATCTGCCCTACGAGTATCCGCGCGTGCTGATGTATCATATGATCCGCGAGCATCTGCCAAAGCGCGCCTCTAAATTTAACCGCCTGCGCGTAAGCCCCGCCGCGTTTGAAAAACAGCTTGCGTGGCTGAAGCGAAATGGCTTTACTAGCTACACTTTAAGCGAGCTTGCAAGCTTGGGTAGCAAGCCTGCAAAGGCGGTTTGTATTACCTTCGACGACGGATATCGCGATAATCTCGCGAGCGCTCTGCCTCTTTTGCAAAAATACGGCTTTAAGGCGACGATTTTCATCGTAAATCGGCGCTTTGACGGGAATTGGGCGACCGATAAGGATCTGAAAAAATCAAGCGACGAGCTAAATCGCGAACAGATGCTAAGCGACGATGAGGTTCGCGAGCTTTTGCGAAGCGGGCTCATCGAGATCGGCTCGCATACGCTCGATCATGCAAATTTGCCTAGCTTAGACGCGGCAGAGCAGCTGCGTCAGATGAGTGAATCAAAGCGCGAAATAGAGGCGAAATTTGACGTCCCTTGCAGCGCCTTTGCCTATCCGTTCGGCTTTTACGACGAGATTAGCGTGCGCTGCGCGCGCGAGGCGGGCTTTAGCTGCGCCGTCACGACGCAAAACGACGTGTTGCGCCCGCACTACTCAAATTTTGAAATTCCGCGTATCATGGTTAGCGGCAGGCAGGGGCTTTTTAGCTTCATTTTGAAGATGAAGAAGGGCAGAAATAGATGAAAATCGCCTATCTTTGCTGCTCCAGATTTTACGGCGGCGTCGAAAAGATCGTGATCGACTCGCTAAATGAGCTTTGCAAAAGCGAGCAGACGGCGCTCATCGTGCCCGCGCGATGCGAGTTTTTGCAGCGCTTGGATGCGCGCGTGCAAATTTATCAGTACAAAAGCCGCGACAAGCGCTACAATCCGTTTTTGTTCGCTGAAATTTATCGGTTTTTACGCTCAGGCGGATTTGAAATTTTACATTCGCACGGCGCCAAAGCCGCGCAAATCGGCTTTGTAGTCGAAAAATTTTTAAGTCTTAAGCTTGTCGCGACCAAACACAACGACCGCAAGGCGCCCGTTTTCAATCGCGTGCGAAACGTCATCGCAGCCTCGCGCAAGGTCGCAACCACGATAAATCACGCCGCGAAGGTGATATATTTCGGCATAGAGCCGCGGCGGGAGTTTGTAAATCATGAAATTTTCGCGCGCTGCAAGGACGCGGAAGGCGCCGCAAATAGGGCGCTTGAGAGAAAAAAAGATGCGCGCGACGACTCGGCTAGCGCTGTGGGCGCACCGCAAAACATAGCTGGCGCTGCATTTGCGTCGCAAGATACGCTTGATGGGGCAAGTGTATCGCAAGATAGGGCTTTTGATGCGGACGCATCGCAAAATAAGACTAGCAGCGTATTCGTATCGCAACAGGGCGCAAACGCGGTGGCAGGAAATTTTAAATTTAGTATCGTTGCAGTCGGCAGACTCGATAAGATCAAGGGTTTTGATCTTTTGATCCGCGCCGCAAGCGAGCTGAAATTTGATTTCGAACTTAAAATTTACGGTCAGGGCGGCGAGAGGCAAAATTTGCAAAATTTAATCGATTCGCTAAAATTGCAGGACCACGTGCGGCTGTGCGGCTTTTGCGACGACGTTGCGGCGGCTCTGAGCTCGGCGCACCTGCACGTCATTAGCTCGCGCAAGGAGGGCTTTCCCGTGATTTTGATCGAAGGTATTTTTTATTCGCCCGTGCTGATCTCTACCCGCGTGGGCGGAATTCCAGAGATTCTAGATGAAGAATTTTTATACAATGTCGAAAATTTAAGTGATAAAATTTATGAAATTTATACAGAATATGAAAAATTTGTTAGGGATTTTTTCAAAAAACATGTCGGATTTAGAGATATTTTAAGATTGCAAAATTATATTACCTTTCTTAAAAAATATTATGAAGAACTTGATTGAAATTTAAAAATTAAGGGGCTTTACTAGTTATGAAATTAAATAATTTTAGAATTAAATCGGTCGATTTAAAATATGATGTTATCACGATATCTATAAAATTCTTTATGGCAATGTTATTGGTTTCTATACCTTTTAAAAATGCTTTCTACCAAGTGTCATGGGTAGGTTTAGATGTAATATTTTTATGTCATATTATATATAAAAAGAATTTTAATATAATATCTGATTTATTAAAGGATATTAATATTTTGCTGATTTCGTTTATAGGCATAGTTGTAGCTCAATTTATATCTAACTTTATTAATCCGGAATATTTAAACAGTAGAAGTTGGGAGACATCAATTTTGTTTACGTTCCGATACGGTATTTTATTTTTAGCTCTTTATTACTTTTATGTTATTAAAGCATTTAATATTACCGAGTTTATAATTTTTAT
Source organism: uncultured Campylobacter sp. (assembly GCA_963515585.1). Lineage (GTDB taxonomy): Bacteria > Campylobacterota > Campylobacteria > Campylobacterales > Campylobacteraceae > Campylobacter_B. The sequence continues at coordinate 99,266 of CAUPXM010000004.1, forward strand.
AGTCATCTCGTTTGCTCTGCTTATTGTTACCGGAATTTGTAACGTCACAGATAGTAATAATGTGTTTTTAGATAAAGTACAGGGTGGTTTTACAGGGGGCTTTATAAGTCGTAATGTCTATGGAATGTTCATGGGATTTGCTTTTGTTTTTTCGTTTATTTTTATAGAAAAGCCTATTGCTAAATTGGTGTTTTGCACAATTTTATCTATTTTTACTATATTTACGTTTTCTCGTTCCTCATGGGTAGCTGCTTTTTTTGCTACTTTATTCTATTGCATTGTGAATTTTAAGCGAAATAAAAATTTAATATTAATATTTGTCACACTAGCATTTCTTGTATTAGTTGTATTACTAAATATAGAAAGCCTATCAGAAAGGTTCGGTGATCTAATCCAAGGAAATTCATCGGGAAGATATGCTATCTGGAAATATAGCATTGATATGATAATACAAAAACCTATATTTGGTTGGGGGATAGATGTATTTTTAAATCTTCCGGAAAGAGCTATTCGCATCGATCCAAGCTATAGCATGGCTCATAATATGATTTTAGAGATTATACTTTATACTGGATTTTTTGGTGCGATATTTTATTTTTTAGGCATAGTTTATAATATTTATAGTTCGTTTTGCTATAAAGAATTCAAAATTTCTACTATCTTTATATACTTTTTAGTAATTTTTCAATTTGATCATTCTCCATTTGTAAATAAACCTATTTTGAGCTATATAGCAGTTTTTTCTGCCCTTCTGTATGCAAGCCGAATAAATAGCAATAGCAATAGTATGAGAAATAAATAGCCGTGTCAAAAGAGAGAAATAAAAGTCTAAAAATCGTGCATTGCGGCATTTTTAACGAATACGACGACGGTAGTTTTTTCTACGGCATGGAGCGCAAGATCAGCCACGGGCTCGTTCGCGGCGGACACTTCGTCTATGATTTTAGCTACCGCGATTGGGAGCGGAGCCTGCGCTTTTGCGGGCTGAAAAACAGCGGGCTAGAGAAAATGAACGCCAAGCTCGTGCGTATCTGCGAAAACATCGGCGCCGATCTGCTTCTGATCGGCAAGGGCGAAAAAATTAGTCTTAGCGCGCTGCGGACGATAAAATCGGCACTTCCTAAGATCAAAATCGCGATCTGGTACGTCGATCATCTACAAGAAAAACGGGAATTTTTCGAAAAGCTAAGCTTTATCGACGTGTTTTTTTGGGCGAATGCACTGAAGCTGCGCGATCTTTCAGCGAGATATGACGCGAAATTCGCCTTTTTCCCGAACATCTCCGACGCGGCGTTTGATAGACGCCTAGATGCCGCTAAAACGACCGACGTGATCTACATAGCGCGCGATTATCAAGAGGACGTGAGGTATAAATTTGCGCTTTTGCTGCGCGATTTTTGCGAAAAAGAGAGGCTTAGGCTTAAAATTTTTGCGAGCCTCGGCGCGCCTGCCGTATTCGGCGATAAATTTCATCGCGAGATCGCGGCTGCGAAGATTGCGATAAATTTTAATCGCGACGACGAACTTGAGTGCGCGCGCGCTCATAAATTGCTCGGCGCGAGCGACCGCATGGCGCAGTTTTTAGGATGCGGCGTCTGCACTTTTAGTCCCAAGATCGCGGGGTTTGAGCGGTTTTACGAGGACGGCTCAGAGATAGTTTATTTTGATGATCCTGCGGATTGCTTTTCAAGGATCAAATACTTTCTTTCTAGCGGCGAATACGCGCGTATCGCGCGGCGCGGCAGAGCTAAGACGCTAAGGATCGCAAACGCCGCCCGAGTGGCAAAATTTATGCTTGAGACGATCTTTGAAGAGAGCTTCGGCGCAGATTTAAAAAATGCGGATAGTGGCGACTGCAGTGAAGTTGGTGGCGAGCTTGGAGAGAGATATGATAGCCGTAGCGAAGGCGGAAAAATTTACGGTAAAGAGAGCGATGAAAAACTAAAATTTAATGACGAGGCTCACGCAGTAGGTTGCAAAGACAATGGTAAGGACGATAAAATTGGTGCCAAAATTTGCGATGAAATTTACGGAGACGGCAAATATCGCGACGGCCGTGGCAAAAAGGATAAAAGCGATCGGAGCGATTTTTACAGCGAGCCTTACGAATGGCGCGAGTTTATTTATAAGAAAGGGCGAGCGATATGAAAATTCTACATACGCTACAATGGAAGCAGTTCGCTGGAACAGAGAAAGTCTGCGTCGATCTGTGTAATGAAATGGCAAAAACTAATGAGGTATTTTTGCTAAGCGACGAAAAGATTGCACCATATTTGAGTGAACGCGTAAATTTAATCAAATTTAATTTCGAGCATAATAGATATAATCCATTGTTTTTACTACAGACAGCACAGCTTTTAATTAAAATTTCACCAGACATAATTCATTGTCACAATACAAAAGAAATTGAAATAATGTATCGCGCACGGAATTTAGCACGATTTTTAGGCTCTAGGAGAATCGGAGTGGTGGCTACGAAGCATACTTTGCAGGTGAAGAAAAATTATAAACTAGCTGATCTATGCGTGGCGGTGTTAGAGGATACGAAAGAAATTTTGCCTACAAACTCCATAATCATCAAAAATGCGATGGCATATAAAAAACCAAAGGAGGGAGAATATAGAAGTAATAAATTTAGTATCATTTCAGCCGCCAGGTTATCTGCGCCCAAGGGTATGGATATAATAATAAAGGCTTTGGCGGATGTAAATTTTGACTTTGAATGCACAATATTCGGTAGTGGTGAAGAAGAGGAGAATTTAAAGGATTTAATAAAAGAATTAGGCTTGGAAGAAAAGATAAATATTGCAGGCTTTACGGATCATTTGCAAGATTATTTAAGTGCTTGTAATCTACAAATCATTGCGTCTGCATTTGAGGCTTATGGGTTAACGGCAATCGATGGCGTATATTATTCGCCGCTTTTAATCTCTACTGCAGTGGGTATTTGCACCGAAATTTTACCCAAAGAGCTGCTGTTTGAAAGAGATATTTTGTCACTACGGCGTAAACTAAACGAAGTATATGAGAATTATGAAGAATTTAAGGCGATTTTTTCTAAAGTAAAGGAAAAATGCAAAGGAGAATTCGATATGTCTAACGTCGTAAATCAATACATCAGAGCTTACAAGAGCTTGATATGACCTATTTTGCGGCTTTTCTGATCTTTGCCGCCGCGGTGGGCGTTTCGCTGCGGTATAACTGGTGGCGGATCCCGCAGGGCTGGCATAAGGCGCGGGTGCTGATGTATCATAGCGTAGAGGAGCACAAGGGCGATAAATTCGACAAATGGCGGCTAAGACCTGCTGATTTTGAAAGACAGATCGCGTGGCTTGCGAAAAATGGCTTTGAAAGCTTTAAATTTGGCGAGCTTATCGCGTTAGAGCGGCTGCCTAAAAAGGCGGTTTGCATCACATTCGACGACGGGTTTGAAAATAACTTTACCAGCGCCTTTGAAATTTTGAAAAAATACGATTTCAAAGCGAGCATATTTTTGGTGCCGGACGCCGTGCAAAACGACTGGGAGCGCGCCAACACCGCTCATCTCGCGCGGATGCTAAGCGAGGAGCAAATTTTAAAAATGCAGGCAAGCGGGCTAGTTGAGTTTGGCGCGCATACGATGCACCACGTAAATTTAGACCTTACCTACGCGAGCGATCCGCAGCTCGCCGCAGACGAGATCATCGCGTCTAAGGCTCGCGTAGCACGTATTTGCGCTCAGCCTTGCGAGGTGTTTGCCTACCCCTACGGTAAATTTAACGACGAAATTTTAAATATCGCCAGATCAAATTTCAAAGGCGCAGTGGTCGTCAAGCGCGGGCTTTACGAGGCGGGCGACGACAAATACGCCGTAAAGCGCATCGGTATTTTGGGCACGGAGGGGTTTTTTGATTTTTGGCTGAAATTTACGAGGATAAGGAACAAACTATGATTAAAGCATCTGTTTATGCGATAGTGATGAATGAGGAGCGCCACATCGAGCGTATGCTGCGTAGCGTGGCGGATTTCGCCGAGATCATAATCGTCGATAGCGGCAGCACCGATGCCACGCTGCAAATCGCGCGTAAATTTACCGATAAAATTTACCACCACGATTGGCAGGGCGAGGGGGTGCAGAAAAACTACGCATTTTCGCTATGTAGCAACGAATGGGTGCTAAATCTCGACGGCGACGAGGAGGTAAGTCCTGAACTAAAGGGCGAGATAGAGGAGTTTATGAGCCAGAGCGATTATTCGGCGCTGGATATTAAATTTCATGAATACTCGCTAGGGCGCAAATGCTCGGATCTCGTGCGTAAAAATACTCACATCCGCTTCTTTCGCAAGGAGTGCGGCGAGTATAAAAATATGGGCGTGCACGCGCAAATTTCGATCGTAAAGGGTGCGGTAAAAAAGAGCAAATTTTGCATTAATCACTTTAGCGAAAAGCCGATCGCCGAGCTCGTTATGAAAAACAACAACTACTCCACGCTGCGCGCGCAGGGGGATTTTGAGAAGGGCAAGAAGCCGAGCCTTGCGAAGCTTTTGCTGATCTATCCGTTTGCGTTTTTTAAATCATACATTTTGCGCAGATCGCTTTTTGACGGGCGCAAGGGATTTATCACGGCAAATATTAACGCATTTTACGCGTTTTTAAAAGAGGCGAAACTTTACGAGAAGTATCTTAAAAAGGGCGAAGATTAATCGAAATGATAGAAAATTTTAGCTATCATACGGGCCTAAATTTAACGGTGAAAAGGGCGAAAAAATGGATAAAAAAGTAGTAGCGGCACATAAAATTTCAGACGAAGAATATGAAAAAATTTTAAAAATTTTAGGTCGCGAGCCGAATCAGCTCGAGCTTGGGATTTTTAGCGCGATGTGGAGCGAGCACTGTAGCTACAAATCGAGCAAAAAATACCTTAATGGCTTCCCGACCAAGGCGCCTTGGGTTATCCAGGGGCCCGGCGAAAATGCAGGCGTAATCGACATCGGCGGCGGCATGGCTGCGGTTTTTAAGATGGAAAGCCACAACCACCCTAGCTTCATTGAGCCGTTTCAGGGGGCTGCGACCGGCGTGGGTGGGATACTGCGCGATATCTTTACGATGGGCGCGCGCGTAGAGGCCAATATGAACTCGCTTCGATTTGGCGAGGTGCGTGGAAGAAGCGAAAGCGCCAGGAAGCAGCGCTATTTGCTTAAAGGCGCGGTCGCAGGTATCGCTCACTACGGCAACTGCATGGGTATCCCTACGATAGGCGGCGAGACGAGCTTCGATAAGAGCTTTGACGGCAATATTTTGGTTAATGCCTTTGCTCTGGGTATAGTTAAAAAGGATGAAATTTTCTACGGCAGGGCCGAAGGCGTGGGCAATAGTGTGATCTACGTAGGCTCCAAAACCGGGCGCGACGGGCTCGGAGGAGCCGTGATGGCGAGCGATAGCTTTAACGACGCGAACAAATCCCTGCGTCCGACCGTGCAGGTGGGCGATCCGTTCGCCGAAAAGCTACTGATGGAGGCGTGCTTGGAGCTTTTTAAAACCGACTACGTCGTAGGTATCCAGGATATGGGTGCTGCGGGACTTACTTCAAGCAGCTTTGAGATGGCAGGGCGCAGCGGTAGCGGCATGCGGTTAAATTTAGACCGCGTGCCAATGCGCGAGGAGGGGATGAGCCCGTATGAGCTAATGCTGAGCGAGAGTCAAGAGCGTATGCTGATCTGCGCCAAAAAGGGCTGCGAGGAGAAAATCAAAGAAATTTTTGCCAAATGGGATCTCGACGCCGCCGTCATCGGCGAGGTGACGGATAGCGGCAAGATGGAGCTTTTTTGGCACGGCGAGCTGGCGGGCGTTATTCCGATCGAGCCGCTTAGCGAGGCGGCTCCCGTGCTGGATCGCCCGATAAAAGAGCCTGCATATATGGCGCAGATCGCGCGGCAAAATTTATGTGGCTGCGGCGCAAGCGAGCGCGAGCTGGACGCGGCATTTGATAAAATTTTTGAGGACCCCGAAGTGCTAAATAAATCCTACATCTACGATCAATACGACGCCAACGTAGGGTTAAATTCTGCCAAGCGTCCAGGCATGCTGGGCGCTGCGGTGATGCGAGTTAAGCAAAACGGCGTCAAGCTTGCGATGGCTGCGGATTGCAACACGCGGATGAATTACGTCCATCCTCGCATAGGCGCGGCGCTCGCGGTAGCGTCGGCGGGGCGAAAGGTCGCGATGAGCGGCGCGATCCCTCTAGCCATCACCGACTGCCTAAACTACGGTAATCCGCAAAATCCAGAGGTTATGTGGCAGTTCGCGCAGGGCTGCGAGGGGATCAAACAGGCTTGTGCCGCGCTAAATACCCCCGTCGTAAGCGGCAACGTAAGCTTATATAACGAAACGGGCGGCGTTAGCATTCAGCCCACTCCCGCGATCGTGTGCGTGGGCACGAACGAGGGCGAGATCATCCCTAGCGATTTTTGCGCTAGCGGCGTGAGCGTCTATCTGGTAGGCGATACGAAGGGCGTTTTTGCGGGCTCGCTTTATATGAAAGCGGTAGAAAACCGCGTCGCAGGCAGCCTGCCCGAGTTAAATTTAAAGGCCGAGCGCGCGCTGTGGGACTTCGCGATCGAGGCGGGCAGGAGCGGAGTTTTGGAGTTTGCAAACTCCGTAGGCATCGGCGGCGTGGCGATTACGCTTGCTAAGATGGCGTGCGTAGGCGGCATCGGCGGCGAGTTTGAGATGAGCTGTGACGATAGTAGAGATATTTTCGACGAGAGCTTTTCGCGCGCGATTTTCGGCGTACGCGACGAGGCTAAATTTAAAGAGCTGGCCGCAAAATACGGGCTAAGCTTGATGCGCCTAGGCATCAGCGGCGGCGAAACGTTTCGCATAAATTCCGTCCGCAAAAACCTTGGCGCGCTAAAAGAAATTTACTTTGGCGAGTTTGCCAAGATCGTAAAGAGCGAAGATTAGCGCGTGCTGGGCGTTATATTTCTTTTAATCGCGATATATATTTTTGCTCAGATCGGCGGGGCTCTCGGCAACTCGGGCTATCGCGGCAAGGCGCAAATGCAGCTAGGGGAGGCTAAAATTTTAGTAGCGCTTCTAGCCAAGGTCGCCAAAAGCGACGGGCACGTAAGCGAGTCCGAAGCCGCGATGATAAGCGAAATTTTGGACGATTTGGTGCGTCAAATGGGCGCCGGCGAGCGCGAGCGAGAGGCGCTGAAACTCGTTTACAAAGTCGAGAAAGAAAGCCTTGCAAACGTGCGTGAGCTCGCCGAGAAATATAACCAAACCTACCGCCCGAGCCCGAGCCGCAAAACTGGGCTAATCTATTTCTTTTTAAATTTAGCCTACGTCGATCGCGGTTTTAGCGCGGCGGAGCGGCGCACGATCTCGCAGATTTGCGACGGATTGGGCTTGCCCGAGCATATCCAAAGCCAGATATTCGCGACCTTTGAGCGCAGCTTTTACGGCACATATTACGAAAACGGCGGCTCGCAAAGCAGCTCCACTTACGACGAATATGACGGCTATAGCACAAGAAGCGGCGGGTATTGGGACAAATACGGCGGCAGAAGCACGGGCGGCTACGGAAGCAGTAGTTACGGCGGCGGTACGGGCTACGGATATGGCGGCACGACGGGTTCGGACTATGGAGGCTCGCAAAGTTCAGGCGGCTCATACGGCGGGTATTCGAGTGGATATGGCGGCTATTCGGGCGGCTCGCAAGGCTCCGCCAAAAGCAAAAGAGATCCGTATGAAATTTTGGGGCTCTCCAAGGACGCTACGTTTAACGAGATCAAGAAAAAATATCGCGAGCTCGTGAAAAAATACCATCCCGACATTCTGATGGGCAAGGGCGCGGACGAGGAGATCATCCAAGAGGGCACGAAGAAGCTTCAGGAGATCAACGAGGCGTATAAAATTTTAAAGGAGCGCTTCGGCGAGAAGTAGGGCGAAATTTTAAAATTTGAGGGCGCAAAACGCCTTGAAATTTTAAGGTGGATCGCGATACGGCGACAAGGTGCGGCGAAAGATTAGAATTTAAGGAGTGATGAATGAAAAATTTTATAATTTTAGCTGTTTTGGCGGCACTACTTGGAGGATGCGCGAGCAAAAAAGATCAAAGCAAGATTGCCCGATCGGAAGATAGCGTATTGCTAAGTTATGACAGAAATATTTCTACTGAGTACCGAGCTCATAACGGAAAACTCTATAAAAATGGCAAAGTGTTAGGCAAATATCTTACGGCACCGGGACTTAGTACGCACATTTATACTGATGAAATGGGAAATGGTTATATAGATCCCATAAAGGAACATAATTCTAAAAAAATTACGGAGATAATATTTGTTCCGAACGAATTTATTAAAGTGATCTCTTATAGCCATAATGACGGCGTTTGTAAAGCATTGTCCGTAGGAAAATATGTACATATAAAGGAGTATATCACTATGTATTCACGAGGCGAGCCGATCGTGGCATATAGTTATGATGTTTTGATGTCAAGAAAAGGAATGGGGAAAATTTCATCCAGGTATGATTTCGTTAATGAAAAGTTATCTTATGTGGATAAAAAAATTTTAGAAAAACTAAATTCGACAGTAGCAGATCATGTACAAGCGTCCGTTGTACTTAGCGGTGCTACGCTTCTTGGTCTGCTTTGCAGAGAAAAGTCTAAAAGGTTGGATTAAATTTAAGGAGTGATAAATGAAAAATTTTATAATTTTTGCCGTTTTGGCGGCACTACTTGGAGGATGCGGGGTATTGCGTCCGGCTAAGAGCGATAAGGAGTTTAAATTTTACGACGGCAACAAAACCGTGATCTATAAATTTGCGGGCGAGGATCTGTATGAAAACAGCAGAAATTTAGGCTCTTATTCTATGGATAGAGGTGAGTTTAGGATGCTTGTGCTCGATGAAGCGGGCAAGTCTTACGGCAATAACTATAAGTCCGCGCTGAATGCCAAGCGGATGAAATTTTATCTTTTTAACGACGAAAGGGCAATGGTATTTAGCATTTGGCACGAAGATGGGATTTGCAGCGTCTATAATGCAGGCAGATACGTAAATTTCGACTATACTTCAAATATGTTTAAAGACGGCGATTGGCTTTATGCGGACGGTAGAATTTCAAAAAGCGAGAGCTCGGTGCAAAATATGAGTTCAAAAACGTTGAGCGCATATAAAAATATGAATTTTGAAAAAGTGGTCGATCGCAAAGATATGAAATATATCGCGGAGGACTTGGCTGTGGCTGGATTTTTCAAAAAGGCGACCGAGGGTATTAAAACCATGATCTTAGACGATTTTTGCAGATAAACTTCGAGGGAGTTATGGATAAAATTAAAATTTTAGCGCTGCTTGCGGCGGTCGTGCTGCTTACTGGCTGTATGAAGGTAAAGTATTCGCAAGCCGAGCTGCATCCGGAAAATTCCGTGATGATGAGTTACGACGGGCAGACCGTCACCGAGTATAAAATTTCAGGCGGCGCGCTTTTTAAAGATGACGCAATCTTAGGAAGATATGAAAAGGAGGGCTCCAATCTCTATCTATTTACGGACGAAAAAGGAATCGGCATGGCTAAGGATCAAATTTCGCAGCGAGGTCTAAATAAATTTACGATCTACGTTTTTACGCCCAATAAAGAGCTTCGAATCGCCGAGTATTCCGCGAGCGGCGACGTTTGCAAGACCTTTGCGGAGGGCAAATTCGTAAATCTAAAAGAGCACTTTAGCGGCTACGCTTCCTCCGCGCCGCTTTATTCATACTCGTTTTCGGCTTCGGTGTCGCAAAGCGCCAGCGCAAACGTGATCTCACGCTATGAATACGTGGGCTCAAGACTAAAAAATAGTAGGGCATTTTTGCAAAGCCCGCATACGGCTCTAGGCAATACGGTTAAAGAGAGCATCGAGTGGCACCGGGACAGATTGCGCGATATTTGTAAGATAAAATTTTAAAACCAAACCAACACGAAAGGAAAAACATGGGATTTCTATCCAAAGACGAGGAGCCGCAGAAGCAGGGCGCTAAAAAGGCGGCGAAGCAACCGCCGATTTTGATGCGACAAACCCAAGAGGTGATCACCAATATCGAGAAATATCTGGGCGCGCCGCTGCTTACCTACTTCAATTCGGGCGCAGGTAGCGTCTGCGGCAACGACGCGATCAGTATCAACGACCATCTTAAAGGCAAGCATTTCGAAAAGCTTTACCTTTACATCAAATCTGACGGCGGCAGCGGTATCGCCTCGCTTAAGATCGTCTCGATCCTACGCAACCACTGCGACGAGCTGATCGCGCTAGTGCCCGCGAACTGTGCCTCGGCGGCTACTATGATGGCGCTTGGGGCGAATAAAATTTTAATGGGGCCGCTAGGCTATCTCACGTCGGTCGATACTTCGCTGCGACACGAGCTTTCGCCCGTTACGAACACCAACGACCAAGCCAACGTTTCGATGGACGAGCTAAGCCGCGTGGTGAAGCTTTGGAAAAATAACGAGCGCCCGAACGACGAGAACCCGTACAAGGAGCTTTATAAATATATCCATCCGCTCGTTTTTGGCGCCGTCGATCGCGCAAGCAGCCTGTCGCTTAAAATTTGCCGCGAAATTCTGCGCTATCACTTCGAAGATGAGCAAAAGATCGCCTTTATCAGCGACAAGCTAAATAGTGGCTATCCGTCGCACGACTATCCGATCTTATTCAGAGAGGCTAACGAGCTTGGGCTTCAGGTCGAGAAGATGGATACGCGCCTAAGCGAGATGCTTCAAATTTTAAACGAGCTCTACGCCGAGATGGGGCAGCGCACTTTCACCGACTTCGACGAGAACAACTACCACGACAATAACATCGCCAATATCATCGAAATTTCGGGATGCCAGATTTATTATCAGATCGACAAGGACTGGTTTTACCGCGAGGAGGAGAAGCGCTGGATCGTGCTAAACGACGAGAGCTCGTGGCGCAAAAACGAACTCGACGGCAAAAATATCAAAAACAGCATCTATTATATTTAATGCTGTTTTAGATTTCGCGTCGCTTTAAATTTGCGGCTTATAAAATTTAAATTGGCGCGAGCAAAACGGCGGCATTTGAGAAGCAAATTTAAAATTTGCGCGCCGTAAATGCGGTAAATTTAGCAAATTTCGCTTTGCCGATTCCGCTTCATAAATTAGGCAAAATTTTAAAATTTAAAGGATTTTTCGCGATGAAATTTTTTATCTCGTCTCTGTTTTTGGCTCTGTCGCTGCTCGGCTGCGCAGGCAAAAACCCGCCCGAAACCGATAAAACCTACGTTCTTTCAAGCGAAATTGGGGATACGAAATACGCTTTTTACGGCGGAAATCTCTACGAAAACGGTGCGATTTTAGGCCCTTACGAAACGCGAGGCGATGCGAAGCTTGCGATTTTAGGCGGTAGCGGCGCAAATTTAGACGCAAACGCAAAGCTCATAAAACTATATTTTTTCGAGCGCAGATACGGTGCGATCTACGCCGTAAGCCACAAAAACGGGGTCTGCGCCGAGTACAATAAGGGAAATTTCGTAGATTTTCAAATTTTATTTAATATTTTTCAAAGCAAAGAGTGGTTTAATTATAGCGGCGGCATTTCTCGCGATAATGAGAGGCTAAAAGAGCTGAGTTCGGCGCGCATGGCGAAATTTAAAGGCGCAAAGCTCGGCGCAGCAGATGAAAAGACGAGGCGCGAGTATCAAAAGGCTCGGCGCGAGGCGATTTTGTATTTTCAGCTTAACGCAAACGACATGCGCGAGCTGATTTTTAAAAAACTATGCGAATAAATCAAAAGGAGAAAAGATGGGAGAGGTAATCAGTGGTAGCGTGAAGAAATTTTTTCCCGATAAAGGTTTTGGTTTTATTACTGATGATGATGGCGTAGAGTATTTCTTTCATAAAAATGATATTTTGAATGCAAAAATTGCGTCAGGCGATTTTGTATTATTTAAACCGAGCGTTGGTCCTAAAGGAAGCATCGCAAAGCAGATAAGCCTAATTAGTTTCGAGATTCCTTCAAAAATTTTTTTTGAAAATGAAATACCTCGCGAGTATAAAATTTTAGAGCGTTCATCTTATAGGTTTTCTATTTTTGGTGTGGACGGCAGAATTATAGGATGTAAAAATTCCACTAAAAATAGACTAAAAATATACGCAGAGGCTTTCGGTGCAAACGCTTTGTTAAATATCCAATATAATAAAGGCCAAGAAGAGCGCACCAACGATACTATTATTTATGATGACGATGGTGATATTAACTGCATTATACCAAATACTTATTATGTAAATACTCATCTGTTTAGCGCAAATTTAGCAAGAGTAGGCAAAAAAGTATCTAGCGAGGCTAAAAAAGATCCGAATTTGCTTCATCAAATCCCTTTAGATACGCTCATAGAGGAGAGCAAAAAATATCTCAATGAAAAAAGCGGATACGCTCTGATTAGGTCTGCTGCGCTTTTTGCTATAATTGTTTTACTTTTTAATAGTTTGTTAGTATCCCCAAGTGCTCTTATCTTTATAATATCTCTCGTTATAGCTTTTTTTGTAACTAGATTTATATTTCCCAATTTTAAGGCTTTAGCATGACTGAGTTTTTTGGATTTATTGCCGAAGTTTTTAAATTTATTATAAGCGTTTTTGAAAATATTAGCGGATTTATACTATCTCTTGGATTAAAAGCATATTTTTTAAAATTTAATAGCTTTTTGTATGAAAATTTGCAGTTTTTAGGAGATGCAGACCTTATAAAATTCGCACTTTTTTCGATATATTTTATCATAGTATCGACCTTGATTAGCTATTTTATGAGCGGAAATTTTATGTTTATCTTTAAAAATTTAAGTTTATACATATTTTTTGTGGTTTGCTACTTTATATTTCATTGTATCACAAGCGGCAGCGGTCTTTGGACATATATACTATCTGCGATAGCATTTATCTTTGTCGGGTCGCGGGTAATATCCAATATTCACGATAATCTTTTAAAAAGAGAAGTTAAAATAGTGGCTAAAAGAATTTTAGAAAATCAAAGTAAGGAGAAAAGATGAGAGCGTTAATCAGCGTTAGCGATAAAGAGGGCGTCGTAGAGTTTGCCAAAGGGCTGCAGAGGCTCGGATTTGAAATTTTAAGCACGGGCGGCACGCATAAACTACTTTTGCAAAATGGCGTGAAAGCAGCGGAAGTGAGCCAATACACGGGCTCGTCCGAGATGTTTGATGGGCGGGTTAAGACCCTGCATCCAAAGATCCACGGCGGAATTTTGTATAAGCGAAACGACGCAAATCACGTAAGCCAAGCCGCACAGCACGGCATCGGCGGCATCGATCTCGTGTGCGTAAATTTATATCCTTTTAAAGCGACCGTAGCCCGCACCGACGATTTTTCAGAGATTATCGAAAATATCGATATCGGTGGTCCCGCGATGGTTCGAAGCGCGGCTAAGAATTTCGCAAGCGTCTATGTCGTTACTAGCCCGCTTGATTACGGCGCGGTTTTGCAAACTTTAAGCGGCGCGGACGAGAGCGAGAAGCTGAAATTTAGGCAAAATTTAATGATAAAAGCTTATGAGCACACCGCAGCCTACGACGCGATGATCGCAAACTATATGAACGAGCGCTTTAACGGCGGCTTCGGCGCGAAAAAATTTATCACGGGTAGCAAAGTATTCGATACTCGCTACGGCGAAAATCCGCACCAAAAGGGCGCGCTGTACGAGTTCGAGGACTTTTTTAGCAAGCACTTTAAGAGCCTAAAGGGCGAGGCGAGCTTTAACAATATGACCGATATGCACGGCGCGCTGATGCTCGCTAGCAGCTTCGGGAAGGCGCCTGCGGTAGCGATCTGCAAGCACGCCAATCCATGCGGCTTTGCCGTGAAATCTAGCCTGCTTGAAAGCTACGTAGAGGCGCTAAAATGCGACCCAGTCTCGGCATACGGCGGCGTCGTGGCGATAAACGGCGTTTTGGACGAGGAGCTAGCGAATAAAATTAACGAAATTTTTGTCGAGGTTATCCTTGCCGCTCGCGTTACGCCCGCGGCGCTTGCGGTATTTGAAAAGAAAAAGCGCATCAAAATTTTCGAGCAGGGCGGGGAGTTTTTAATTCGCGAAAACGACAAGTACGATTTTAAATTTATCGACGGCGGCTTCGTATACCAGCAGCGCGACTACGTGGGCGCGGATGAGGTCGCAAACGCCCGCTGCGTCACCAAGCGTGCGGCTAGCGAGAGCGAACTGGATGACCTAAAAATCGCGTGGCAGATCGCCGCACTTACGAAGAGTAACTGCGTGGTTTACGTCAAAAATCGCGCGATGGTCGCGATCGGCATGGGTATGACGAGCCGCGTGGACGCTGCACGCGCGGCAGTAGCGAAGGCGCGTGACGTGGGCGTTGATCTGCGCGGCTGCGCGCTTGCCAGCGAGGCGTTTTTCCCGTTTAAAGACAGCATCGAGATCGCCCATGCTGCGGGCGTCGCAGCGGTCGTGCAGCCAGGCGGCAGCATCCGCGATGATGAGGTGATAGCAAGCGCCGACGAGTTCGGCATGGCGATGTATTTTACGGGAGTGCGCCACTTTTTGCACTAAATTTTGCTCGCCTGCGGCGCAGGCGGATTTATTGTGCTAGCTTTGTAACTTTTTATGCCGTTGCGAATCTTTAAAACCGCGCCGGAGCGGATCTCGTTGCTCGCTGCGTAGCGCGCGCGATATAAATTTGACTGCGCTCCGATACGCGGCGAGCGTGATGCTAATCGGACTACTTGCGCTTTGCCATACGGCTGTGCGGCGACGATTTAGCTGTGCGGTATATCGTTTTGTAGCGGCGCGACGTGGATCCAATGCATGGTGCTTTGTTGCGCGCCAATGCGGTGAGGACCCAGCTGCCTTCACTACGCGGTCGTGCGCGATATAAATTTGGCTGCGCTCCGCTACGTGGCGGAGGCAGTGCGAATCTGACTGTTCGCGCTTCGTTATACTACTGCACGGCGCGAGTTTTTGGCTATGCGATATACCGCTTCGTGGCGGGTGCGGCGCAATCTAAATTTAAATCATTCGCCGCTCCTGAATGGTCGCGAAATTTTATCTAGCGGCCGCAGCGCGTAAATTTTAAATTTAATCGCGCGCGCAGCGGATGGGTTCGCGCCTCGCCGTTACACAACGGCACAAATTTTATCTCGCAGCGCGAAAATTTCATGGCGTCTATTTTGCGTTGAAATTTCGGCGTCGTTTCGCAGCAGATACGGAGCGGAGTATAAATTTTTAAGGCGGCGCCTCGTCGCGATCGGCGCGCCGTATAGACAAATTTTAATCGCGCGGCGAGTGGATGGACGCCGTGCCGCAACCTAAGCGGTGCGTAGAAAATTTAGCCGCGCGGTGGATAAGTGCCGTGCCGCAACTTAAGCGGTGCGTAGATAAAATTTAATCGCGTAGTAGAGTAGCGGGCGCAGCGCAAAGCTTCCGTCTCGCGAGCAGTCCGTGCCCTCGCAAAACGGCGCCTGCGGTAGAATTCGGCCGCGTCGTAAAACTCGCAAAGGCGCTAAATCAGGCTCAAACCACGGTTGCGCGGCAGTAAAATTTTGATCCCCATGACGGTAGCAAAATCTAGCCGCGAGGCGCGACAATAAAATTTCGCGCCGCAATAGGGCGTATCAAAATCTCTAAAATCTCCACGTAAGCCGCGACGAATGGATAAATTTCACGCAAGCCGTAGCGCAGGCGAATGGACGGCGCAAGGGTCTCGCTCGTAAAAGGGATAAATTTCATCGTAGCGCAGGGGCGATGAAATTCCAACCCTACAGCGGTAGCAAAATTTTAATTCCTGCCGCGACGATCAAATCCAACCGCTTGCCGCGCTAGCGAAATCCGCCCCCGCTTGAAGCGGTAAAATTTTAATCTTGGTGGCGGCGGTAAAATTTCAGCCCTCGTTATAGCATAGAATTTTAACCGCTTGCGAGGAGGTAAAATTCCGATGCTGCAGCGCGCTGCGAGGATAAGATAAAATTTTGATCTTGCGCCGCCGCAGCGATAAAATTCTAATTATGCGGCGACGGCGAGCCGAAAGCCCCGATCCCGCGGCGGTAAAATTTGGGTAGCGATCCGCCGTAAGCGATAAAATTTCTCTCTTTCACTCTCGCTTCATTTAGAGATTGTAAAATTGCGCAAAATTCAAAACGAAAGGATCAAAATGAAAATTTCTAAAGTTTTAATCTGCCTCTTTGCTTTGGCGGCGGGTTATTTAGTCGCGCTAAATGCCGCAGACGGCGGCGCGGCGGACGCAAATTTTAAAGTTAAAGGAGGCGGCGTGAACGCAAACGTAAAAGAAATTTATCTAGCAGGCGGCTGCTTTTGGGGCATGGAGGCGTATTTCAAGCAGCTTGACGGCGTAGTCGCGACGCAGGTGGGCTATGCCAACGGCAAGAGCGATAAAGCAAGCTACGAGGGCTTACATAGCAGCGATCATGCCGAGACGCTACATTTAAAATACGACGCCAACGTCATCAGCGAACCTGAAATTTTGGCGCATTATTTCCGCATCATCGATCCGTTCTCGATCGACAAGCAAGGTAACGATCGCGGGCGCCAATACCGCACGGGCATCTACTATGCCGACGAGGCGAGCGGCGAGCTGGCGCGCTTTTTCATAGCCGCGCAGCAGGCGAAATTTAAAGAAAAGATCGCCGTCGAAGTGGCGCCGCTAAAGAATTTCGTTCGCGCCGAGGAGTATCATCAGGACTATCTCGGCAAAAACCCGGGCGGATACTGCCACATCGATCTGCGCCTCGCTAAAAAGCCGCTTGAGGACGATGAGAAATTTAAAGTGCAAAGCAAGGAGGAGCTGAAGAAAAATTTGACCGAGCTTCAGTATCAAGTCACGCAAGAAAAGGCGACCGAGCGGCCGTTTTCGAGCGAATACGACAAGAATTATAAAAAGGGCATCTACATCGACATCGTGTCGAAAAAGCCGCTTTTTTCATCCACTGATAAATTTGACGCAGGCTGCGGCTGGCCGAGCTTTTCAAAGCCGATAACGACCGATGCGATCGCGTACGCGCAAGATGACAGCCACGGCATGCAGCGCGTCGAGGTATCCAGCCGCGTAGGAGGCAGTCATTTAGGACACGTCTTTGATGACGGACCGAGGGATAAAGGCGGTATGAGATACTGCATCAACGGCGCTAGCTTGGAATTTATACCGCTTGAGGAGATGGACGCGCGCGGCTACGGGGATTATAAAATTTACGTAGAGTAAGCGGTGGTTTCGGGACTAGCCTGCTTACCGGGCTGCTTCTGGTTTAGCTTGCAACCGAGTAGTTTTGGGACCGGCTTGCGGCTTGGGCAATTTTGAGGCTAGCCCGCTTGCCGTGCGGCTTCGGGATCGGCTTACGACCGGGCGGCTTTGTGTCATGCTAACGCCTTGGGTAGGTTTAGGGCTGACTTGTGGAGGAGCAGCTTGGAGGCCGGTCTGTGACCGAGCGGTTTAGCGGCTCGGCTCGCAATTAGTCGGCAATTTGCGGTTAGATCGTCTAACTCGTTAGTCCGTTTACTCATTTGCGGATCAGTTCGCTCGGATTGCAATCGGTCGGGGATTTACGGCTCGGATTGTTAATCGGCCTGCTCATTTGGCGTACCAAGCGGTTTTGAAACCGGACCGACGACCGATTTAGCGTTTCGGCGATCCCTTGATTTGACGACAGGTTTGTTTGCGACCGATCTTTTCGATTTTGCTAGATCGTTTGCTTCGGCGGGCTGCTGGTTTGTGGCCGGTTTGCTGCCGATCGGTCCTGTAATGAGCTCGTAACCGATCCCGGGGCTGGTCGGCGATCGGTCGGTGCAGCGGAATTTAAACAAAGCGGGGGCGGTTCATCCTCCGCCTTAGCGCTCGGCAAAATTTGTGCGATAGAATTTAAACGAGGCGAGGGCGGTTCTGAATAGAATTTTAATAGAGTGCGGCTGCGGTCGCACCGCTGCCAAAATGAACGCGCCACGGAGAAGCCGTGCCGTGGATGGAATTTGAGCTCGCATTGCTTAAATTTCATCGCCGCAAGCCGTTTCGGTTTTGCGGTCGGTCGGCGGTTTGATGATTTATCGGCGGATAAATTGGCTTGGCGGTTACGGATAGAATTTTAAAATTCCAAATACGATAAAAATTTAGCGGTAGTGGAATTTTAAAAATTTATCGATACGGAATTTCATGCGGCGCGAGCCGCTAAATAAAAATGCGCGGACGCAGTCCGCCCCGCTAGCGTCGTCGGAGGTTGGGTGGGGTTTGGGGCGGGAAGGGGAGCGACCTCGCAATTGGGGCTCCCTTCCCGCCCCAAGAAACAGAAAATACGGCATAAATTTCACAAGCCGTGGATTCGGCGATAAAATTTTGAAATTTTATCTCTTAAAATATAATAAGTGTAGCATGCTTAGTAAGAGATGCGGCGTAAAATTTGAAATTCTGCAACAAAAACGGCGTCTATGCAATGCCCGCTCTGCATCCGCGTCGCAAATTTTAAATTTAGGATAAAATTTTGATGATGCACCCCGCGCAAAATAGAAAAATCCCCGCATAGATCGCTAAAAACGGCGCGATTATTGCATAGTGGATGATGAACTCAAAGAAATTGTAGATTATGTGTTTGCTTTTGGGCTCTTTAAATTTTAATTCTAGCGGCTCATTCGAATCAAACGGCGTGTTGGAGCGCAAAATGTGCCTCGGACTAAACATCCAGCGCACGAAGTCTATTTTATTGCGCTGCATATAGTCTTTGCCGATGCCCAATACGCCGTTTATATAGCATGCAAAAGCCGCCGAAAAACAAAATGAGCCCGATGTCGATCAGCTTATCCGCCATAGCGATCTTTCCTTTGTCTTTTAAATTTAGAAATTTAGCCCGCCGTATTTGCTCTCGCCGTTTGCCTATTGAAATTCTAATTTCGCAGGATTGCATTCTTTGTCGGCTTTACAATCTTGCAATTTTTTGATGATTTTATTGTAGCGCTCTTTATCATGCGTCAAATCTCGAGCCATTGCCATATATTTAATTACCTCTTCTATGTCTAAATCATAGTAAAAATGAGCTCCTGCACAAAGTAAGCAAAAATCTTCTATTCTGCCCACTTCGCAAGCTCTTATTAATCGTTTTAATCCAATTGACGGCCTATTTGTTCTAAATAGAATTTCACTGGATAAACCGCACGCCAAGGAATTTTCAATTTGATCCTTTTCAAAGCAACTCCTATCCGCAATATTTAATAAATTTTGACAAGCGCTATATTTTCCATCGCCGAAACCGCACTCCTTTTATAAGTCGTGAAATTTCTAATGAATAAATTTTATCGCAATAGTCATAGATATGGGAAGGTAGGCAGCGACCGACTGCATTCGCGTATTCTCTTGCGGACAGTTTCAAAAACCCGTCGCTTAAAATTTTAATTCCCGCAAAATTTTGTCCTTGCGCCTTGCTCGGCTCCGTATCTTGCATCGCAAAAGCAGCCCCGCTAAGCCCGAGCCAGAGCGCAAGCGCCAAAAAGACCTTTTTCATTTTCTCTCCCTCATATCGGTGCCTATCGGCGCGTCGCCGAAATTTCAAATTAAAACGAAATATGCATGCTTAGCGCGATTATGCAAAGCAACATCGCCAGCGGCACGTATAAAAAGCGCCCCACGTTGTACCAAAATGCGCCGTATCGCTTGGACGCGCCCGAATTTACTTCGTCTAAAATTTCATCTTTTTTGATCACCCAAAACCACGAAACCGCGCCGATGACCGCGCCGATCGGGATGATGTAGATCGAGACGAAGTCCATCCACGGACCCCATTTGACGATAGCTTCCATATTCACGCCCACGCCGAAGCAGATCACGCACAAAAGCACGAGCGTGCAGGTGCGGTTCAGGCGCGGAAATTTATGCATCAAGGACTCGGCGACGACTTCAAACATATTTTGAAGCGATGAAATTCCGCCGAAGATCACCGCCGTAAAGAGGATGATCGCAAAAATTTGCCCGCCGATCATATCTTGTAAAATTTTAGGCAGCGTCACAAAAAGCAGCCCCGGACCCGCGGCGGGATCGGTGTGATACGCAAAGACCGCAGGGATCATCACTAGCGCGGCCACCATCGCCGCAAGCGTGTCAAAAAACGCCGTATTTTTCGCAGCCGAGACGACGTCTTCGTTTTTAGGCAGATACGCGCCGTAGACGATCATACCCGAGCCCGTGATCGAAAGCGAGAAAAACGCCTGTCCCATCGCAGAGATCCACACCATCGGATCGCTAAGCTTACCGAAATCGGGCGTGAATAGAAATTTATACCCCGCGCCCGAGCCCGGTAGCATGGCGACCTTGACTGCAAGCACCGCAAAAAGGATGAAAAATAGCGGCATCATGATTTTGTTGGTTTTTTCGATACTGTGCGCGCCGAAAAACAGCGTAAAAAGCGTGCCTGCAACGACGATGAAGTGAAACGGCACGACCGAATAGGGCGTTAGCGCGAAGGAT
The DNA here is from genome assembly GCA_963515585.1 of uncultured Campylobacter sp. GTDB lineage: Bacteria > Campylobacterota > Campylobacteria > Campylobacterales > Campylobacteraceae > Campylobacter_B. Next base: position 119,736 of record CAUPXM010000004.1, read on the forward strand.
TCAAACCAAGTGTTCGTATCCACGCTCATCAGCGAGCCGTCTATGGCCTGCGCTAGGGCTTTGAGCACGTATGAGATGATGACTGCGTAGCCGATGGCGATACACAGCGAGCCCGCAAGCGGCAGCCAGCCGATGATCTTGCCGACGGTACCGAGCCCGCGACTTTTCCACGCGTATTCGTAAGAGCCCAAAGTGCCCGTTCTGGCGCGGCGTCCGATGGCGTACTCGGCGCTAAGTCCCGCGTAGGAAAACAGCGCGATAAAAAATAGATAGATCAGCAAAAACGCGCCGCCGCCGTTCGTGCCGAGTTTGTAGGGGAAGCCCCAAACGTTTGCCATACCCACGGCAGAGCCCACGCAGGCGATGATAAAAGCCCAGCGCGACGAGAAACTTCGTTTATTCATTTGCATACCCCTATTTAAATTTGCGTTATGGTAGCAAAAAAGTATTTAAATTTTATTTATTGTGCGTAGGATTTGGGCTACAGAGCGGTAAAATTTTAGGGCATTTTGGGTTTGAGCTTGCAGAATTTTGAGCAAGCAAATTTTAAATAGTTAAATTTCACTCATAAAATTTTAAAGAGTGCGCAAAATTTAAGCGAGTTAAAATTCGGCGCGATAAATCTGAGCGAGCTGAAATTTATCGCGTGTCGAAATTTAAACCGCCTTTTTTGGCTAAATTTAAGTTAAAAACGCTATAATCCAGTTTTCTTTTATTTCGTGCGCTCGTAGCTCAGCTGGATAGAGCATTTGATTGCGGTTCAAAAGGTCGGGGATTCGAATTCCTCCGGGCGCACCATCCACAAATATCTTTTTAAACCGAGCTTCGCTATAATCTGTGAAATTTTAATCTTGGAGCAAAAATGAGAGCATTCGCCGAATGGGAGGAGCAAGAGGCGCTTTTGGTGTCTTTGCCGCACGCAGGTACCGACTGGGCGCCGTATTTAGGCGAGATACGGGCGGTTTATCGCGACTTTATCGCCGCCGCAGCGAGGTTTGAGCCGGTCGTCGCGATCGCGCCTAGCCGCGAGGATTTTGAGCAAATTTGCGGCGGCTTAGCAAACGCGAGCTTCGTGCAAATCGATACTGACGATACGTGGATCCGCGATTACGGCGCGATCGACGTAGAGGAGGGCGGCAAAATCACGGGGCTAAATTTTCGTTTCAACGCCTGGGGCGGCAAATTTGCAAGCGCCAAGGACGACGCGTTAAATTCCAAACTTTACGCCGCGAGCGCCCGTCCGCTACGAGACGTGGATCTGATCTTAGAAGGCGGCAGCGTCGATTTTGACGGCGCGGGCACGATGTTAACTACTAGCGCGTGTTTGCTGAACGAAAATCGCAACTCCCTAAGCAAGGCTGAACTGGACGCGCGGCTGCGTGAAATTTTCGGGCTAAAAAAGATAATCTGGCTAGAGCGCGGTTTCATAAAAGGCGACGATACCGATAGTCACGTCGATACTCTCGCGCGCTTTCTAAGCCCGCGCATCGTGGCGGTTTCATCGTGCGACGATCCGAGCGATCTGCACTATGCGGAGCTTGGCGCGATGAAATATGAAATTTCATCGCTCGGATACGACGTGATCGAACTGCCGATTCCGCGCGCGATCTTTTATCAGGGGCGTAGATTGCCTGCGACTTATGCAAATTTCGTCTTTTTAAACGGTGCGCTCATCGTGCCTACCTATGCAGATCCCGCAGATCCGCGCGATCCAAACCGCGCGGCGGACGAGCTGGCGCTGTCGCGTCTGCGAGCGGCGTGCGCGGATCGCGAAGTAGTGGGGGTGAACGCGCGCGTTTTCATTCGCCAAAACGGCTCGCTGCATTGCTCGTGCATGAATAAATTTAAACTTTAAATTTAGATCGAAGGAAAAATATGAAAATTTTAAAAGTTGGGCTGATTTCGCATAAATTTGAAGGCACCAAGGCTTGCACGATAACGCGTAGCATCGAGCTTATCGCGCGTGCGGCGGCAAAGGGCGCGCAGTTAATCGTTTTGCAAGAGCTTCATCAGACGCATTATTTTTGCCAGCGCGAAAATACCGAAAATTTCGACTATGCGCAGGATTTCGAGCGCGATTTGCGGCTGTGGAGCGAAGTGGCGAAGAGATTTGGCGTCGTGCTGGTAAGTTCGCTTTTCGAGCGCCGTGCCGCGGGGCTGTATCACAACACCGCCGTGGTCTTCGAGCGCGACGGCAGGATCGCCGGCAAGTACCGCAAGATGCACATACCCGACGATCCGCAGTTTTACGAAAAATTTTATTTCACGCCGGGCGATCTGGGCTTTGAGCCCATAGATACGAGCGTGGGACGGCTCGGCGTGCTCGTGTGCTGGGATCAGTGGTATCCCGAGGCGGCGCGCGCGATGGCGCTACGCGGTGCCGAGCTACTCATATATCCGACCGCGATCGGGTGGTTTGATGGCGACGGCGAGGACGAAAAAGCGCGCCAGCTAGAGGCCTGGGTCGCGGTACAGCGCGGGCATGCGGTGGCAAACTCCCTGCCCGTAATCGCCGTAAATCGCGTGGGTTTTGAAAAAGCCGCGCTTAGCGAAGTCTCGCCGGATGAAATTTTATCTGGAGGCGAAGCAAATTTAAATGTGCGCGATAAAATTTCGCGCTCCACGGATACGGGCGGTGAGAGTAAAATTTTAAGCGAGGGCGGAATTTTATCCTTTAATAACGGGGCGCTAACGGATGGCGGCAAAATGGCGATCGGCGGCGAAATTTTGCCCGCGAAAAATGAGGCGGCGCGAGAGAATTTAAAAATTTCGATAGAGATCAAATTTAACGGCGAAACTTTAGAGGTGCTGCCGAATAAACAGCGTGTAGAGCGGCTTGCCAGCGAAGATGGGATTAGATTTTGGGGCAATAGCTTTGTTTTTGGCGCGCAGGGCGAACAGCTGTTTCGCGCAAATAGCACTGATGAGCTATGCGAAGTCGTAACTATCGATATGCAAAGATGCGAAAATGTGCGCCGCTGGTGGCCGTTTTTGCGCGATAGACGCGTGGGAGAGTATGGAATTCTTACGAAGAGATACGGGCTGTAGCATCCTGTATCTCGAATAGACATATGGTTTATCGGACGCGCACAGAATGAAAGCAAATAATTTTTATGGTATCAATGTGTAGAGGCGCCGCCGAAATACATCAATAGACCAAATTGGTTTAAAATTTCGATTTTGAAATGCCCGCAAAATCGGACTTTGTAAATAAATTGTAAAAAATTTGCCAAAAACTATTGACAATTTTTAAATTTTTCTCTATAATTACGCCAAGTTTCGCATATAGGTATGCGGGATGAATTTTATATAAGGAGTAAACCATGAAAAAAGGTTTTACTATGATCGAGTTGATCTTCGTTATCGTTATTTTAGGTATCTTGGCAGCTGTTGCTATACCAAGACTTGCAGCTACTCGTGATGATGCAGAAATCGCAAAAGCTGGTACTAATGTTACCACGATTGTATCGGATCTTGGCTCTTATTATACATCACAAGCGAAATTTGCTAACGATCTTAAGTCTATGACAAATGTAGCAATAGATCCAGGTACAGGTTTTGTTGGTCAACTTAAGTCCGGTGGTAAAAAGTGCTTAAAAGTTACATTGAAAGATTCTGTTGCTGCGAATGGTACTGCTGGTATTGTTCCTGCTTATTTAAAAGTAGAGCAAGGTGCTGATAGTGGTGCTTCAATCTGCACTAAGCTATATGCGGATCCTTCAATTATTGATATCTTAAATAAGAAATTTAAGTATGTAGATAATGTAGATGGTAATGAAAAAGAACTTGATGGTTTTGCAATTAGTGGTGTTGCTGTAGTTAAATAAGTTAATATTTAACTTATAATATAGGGGTCTAACTTTATGTTAGACCCTTTTTACGTTTATAAGTACAAAAATAATATTTTTATAAGTATTATTTTATATTTGAAATTATTAAATCTAATTTAAATATAACTTTTAATTTTTTAAATATTTTTATTTGAGTATTACTTCAAAGATTAGTGTATATTTTAGTTTTAAATTGGGGTATAGCCAAGCGGCAAGGCAATTGGTTTTGGTCCAATCATTCGGAGGTTCGAATCCTCCTACCCCATCCATTTGGAGAATTTAAAAATTTATTCGCACTTCTTGTATCGCAGAGTAGAGCAGTGGTAGCTCGTCGGGCTCATAACCCGAAGGTCGGTGGTTCAAATCCACCCTCTGCAACCAATATCTTTAAATTTATATCACAGCATCGTGGTTTCAAAATTTTACTCTTGACTTCATTGTGAAACAATAAAATCTTCTATAATTTAAATCGGGGTATTTTATCTACTAATTTATTTCAAGCTAATGGCTTAAAATTAATAATTATCGAGAAAGATATATAAAACTCTTTAAATTGTAAAATTTGCCGACTCGTCTAAAATTTGTGATTTATCATACCACCAATCTTATCAATAATATTAAATAGGAATTGCGAAAGACTTAAATTTGCACGGATTTTCTTATCGTAACATTTAGAATTTTATGGCTCTCTTTAACTTAAGCTAACACAAAGGAGCAGTAAGTTACGATGAGAGCTATGAAAAACAAGTATATCTATCGTTCCCGAATTTCGGAAAAGAAATTTAGAGAAATTCTCAAGTATTTTGCAGAAGATATAGAGGCTACTAAAATAGCAAATTTAACCGGGATTTCTATAATTTCCATTAATAAGATTCTAAAAAGCATTAGAGTTTTGATCTCTCAAGAATGTGAAAAGATAAGCAAATTTAGTGGCGAGATAGAAATAGATGAAAGCTACTTCGGAGCTAAGAGAGTAAGAGGTAAAAGAGGTAGAGGTGCAAGCGGAAAGCAACCGGTATTCGGTATGTTTAAAAGAGACGGTATGGTATATACTCAGATAGTAAAGAACTGCTCTGCTAGTGAACTAATACCAATACTATCGCAATATAGCGAGCTCGATAGCCCTACTATCTATTCTGATTGCTAGAAAGCCTATGATGGATTAGTGGATTACGGAGCGAAGGCTCATTACAGAGTAAAACATTCAAAGAATGAATTCGCTAATGGTAAAAATCATATAAACGGTATAGAAAACTTCTGGGGTTATGCTAAACATAGATTATCTAAATTTAAAGGCATCAAGAAAGAGAATTTCTTGCTTCATCTTAAAGAATGTGAATTTAGATATAATAACAGCAAAGATACGAAAGAGTTCTATCATATTTTATTAAAGATGATAAGAGAGAATCCGCTTAAGTTTAATTGAGCCTTAATAGTTAGATTAATACTATCAAACTCCTTAAATCATAAAATTTACCGACTTATCTAAAATCTATGATTTATATTATGTCATCGATCTTATTAATAGCATTATAAAGTATTGAAAGGACTTAAATTTACACATAGTTTCTATCTTGACGTTAAAATTTTAAAGGTTCAAGATAAGCCAAAAATTCCTTTAAAAGTTTTTAACTTATCTTAAACTAAATTTTATTTAGTGCTCGCCAAAAACGGAGCTATGGAGGCTATTTCTCATCTATAATTACCCATCTTTTTCTGGACTCTTCATCGTATCGCTTTAAAATTTTTATTATTCTATTTTGCAATATTCGTAAGGTTTGTATATATTTTGTAGGAATTATCTCGAAAATATCCTCTAGTTCGCAACATTCAGTTATTATATCTATGACACGCTTGCTAACTTTATTGTTTTCCAAATGCGTTGAAATATAGGGCGAAAACAAAATTCTTTGGCTTTCATCTATGGTAATCGCCTGGTGCTCCAATGCCTGCAATGAGCCTAGCGCCATCAATAAAATTGCCCTCTCGCTTACCGTGTCAATATTTTTTTCTAATATCATTTGAATCGCTCCGCTCGTATTTAATTTCATCTAAAATCATACAAATCTTCCTCTCGTCTATCTCCCCATAAAGGCAAGGGTTTGCCAGCTCAAACATGATTTCCTGCAAAATTTCATCCTCATATCTTATGTCCTCGCGGCACTCGATTAAATTTGCCCATTCCTCAAGGAGGTCATATGAAATTTCTTTATCGATGACCCTATTTAAGATGTTTGCAATGGTATTTTGAGTTATCGTTACAAGCTCCAATTCGCTATCAAAGCCTATCTTCGCCAAGTCGCTTTTTATCGCGCTTATATCTTTGGTGAAATTTATCAAATTTAATAAAATATCTATTTTAGCCATCAATGCCGTATTCGCCCTCACACCTCTATAACCACATCCTTATACTTTTCATAAAGCCTCGGTTCTAAAATTCTAAATTTCATATTGTTTTTCCTTTTAAAATTTAATCGGTTGCCGATATTTTATTTGCGCAGTTCAATTAAAATTTTCATTTGGACACCTGCCCGGGGCCAATGGCTGGATAATATATAAAATCATCTCCGTTTCTAGCGCGATACTTAGTGATATATTCGATCGCCACTTCGAATGCATTGTCATTTCCATCGTTTGTATACCAGCTATCGTATGTGATGATGGGCTTATTGCCGCTTAGGCGACATACGTCTCCTCCTAGGATAATCATACCTTTGCCTCTTGTGATTTTTAGCACCTCCATTACATCGTCAAATCTCCAAGCGATATAATAAGAACCGAGCTTCTCTCTTAAGTTTATACCGCGCTCTAGCAGATCCTGCGGCACGATATTTACAAAATCCTCATCTGTAAATAACATAATTCGCTCCTTTTAAGTATAAGGTTATTTCCATTGCCATTTTTCTATATCGTCCTTCTTTACGAAATACCCTCTTTCGCCGCAAGGATAGTAAATTTTGCACCATTCGCCTTCGCAGGATTGGATAGGGATGACTATCTCATCATAATAAGCAAATTCCTCTTTATCTTCATAGAAAATTTTACGAATAACGCCATCTTTAAATTTATATATAATTTTTTGATCTATTTTTTCGCCACATTCGCCGTAAAAGGCATCGTCTTTGTGTTTTGCAAAAGTGATTTTATGCCCTAAAATCGTAGGACTGCACCCATATAGGCATAATGCAACAAAAGATATAACAAAATTTCTCATCTCTCCTCCTACTTAAAATGCGCCCTATCTTTTATTTAGATCCCCAAGTCTTTTGACCGTTAGGCCAAAGCTGCTCTATCTCATCCTTCTTGACATAATACTCCGTATCGCCGCAAGGATAGTAAATTTTACACCACTTATCGTCACAAGATTCTATCGGAACCATAGTTGATGTTTTATTATAATAGTGAGATAAGGTCTCTACTAGCTTATATTCATATTCACCGCTTTTTTGGCTTTTAGCTCTTGAATATATATCTAAAAAATCCTCGGAGCCCCTCGGTATATAAAATTTATCATCAGGTATATAGTCATGAAAAATAAAACCGCAAGTACTTTTATCTGAATTTGTACCCGGAATAAAAAAGCGATTACTTAAGCTACACCCCGATAGTAAAGCGACATATGCCAATGACAGCACAACAAATTTATTCATCTCTTTCTCCTCTCTTCTATAATATTGCGTATTGCGTCTTGTACTTCTTGATGCTTTTGACGCCTCTACCGTCGAATTTTAGCAAAATATACGCCTTTGTTCATATGGGAAACCCCCAATGCGAAAAAGCCCCTAATAACACCCCTAATGTTTCGGAAAAGATTATATCTAAAATAAAAATGAAAGGAGCCTGAATGGCTAAAATTTAAGATAGGCGCCTGCGCGCAGGAACCAAATGCAACTAAAAAGAAGTGATTAAAACTTAAAAATATCTTAATTGGTGGAGGTGTGCGGGATTGAACCGCAGTCCGAAAACAAACGACCAAAGCCTCTACATGTTTAGCAAAAGTGAAGTTCTCGCGCAGGCTCGCTCACTTTCCAAAACGACCCGCCGGCGCAAAGACTAGGATTTCACCCTACGGCTCGTCACGCCGCAGAGCTACGCTATCACAGATTACCCGCCGCCGCGCTTAGATAGTATCGGCGCGGAGCAGGGCTCGACTGGACTTACGCAGCTTTAGCGTAAGCAGGAGCAAATTTAACGTTGTTTGCGTTTAAATTTAGTTTGGATTTTATACGCTGTATCCAAAGCGACATGCAGCCTTGACCCATCCGTTCCCGTCGAAGCCAAGTCACCCCCGAAAGAATGCGCGCGCATTTTACTTCAAAATTTTATAAATGTCAAATTCGGCTTATGCTAAAATTGCATTCAAATTTTAACCGAGCAAAGGAGCCAAAATGTCAAAAATCACGCTTTCTAAATTATATGAGATGAAAAAATCCGGCGAAAAGATCGTGATGATCACTGCCTACGACGCGCTTTTTGCTAAAATTTTCGACGACGAGGTCGATATGATACTTGTAGGCGACAGCCTAAATATGGGCTTCGGCGGGCACTCCGAGACCCTGGGCGCAAGCGTAGAGCAGATGATCTATCACGCGCGCGCCGTAAGACGGGGGCTCAAGCGAGCGTATATGGTCGTGGATATGCCGTTTTGCTCGTGCGCGACGCCAGAGCTCGCGCTACAAAACTGCGCCAAAGTCTATGAGAGCACCGGCTGCGACGCCGTTAAGATCGAAGGTGGCGCGCATATGGCAGATACCGTGGCGCTACTTAATCGAAACGGTATCGCCGTGATGAGCCACATCGGGCTTAAGCCGCAGTTTTCGCGCTTTATGGGCGGCTACAAGGTAAGCGGGCGCGGTGAGGAGGGTGCGCGCGAGGTCTTAAGCGACGCCAGAGCGCTTGCCGAGGCGGGTGCGGTGCTGCTGCTTGTCGAGGGGACGATCTGCTCAGTCGCAAATCAAGTGGCACTCGGCACCGACGTGCCCGTCATCGGCATCGGCGCGGGTGCGGGCGTGGATGGACAGGTGCTTGTGTGGAGCGATATGTGTGGATTTTTCACGGAGTTTCGGCCGAAATTCGTTAAGCGCTATTTAGACGGCGTCGAGCTGGTAAAAGGCGCGGTGCGCGAATACGCGCGCGAAGTGAAGGACGAGAGCTTCCCAAGCGAGGAGTTTGAATATAGGCAGTAGCGAGATTTGGGCTAAATTTTAAAATTTTACGCGCTGAAATTCTAACGATAAAGCCCCGCTTGTCTTAAATTAACGCTTCGTTTTCGCGCCGCAGGCTATGCAAACAGCTCGCCAGCTTGCGAAGCTTGAAATTTATTCGGCGCGGGCGATTGCGAGCGCTTTAGCTAGTGCGAGAGATCGCAGGCACTTTGGGCGAATACTCTGCGCGGTATTTTATACGGGGGCGCCGTGCGAGAGTTTATGCGCTTCCGCTGCGGGCGCTATTCCTGTCGCCGACTGTAATTCGCGAGCGCTTTTCATGAACGCTCTCGCACCCGCAGCTCTAAAATACGCTATGAGCGATAAATTTTACGCACGCAGTCGTAGAATGCAAGTACAAACCAGCCGTCAGGCCTAAACGGCTTATAAAATTTAAGGAGAAAATTTGGCTAAAGCTTTAAAAATCATCATAGCCGCGGTTACGGGCTTACTCTTTTGCCTAAAGGTGCTGCCGATTTTGGCAGCATTTTTCGCGTTGAATTCTTTCTTTGATAAAGATGATATGGAGCTGGATAAAGCCCCGTTAATGCAAAATTACGAGCAAAATCGCGAGAAATTTTTGGATCTGTTAGCTTTTGCTGATCGCAACTTCCCTAAAAATTTGCGCGTCATGATCGAAAGTGCCTACGGCGATGAGTATATTTGGATCTATATGGACGGCAATAAGACGAAATTTTACTCAAATTCTATTTTCAAAGATAATGCGCCGAGTATCGGCGATGGGCTAAAGCTCATCGGCTGGGACAAAAAGACGTTTGCAGAGCTAAAATCAAAGCTCGCGGCGATAAACGCCAGAACCATCGTGCTAAATAGAAGCGGCGATAGCGGGGTGCCTTGGGCGGAGATCACCTACCGATACGTGGAGCACTTCACCGATAGCTATGAGTTTTATGTTCTCAATAGTCCAAAACTCGCCGAGCTATATGCCAAGGGCTGCTCGAGAAAATTTCAAAGCGACGGCGTAGTATTTTTATATGCAATTGAAATATCGGATTATAGAGTGCTTTGTAAGAGTGACGACGATAATAAAAGCGTCTTGATCAAAGAGAGCGATCGATGAGGGGGTGCGAGATTGCGTGGCTAAATTTAATCGCACGAGCCCATGTAAGCTTGGCGGTAAATTTTAAAATCCGCGTTAAATTCTAAGTCGTCTTGAAAAACGAAATTTCGCGCGAAATTTTACCTAGCCGCGCAAGGCGGAATTCTGCATAAAATTCTACGCAGAATTTCTTGCGAAATTTTAACTGACTATGCGAGATAAAATTCTAGCCAGCTGCGTGCCGCAAAGCTTGAAGCGTAGAATTTAAAGCCTCGCTGCCGCAAAACAAAATCCGCATTAAAATTCTACGAGGCAAAATTTTGCTGCAAAATTCCAGGTGCCGAATTTAATATCGTAAAATTCCAGCGCCAAATTTCACGTCGTAAAATTCTGCGCGTATTTTTCAAGCGGCTAAATTTCGCTTCTAAATTCTACGCGCTAAATTCCGCGCTACCGCCTTGCAATCGCTGCTCGCGAACGCCCAAAGTCTTAAATTTTACGCGATCAAATTCTACGCATTAAAATTTAGCGCAGTTAGTGACCCGCGCGCAGTCTTGAAACAGCTACGCTAAAATTACGCACTAAGACATAGCGGGCGTAGCGGCATGAGCGTAGTTTTAAACCCGTCGCGCTAAAATTCCGCAGTCTTTCGCGACGGGTGCTCTGCTTTTTAGCCCCAGCCCTAAGCGCGTACCGTAAAATTCCGCGCGGCAAATTTTATTCCGCCCGCAAAGATCCGTCCCTTTAAAATTGTCAAAATTTAGCCATTTTTCGCTACACTTGCTAAAATTTTAAAAACGATTAAAGAGAGATTATGGACAGAATTGTAGAGATCGAAAAGATGCAGCTCGATGAGAGCGTGGAGAGCTCGCTGCGCCCGTCGAGCTTCGAGGATTACGTGGGGCAGGAGAAGATCAAATCAAACCTCGCTATCGCGATCGCCGCGGCGAAAAAGCGCGCCGACGTGCTTGATCACGTGCTTTTCTACGGGCCGCCCGGGCTCGGCAAAACCACGCTAGCGCATATCATCGCCGCTCAGATGGGCGCCGCTATCAAGGTCACCGCCGCGCCGATGATCGAAAAGGCGGGCGATCTGGCGGCGATTTTAACGAACCTGCAAAGCGGCGACGTGCTTTTCATAGACGAGATACACCGCCTAAGCCAGGCGATCGAGGAGGTGCTGTATTCGGC
>CAUPXM010000005.1:0-125341 GCA_963515585.1 uncultured Campylobacter sp.
AGCGGCACGATCGCCGCGGTGGTGCCGATGCTCGTGCCGACAAGAAGCTTCGTAAGCGGAAAGAGCACGATCAGCAAAATTATAAACGGAAAGCTTCGCAGCGTGTTTATCACGACGTCCAGCACGGCGTAAACGATGCGGTTTTCGCACAGCCCGCCGCGGCGCGTAAGGATAAGCACGATCGCGAGCACGAGCCCCAAAATAAACGCCAAAGCCGTGCTTACGAAGGTCATATACAGCGTCTCCAGCGTCGCGTTTAGCAGCAGCTTCGGAATCACTCCGCTAAAAAAATTTTGTATCCACTCTATCATTTATGTCCTTTCATTTTGTGCCTGTTTGCGCTATATCGAGCTTTTGCACCGTTTCAAAAAAATTTGAAATTTTAAAATTTCCGCCGCAGCAAATTTTACGCCTTAAAATTTTAACCCTCGCGCGGCGGCAAATTTTATGAAATTTTACCGCTTCGAGCCCGTAAATTTAGATGAAATTCCGTCTAAATTTAACGCGCAGCCCGTAAAATCAGAGTGCAAAATTTTAAAATTTCAAATCCGCGCAAAAATTTCGTCCCGCACTTCAAAAAATTTCAAATTTCTTAAATAGCTCGGGTTCATCCTGCACGATGCCCCGCTCTATGAGGCTTGCTACGACTTCGCGGCTACAGAGCGTCTCCTGCGGCCACCTGCGCGTATAGCCCTCCCACTCGTGCTTGCTCGTAGCGTCGATGCAGATACGATCATTCTGCGTCACAAACACGTCGCGCAGCGCATCGATGCTATTTACGATGCGCCAAACGCTCATATAGAGGTTGCTCGCGTCGTTTCTCGCATCGGTAAAAATCAAAATTTTAAAATTCTCGCTAAATTTCAAAAGCCGCCGCCAGCTCCGTTCCACGAGCTCTTTTTTGTCTATGTTTATCAGCACGAGCGGGTTTTTCGTATCGCAAAAGTGCTGCTTAAGCGCTAAAATAGCGGGCTCCTCGCTTTGAAATTTCGCTAGAAGCTCCTCATCGCTTAAAATTTGCGGCGCCTGCGAACTTAAATCCGCCGTAGCATCGATGCCGAGCTTGCCGCCGAAGCAGGAGTTCGGGCTTGCGTGATCGAGCTGATCGCATACACCCTCGCTAAAAACGAGGCTGCGCGCGCCTATGCGGTTTAGGACGTACTTCGTAAGCGCTTCGTACTCATCTAAGCTCGGCGCGTCTTGCGGCACGAAAACGGCGTGTTTTACGAAGCTCATCTGCCCCACGCCCCAAAACGCGTGCATGATCTGCTTAGCTGCAGCGGGGTAGCGCACGGCGATCTTAGCCAAAATCAGGTTGTGAAATACGCCGTTCTCGGGCATTTTATAATCGATCAGATCGGGCGCGCTCGTGCGAAATAGCGGCAAAAAGATCCGCTCGGTCGCGTACCCCATAAATTTATCCTCAAGCGGCGGCTTACCCACGACGGTGGCGTGAAATACGGGCGCGCGCTTATGCGTGATCGCGCTAACCTCCATCACCGGGAATGGCTCTACCGGCGTGTAATATCCCGTGTGATCGCCGAAAGGCCCCTCCGGCTCGCTTATTGCGGGATCGACAAAGCCCTCGATCACATAGTCTGCGTCGGCGGGAACGTAAATTTCATTCGTAAGCGATTTTACGAGGCGAGCGGGGCTGCGGCGGATGAAGCCGTAAAGCAGCAGTTCAAAAATCCCCTTCGGCAGCGGCGCCTGACCGCACCAGATATAGAGCGGATCGCCGCCGATCGCCACGGATACGGGCATCTTGCGCCCTGCTTTACGATATTCGTCAAAAAAGCCAGCACCGTCTTTGTGGATCTGCCAGTGCATCCCCAGGCGGTCGCGCCCGTAAATTTGCAGGCGATACATGCCGAGATTTTGCGTTTGCGAGTTCAGATCCTTCGTATAGACCTGCCCCATCGTGATAAACGCGCCGCCGTCACCCTCCCAGGTCTTAAGAACGGGAAGCTCGCCCAAATCGACGTCAGCGCCTAGATGCGCGACCTGCTGACACTCGCCGCGGCCGCTAAGGCGCTTTACAAAAATTTTACGCAGCGTGATTAAGTGCGCTAAAAAATCAAGCTTTTCGCTAAAACTTTGCGGACGTTTCGGCTTTAGCAGGCTCTCGATCTCAGCGGCAATTTCGTCAGGTTTGCGGCCGAGGATTAAATTTAACGCCTCGAAGGAGCCAAAAATATTGCTTAGCACCGGCGGCATCTGTTTGCCCTGCGCGTTTCGCACGTTCGTAAAAAGCAGCGCCTGCGAGCGCTCGCGCTTAACCTCGATGTAGCTTGCATGTGCTATCTCAAGCTCCGTGCCGATCTGCTCCTTCACCTCGCGCAAAAGTCCGTTTTCGTAAAGCCTCTTTATCCAAAAATTTCCGTTTAAAATTTCATCAAAGCTCTGCATCCGCTGCCTTTAAAAAAATAGATTTTTTTCTTGCGGTTTTTGATTTAGAAGCTGCAAGATCGCGCTCTTTTCCGCAAAAACCAGCGCGTAGTGAAACTCGGGCAGGCTCTTTAGCGCGCTTAGCTTATTGAAGCGAAAGTCGATCTTAACGCCGTCTAGGCGATCCTCCCAGCTAGCGCAGATGATAATTTTTTCGCGGAATTTTGCCCGCAAAAACTCCGCCTCGCGCGCAAAAAGCTCAGGATCGCTCTCGGCGATAAAGGCGCGATAGCTGCCGCCGAGCGAGCTAACGTTAAAAAATCTATCCACAAAAATCGGCTCAAAATGGCCGAATGCGCTTAAGCTTTGAAATTTAAAGGGTATGTTTTTGCGCGAGAGATACTCGATCACGCCGCATAGCTCGGGCAAAAACAGCTGTGGAAAGATTAAGTTTGAATAATAAAGCCCGCCGAAAACGAAGCTACTGTAGAATATCGAGCCGCCGTAAAGTAGCCTAAAATCGTCGCTCGCAGGGATCGTGGCAGGCGAGATACCGAGGCTTTGCAAAAGATCGCCGTCGGTAGTGAAGTAGGTATTTTTCTCTTTGGCATTCAGTAGGCTGATGAAAAGCTCGCCCTTGCTGCGCGGCGCAAACATCAAATTTTTCGGCACGCTCGTGTAGCGCAAGATCTCGCTTTGCACTTCGTTTATCAACACGAAGCCGTGCCGCCACGTCTCGCCCAGAAATTTTATCAGTCGCACTAGCGCCGTGCATAAATTTTCGACCTTGATAAAAGCAATCTCGTCATTGAGCGGCTTGAAATTGTTATCAAAAATGATCGCGTACGCGCCGTTATCGATCGCGGTGCGCACGTCGCGCTCGTTTGCGCCGAGTGCTATGAAAGCTCCCTTTTTCGCGACCTTTGCAGGTTCGATCGCAAAGCTCTCGACCGCGGAGATCGCAGGATTATTTAGCATCGTTCCGTTTACGATGCGGGTTAAATTTAATAAATTTACCATTACGACTTCCCTGCGGCGGAGCTTTTGGCGGACGCGCTCTTTGCGGAGCGACGAAGCTGCTTTGCGGTAGATGCAGAGGTTGCGCCGGATGCGGCGGCGTCTTTTGCGACGATTACAACAGCAGGCGCAGAAGTATTTTTTGCGATGCGGCGAGATTTTGCGTTCCGCGAAGCGCTTTTAGCCGCTGCCGATTTTGCGATAGCTGCAGAAATTTTATTTTGCGCGGCGCTTTTTAAGGACGCTGATTTTGCGACAGATACAGAAGCCGCGGCGGGCGCGATACTTTTAGCGGTCGATGCGGTTTTTGTGACAGATGCAGGTTTTTTAGTAAGCGGGGATTTTTTTGCGGGCGCACTTTTTGTCGCTGCGTTTTTTTTAGTAGTGGCACTTTTGGAAAGTGAGGCGTCTTTTTTGACATTCACGCTAGAAACGCTTGCCGTGCGCTTTCTACGCGGCGTGACGCTTGCTTTAGAGCTCTCGCCATCCGCGCTCGCATATTTTTTCGTCCGCTCATCCGTAAATTTATCGGTGCGTGAAAATGAGCGTACAACCGCGCGCGCGCCGAGCTTTGCACATTTTAAAGCGGTGAACTTCGACAGCTCGCAAACGCCTAGCGTTAAAATTTTACGCGCCGCAAATTTTAAAGCAACCCCTGCGCCGAGCTTTAGCGCCAAGGGTGCGCCCACGCACGCAAGCCCGCCCGCTCCGATCTTTGCGACAAGACCGCAGCGGCGGCAAAGTTTTAAAATTTTATCCGAAGTGGCGCTTTTTTGCGCGCAAAGCCCAGCCGCACCGCAGATAGCGGGTTTCGAAGCCTTGCGCGCTAGAGCCTTCATCGCTAACCTACGATCGCGCCGTTTTTTACGGGCGCGAGAGTGCTAAGCAGCGTAAGGCTGCCGTCCTCGGCGCTTAAAATCATGCCCTCGCTGCTATGTTTAAAAATTTTAGCGGGTTTTAAATTTGCCAGCACGCAGATCTGCTTGCCGACAAGTGCGGCGGGATCGTAAAATTTCGCGATACCGCTGATGATTTGACGCGGTTTCTCCTCGCCCAAATCGATCATAAATCGCAACAACTTCTCGCTGCCCTCAATGTTTTCGCACTCCAAAACCGTGCCGACTTTTATAACGCATTTTTTAAAATCATCAATTTTGATTTGAGCTTCGGTTGTCGCGACTTGAGCTCCTTGCGCCGTAGCGCCCGAACCGGAAGCGTTTGCATTTAAGCTTGGCGAGCCTTTTGCCGCGGCATCCGCACTGGAACCGCTTGCAGAATTTGCAGCGCCATCCAGTTTGTCGTAGTCCGCCTTCGGCATCAGCTCATGATCGATCTTGGTAAAAAGCGGCTCGCACGGCTTAGCCTTAAAATCTAAAATTTCGCCGCAAAGTACGAGCTTTTCATAAAGCGGAGTGGATATTTCAAAGCCCAGCGTGTCTGCGATACGTGCCGCCGTCTTCGGCATTGCAGGGCTTAGCAGCACGGCGACTTTAGCCAAAATATTTGCAACCAATGCGACGAGAGCCAACGCCCTATCTTGCTCGCCGTTTTTCATCAAATTCCACGGCTCGTATTTCGCAATCGAAGCGTTCGCAAGAGCAAGCGCCCTCCAAAGCTCCTCCAAGTATCTATTGGTGGCGACATCCTCAAGCGCGCTAAGTGCGGCGCTCAGATAGGAGTTTGCTTCCTTGATCTCGGCGGTGAAAAATTTCATCACGTCTTTGGAATTTATGACGTAGTCCGAGTATTTTGCACTCATGCCGACGATACGGCTGAGTAGATTTCCAAGCTCGTTGGCAAGCTCGGAATTTACGCGGTTGATGATCGCTTTTTGCGAAAAATCGCCGTCTTGGCCAAATGGTACCTCGCGCAGTAAGAAATACCTAAACTGCTCCAGCCCATAAGCGTTTGCGACCTCACGCGGATCCACTACGTTGCCAAGGCTCTTGCTCATCTTTTTGCCGTCGCGCGTCCACCAGCCGTGAGCTGCGATGCTGCGTGGCATATTTAGTCCCAGGCTCATCAAAAACGCAGGCCAATAAACGGCGTGAAAGCGCAAAATGTCCTTACCTACGATGTGTAGAGCGTCGCTCCAATACTCCATTCGTTCGCCGCCCGCGCAAAATTCGAGCGAACTAAGATAATCCATCAGCGCGTCCAGCCAGACGTAAATCACGTGCTTCGGATCGTTCAGTTCGGGCGGAATTTTAACGCCCCAATCAAAACCCGTTCGCGTGATCGAAAGATCCTTCAGTCCGCTTTTTACGAAGCTTACGACCTCGTTTTTTTTGCCCAGGGGAAGGATGCATTTTTCATCCTCGTACCATTTCAAAAGCCGCTCTGCGTAGGCGCTAAGCCTGAAAAAATAGCTCTCCTCTTTTAAAATTTTAGTCTTTTTGCCGCAGTCGGGGCAATACTCGCCGTCGATTAGCTGAGCGGAAGGGAAAAAACTCTCGCAGCTTACGCAGTAGTTGCCCTCGTATTCGCCCTTATAAATGTCGCCCTTTTCATACATCTTGCGAAATACGTTTTGCACCGCTGCCTCGTGCGCGGCATCGGTAGTGCGCGAAAACATATCATAGCTGATGTCAAACTCGTCCCATAGGTCTTTAAATTTAGCGCTTACGCCGTCTGCGTATTGCTTCGGGCTCTGGCCGTGCTTAGCTGCGGCCTCCTCGATCTTTTGGCCGTGCTCGTCGGTGCCCGTTTTAAAAAACACCTCGTGTCCTTGCAGGCGGTAAAATCTAGCCATCGTATCGGCGATAATCGTCGTGTATGCGTGACCGATGTGCGGGACGTCGTTTACGTAATAAATCGGCGTCATTATGTATTTTTTCATTATTCTCCTTAAATGCTTTAAATTATTTACTGCGCCGCGTTACCCGTATTTGATTTCAGCGTATAACTTACGTATCCCGTCTCGGGCTGAATACTTATATAGGCATGCTCTTTAGCATCATTGGTAAGCGTGATTATGCATGGATTTTGGCCCACAAAAAGCCTATCATATGGCACATTAGAGTTCGCTAACTGCCCCATTGGGCGACCATAAGAATCAAAGGAGATGGTGTGATTGTTTCCATTACCGCAATTAGTAAATTCTATATTGCTTATATTATATGTTGCTTCTAAATTTAGCTTTTTATTCATTCTTGCACCATCAGTATTGGCAGGTTGCCTAGCAAAGCCCGAAGTAAGCAGTTTGTTAGGATTCTGCGGATCAGCTGCCATAGAATTTAGGCTATTTGGTTGTCCGTTTGAACCCGGGAAAGCTCCGTTATCCCAATATATATTATATCGCCATCCTGCTGCAGAGCCCGGTGCTCCTTGATCGGTAAATTGAATCCTCCAAAATCTCTTAAACCAATTAGGATCGTCAGGATCGAATTTGTTATCATTCATAGCCAGCTGCTGAGTATAGCGAATATGAGCAGCTACTTGATCTGCCGCCTCCACAAGGCTATTTCGATTGATTTGAGGCACCGCCACCGCCGCTAGAATTCCAACCACCACGATGATGAAAATCAGCTCTATCATAGTAAATGCTTTTTTCATAATTTTTACCTTTCATAAAAATTTTGTTTATATTTTAACATAAAATTTCGCAATTCGCACGCCTCGCTTGTAAATATCTATATTTTGTATCGAATTTTTATGAACCGAGACATATTCCGGCTCATCCGCGTAAATAAAAGCGCCGCTTCCGCTAGGCAGTCCGTAAAATTTCAGGCGCAGGCAGAGCCTCTCGTCTTCGCAGCTTACGCTTTTTACTCCGCGATTTTTTAGCTCACTTGCCAGCTGCCTAGCTACGTCAAATTTATAGATGAAATGCCGCTGCGGTTTGTTTGCGAACATCGCCTCATACATCACGTCGCTGAAAATCACTGCAAAATAACTCACCGCTAAGCTTACCAGAGTCACGCCCACGGCGATCTTGTGAAAGGTACGAAATTTAGGCAATCTAACGCGATACGAATTAAAAAGCACGCGGATAATCAAAGGCGTAGCGATGGCGCAATACGGCAACGTCATTTCAAGCGCCACGCGCTGTCTTAGAGAAAAAAGCATCGTCAGACAGAGCGCGCTCGTGGCGATGAACCACAGCAGGCTCTTTTCCTCTTTGATCCAAATTCTATAGATCGTATAGATGAAAAATAAAAACACTAAAGGCGAAAACGCGCCCGCAAAAACGCCCACGGTATCTAAAAAATATCCCTTCGGCTTGCCTTCCGAGCTTACGTCGTAAAAGATCACGCTGAAGCTAAACAGCGCTATGCAAAGCAGCAAAAGCTCCTTTTTACGCGTATAAAGCGCCCAAATTCCAAAGCCTACGTAGAGCATAAAAAACGCTCTATCGATCAGGGCGCAAGCGGAGAGAAGCGCGAAAAGCGCGATATTGTATTCGCTCTTTGCAAAATAGATCGCCAGCAGCGTGAAAAAAACAATGATGCCCGCGGGATTTAGCAAGATCGCGCTACTCATCGACGCAGGAAGCGCCATAAATAGCGCCGTAGCGACTACTCTATCGAAGCGACGCTTTAGAATAAATTTTGAAATTTTATAGATCATCGCGGCATTTGCGAAGTGGATCAAAATAAACGGTACGCGCAGGGCATAGTCGTTGCGCCCGAAAATTTCGCAGCTTAAATTTGCGATTAGCGAAACGAGGGATTTTTTATCATAAAAAATTTCGGCTTCGTAGTAGCTGATGCTTAAATTTGAGATCGCATAAAGCAAAAATATGCCCTGAAATAGGCACATTATGGAGATTACGAAAATTTCGTTTTGATAAAGCTTCTTCACTCTCATCCTTGCTACGGGCGCTTTTAAATTCATAGCCTAAATTCTACGGCCGGAATTTCATAAAATTTAAGCCGCCGAATCATTTAAAATTTAGCCGCTAAATTTAACCGCGCGCCGCTTCATTCCTCTATCGTATAATTTTCCCAAAAGAAATTTATCCACTCATCCGTCTTTGAAATTTTAAAATCGGGCTGGATAAGCGCCTTGGGTTTGTAAAAAATCACCGCGGTTTTAAGCTCTATTTGCGGGAATTTCTCCAGCAGCACGCGCTTGATCTCGACCATACTGTCGCCGCTGTCGATGATATCGTCCACCAGCAGCACGCGCTTGTAAAGCTCCAGATCGGGCACGTTGAAAACGTCGATGGTGTCGAGCTTTTTGGTATCTGCGTAGTGGATGGAATTTATCGAAAATATCGTCCGCATATCAAGCGCATTGGCTAGCGCATGACCGAATGTGAGCCCGCCTCTAGCGATCGCCACGATCGCATCGGGCATAAATTCGTCCCTAACCTGCTTTGCTATAACTCTTGCATCGCGATCCATCTCTTCAAAACTATAAAATCTCATATCTTTCCTTAAAATTTAATGCATCAAAAATACTAAAACGCTAATCGCGCCGAGCGTCAAAACGCCGAAATTTAAATCTTTTATCCTGCGCTGAGCGAGTCTAACTACGATATAAGCGATAAAGCCGAAGCTTAAGCCGTTGGTGATCGAATAGGTAAAAGGCATCAAAAATACTATAAAAAACGCAGGGATTAAAATTCCAGCGTCGCTATAATCGATCTTGCCAAGCTCGCTAAACATCAAAACCCCGACCATTACGAGGATCGGATAGATCGCATTTGCGGGGATCGCCTTAAATAGCGGTAGCATAAACAGCGTCAGCACGAAAAATATAGCGCAGAATACCGCGGTAAGCCCCGTGCGGCCGCCCGCTTCTACTCCGCTGGCGCTTTCGGCAAATGCAGTAACCGTACTCGTTCCTATAACGGCGCCTGCGACGCTACCTATCGCATCGGAGGTTAAATTTCTAGATAATTTTTTCATGCCGTCTTTACTATTCTCTCCAAAAAGCCCCGCGCGGTTTCCTACGCCGGTTAGAGTGCCGATGCTATCGAATAGATGCGTGACGAAAAATGTGATTATAAAAGGCACGAACGCAAGCTTCAGCGCTCCGGGGATATCTAGCTTAGCAAATATCGGCGTTATGCCGCTTGGCGCGCTTACTATGCCATGTGGTGCGGGCGAAATTCCAGCCACCCACGCAACGCACGAAGTAATCAAAATGCTTAAGATAAACGCCGCCTTGATTCTAAGCACGAAGAGCACCAGCACGACCGCTAAGCCTAAAATCCCAAGCAAAACGTTTAGATCTTTTAAATTTCCTAAAGTTACTAGCGTCGCCTGACTAGGCGCGATGACGCCCATCTGCTTAAGTCCGATGAAGCAGATAAAGGCGCCGATACCCGCGCTTATGGCGCGGCGCAGATCAAGCGGGATAGATTTGATAACCCAAACGCGAAAGTTCGTAAACGAAAGCACGGTAAAAAGCGCCCCGCTTATTGCTACGATACCAAGCGCGCTCTGCCACGGCAGCTTCGCATCCACGCACAACGCAAAGGTAAAATACGCATTTAGCCCCATGCCGACGCTAAGCGCTACGGGGGTATTTGCAAAAAGCCCGTTAAATAGCGTCGCGATTATCGTAATAAGCGCGGTTGCCGTAACCAGCGCATCAAACGGCATACCTGCGATGCTCATAATGTTAGCGTTTACCGGCACGATGTAAATCATCGCCAAAAACGTAGTAAGCCCTGCGATAAGCTCCTGTTTTACCGACGTTTTCGCGGCGGCGAGATGAAAGAATTTCTCCACTTGCTCCTCCTTTAGAATTTATTCGTAAATTTCGATTTGATTATACAAGCTGTCGCGCTCTACGGGCACGAAACCTGCGGTGCTGATCATATCGATAAAATCGCGCTTGCTCTGTCCTTTTTTACTGCCGGCACCGGCGCTGCTTTGAATGCTTTCGTTCTCGATCGTGCCGTCAAGATCATCCGCGCCGAAATCCTGCGCTACAAGGGCCAAGCTTAAGGTCGAGGTCGCCCAGTAAGCCTTGATATGCGTGACGTTATCAAGCAGAATTCTACTAATCGCGATCGTTTTTAAAATTTCGACCGAGCCCAAAAAGCCCTTCACGTCCAGATAGTTGTTCTCGCGCTGATACACGAGCGGGATAAAGGCGTTGAAGCCGCCGCCGTTAGCGCGAGCCAGGCTCTCGTCTTGCAGTGCGCGGATGCGTAAGATGTGATCTATGCGGTGCGCGCGGCTTTCGATATGTCCAAAGAGCATCGTAGCGTTGCTCTGACGCCCGTGCGCATGCCACAGCGAGTGGATACGTAGCCACTGCTCGCTTGAGACCTTGCCTTTGCAAATTTGATCCCTGATCTGCTCGTCAAAAATTTCGGCGCCGCCGCCCGGCATCGAATCCACGCCGCTTTGCATCATCAGCTCTATCGTCTCCTCGTAGCTCATCTTCCACTTTCGCCGCCAGTAATCGATCTCTGCCGCGGTCATCGCCTTGATGTGCAGAAGCGGATATTTTTGCTTTATCGCTTTGAAAATTCCCAAATATTGCTGCGGCGTAACGAATGGATTGTGCGAGCTTACGATATGAATCTCTTTCGTGCCGCGCGCTACGGTCTCATCCACGATACGCATAATCTCATCATCGCTCATCGTGTAGGCGTTTTCGTTCTTTCGGTGCGCCGAAAATGCGCAAAATTTACAGGTATCTGCGCACAAATTCGAAGGATTGATATGACGATTTGCGTTAAAATAGACGTTTTTGCCGTTTTTTTCTTTGCGAATAGCAAAGGCGAATTTGCCCAGATCGAAAAGATCTAAATCCCATAATTTCACGCCGTCTTCGTAATTTAATCTCTCGCCGCTTTGTAGTTTTTCTAAAATTTCCATCGATTTCCCAAGCCAAATTTTGTGCTAATTATATAATTTTTTGCTTACAAAACGGATAAGCGGACTAAATTTAGAGCCGAATTTCGTTAATTTAAAATAGCGTAGTAAAATGGGCGCCAAATTTTAAACAAGGAAAGCAAAATGTGTGGAATCGTAGGCTACATCGGAAATGAAGAGAAGAAAAAGATCGTACTTGACGGCCTTAAGGAGCTCGAGTATCGCGGATACGACAGCGCGGGGATCGCCGTGATGGATCAGAGCGCAAATATCAAATATTTCAAAGCGGTCGGCAAGCTGAATAATCTGGAAGATAAGATGAAAGATTACCAAAGCAGCGGCTTTGGCGTCGCGATCGGACACACTCGCTGGGCGACTCACGGAAAGCCGACCGAGCTTAACGCGCATCCGCATTTTGGGGATTTTAGCTTCGTCGTGCATAACGGTATCATCGAAAACTACATCGAGCTAAAAGATGAGCTCGAAGCGGACGGCGTGAAATTTTTAAGCCAGACCGATACCGAAGTAATAGTGCATCTTTTTGAAAAAAATTTCAAGGCTAGCAACGACGCATTTAAGGCATATGAAGCCACAATTAAACGGCTAAAAGGCGCATACGCTACGCTTTTGATCACGAAGGCAGCGCCCGGAGAAATTTTCTTTGCTAAAAACGCGGCTCCGCTCATCGTCGCAAAAAACGATAAAAACGAAATTTTCTTTAGCTCCTCGGACGCTCCGCTCATCGGGCTTGCGAATACGGCCGCGTATCTGGACGATCAAATTTACGGCGTTGCCAAGCTTGGACAAATCGACATTTTTAAAAACTCTAAACCGCATAATTGCGCCTTTAGTGAGCTTCCGAAAGATAAAGGCTATGCGCAAAAAGAGGGCTTTAGATTTTTTATGGAAAAAGAAATTTACGAGCAAGCGCAAGTCGTAACTGAAGCAATGATGGGGCGTGTAATAAAGGGCGGCAAGATAAAATTTGACGAGCTTGACGCGACGATGTTTGAGGGCATCGACGAGGTCGTGCTATGTGCCTGCGGTACAAGCTATCACGCCGCGCTCGTAAGCTCGTATCTTTTCGAGCGCATCGCTAAAATCCGCACAAAAGTAGAAGTTGCCAGCGAATTCCGCTACAAAGAACCCTTTTTAAACAAGAATTCCTTATTTATCGTGATCTCGCAAAGTGGCGAGACCGCCGACACCTTAGAGGCGCTGCATATCGCTAAAAAAGCCGGTCTTAGGACGCTTGCGATCTGCAACGTCGATAACAGCTCGATCGTGCGCATGGCAGGCAGCGTGATCCTAACCCGTGCAGGCATCGAAAAGGGTGTGGCATCTACGAAGGCCTTTGCGACGCAGGTTATGGTGCTATGGATGTTTGTGGTGTATCTTGCAAATCTGCGCGAGGTCATCTCGGCGCGCATGAATTCCGCTGAAATTTCAGCGATGCTTCATATCCCGCAAATTTTAAAGATCAAAGACGGCTTGCAGGATAAAATTTACCGCATGAGTAAGCACTATCTGCACGGACACGGCTTTTTCTTTATCGGTCGCGATATTTTCTATCCGCTCGCTCTTGAGGGCGCGCTCAAGCTCAAAGAGATCTCTTATCTGCACGCGGAGGGCTATCCGAGCGGCGAGATGAAGCACGGACCTATCGCGCTTGCGGATTCCAATCTCTTTACGGTTGCGCTGATGCCAAAGCATTTGCTCTACGAAAAAACGAAAAGCAATGTCGAAGAGCTTGCTGCGCGCGATGCGTATATTTTAGCTATCAGTCCCGAAGAGCCCGAGATCGCGGATGATTTTATCAAAACGAGCGAGCAGAGCCACGCGATGAGCGAGTTTTTTGAGATGATGATAATTTTACAAATTCTAGCTCTTGAAATCTCCGTCAGACTTGGCAATGACGTGGATATGCCGCGAAATTTAGCCAAAAGCGTCACCGTAGAATAATCGTTTTTTAAGTTCATTTTGACTAATATTTCTCATTAAAAAATCGGGGAATGTTAGTATATGAGACTTATCGGATTTATCAGAGGCGAAAATGTCATAGTCGCCACGGGCGGGGTCGAGTATAGCTACGAAATGCTTGGCGAACGCGATCCTAGCCTAACCGACGGCGATGAGGTAAGCTTCGACACGCTAGCATCCAGCGCAATAAATATCGAGCGCGTATACACGTCCAAATCCAAGGATCGTGCGGCGAAAAAAGCGGCTTTGCAGACAAAAGAAGCCGCAAAGCAAAATAACGACTGGATTTCCGATCCTAAAAATTTCATAGAGATAGACGCAGTAGAGGAGTCGTCTTCTCAAAATTCCGCCGAAAATATCGCAGAGGATAGATCCGCCGCAAAAGTAACAAAAATCGCGAAAAAATTTAAAAAATTCAAACTTCCTCGCAAAACCAAACCCGCGAGTGCAAAAAAACCTAAATTTTTGGGATTTGAGTTCGTACAGATGGACGATCCGCGCGAGGGCGAGAGCCTCGAGAGTAAAATTTACACCAACCCTATCCGAATGAGCGGTATCAAGGCCTACATTATGCCGCTTATTTTAATTGGCATCGCTCTGATCTTTAGAGCTCAGATCACCGAGTCGCTGCTGTCATTTAAGCAGATCCAAGAATATGTAAATCAAAATACTGTCTCGCTCACCTTTGATCTGTTTATCTATCTGATCTTTGCGCTGAGCTACATCTTGCCGCTAAATCAAGTATTTATCTTTCTATCGGCCGCCAGACACGATCAATACGCCGTGCGGCAGATCACGAGCTACAATATCTTTTTGATAATCTGCGTCGTCGCCACGGTTTTGCAGAACGAAACCATAGGGCTTGACGCCTACGTGGCGATCTTTAGTATCGCCGTGGCGCTGTTTGGATTGCTGTCGTATTGCTACAAGCTCAAGGCGTTTTTGTATCTCATCTTCACGACCAAGGGCTCTTTGCCGTTTCTCATCGCGATTGCCGTGGAGCTCTGCGCTATTATCGCAATCGGCGTGATGGACGCGTTTGCGGGACTTCCGGCGCAGATCGCGCAGATCACCGGCATAGATTTTAACACCATGGCGTGGAAACACATCGTTATTTTCGCAATCTCCGCGCCGTTTTATATATTTGCGTTCATCTGTTTGCGCCGCATAAAAAAGGCTAAAATTTAAGCTGCCGATCGCGCGACGAAATTTAGACCCTTTAAATTTAGCGGCGTCTAAATTTCTATTTCGCTAACATATCCGTGGAATTAAAATTTGACTCGCTAAATTTTAATCGTAAGCGCTAAAATTTAGCTCTTTTGCATTCGCATTAGCAAGTCCGATCGACCCACCCTGCTTCATTAAAATTTTAAATTTCGCGCTACAAATTCCGGGCTCTGCGGCTTTAAAATTTCATTACCTAAACCTAGCTGCGTCTAAATTTAAATTTAAGCAGTCGCACGCCGCATAAATTCCACGCCCCGCTGCCATAGCGCAAAATTTAATACTCGCGCGCTAAATTTAATCGCCCTCGCTTCGCAGGAATTTATTCCTGCGCTATGTTTCGTGCGGCGTAGAATTCCCGCCTAAACTCGGCAAACCGCCCGTGCACGATCGCCTCTCTCATATCCGCGGCAAGGCGCAGGTAATAGTGTAGATTGTGAATGCTCGCGAGGCGGTAAAAACTAAGCTCACGCGCGCGAAATAGATGATTTAGATAGCCGCGGCTGAAGCGCTTGCACGTGTAGCAGTCGCAGTGCGGATCGATCGGATCGTGATCGCTGATAAAGCCCGCGTTTTTGATGCTGATCTTGCCGAAGCTCGTAAATAGCGTGCCATTGCGCGCATTGCGCGTAGGCATCACGCAGTCGAACATATCCACGCCGCGAGCGACGTTTTCGACGAGATCTTCGGGCGTGCCGACCCCCATCAAATATCGCGGGCGCGACGCATCGACGTATGGCATCATGGCTTCTACCGTGTCGTACATCAGCTCGTTTTTCTCGCCCACGCTAAGCCCTCCGATCGCAAGCCCGTCAAAGCTCATCTCGCACAGCGCTTCGGCGCAAAATTTGCGCGCCTGCGGGTCGGTGCCGCCCTGGATGATACCGAAGATGTTTTGATGCGCGTGCAGGCCGCGAGATTTCATGGCCTCGTGATAATCTATCGCCTCGCGAGCCCATTTTATCGTGCGCGCGACGCTTAGATCGATACGCTTTTTAAGCCGCGATCTATCATCGCAGCTCAATGCGTCGGGTTCGCGCGGCAGCTCCACCAAATCGTCCAAAATCATCATAATATCGGAGTTTAGCTCATACTGCGTATCCAGCACCGAGCGCGGCGTGAAATAATGCGTGCTGCCGTCGATGTGGCTTTTAAATTTTATGCCGCCCTCGTCGTTTTTGGTGTTTGCGCGCAAGCTGAAGGCCTGAAAGCCGCCGCTGTCGGTCAGAAAGCTGCGGGGAAATTTCGTAAATCCGTGCAGCCCGCCGAAGCCCGCCACCACCCGCGAGCCCGGACGCAGATACATATGATAGGTGTTAGCAAGGATGATCTGCGCGTCCAGGAGCCGCTCTACGTCCGTCGCATCGAGCGCTTTGACCGCGCCCACGGTGCCGACCGGCATAAAAACGGGGGTACGGATCGTGCTGTGCGCCGTGCGGATCGTGCAGGCGCGCGCCGCGCCGTCTGCGGCGTCTATCTTAAAATCCATCTTGATCCTTTAAATTTAGCTTCTTGCGCGCACTCGGCGCAAAATTTTAAAAAGCGATTGTAGCGAAATTTAAATTTGCGGCAGGTAAAGGCGGGTTAAATTTAAAGGATATTATGAAGCGTTTGCAGATTAAAATTTCGGTAGCTAGCGACCGACACAGCCGCTAAATGTAAAATTTACCGGCTCTTTTATAATTAAAATTTAATCGAACGTTGCGAATTTAGCGAGCGCGGCGGCATTAGATCACGGCGCGCTTTATATTATAAATTTAAAGATGCGCCGAGATAAAATTTCGCACTTATGAAGCAAATTTTATAGCTATAACGCTACCATTAAATTTCTCCGCACCGCATGAGTCGGCAGCGCCCTTTAAATTTGAAACTTCGCTCTTTTCATCGCGCGCGCTAGAAAATCCGCTAAATTTATGACCATTACGGCCGCACAGCTGTTTTTCGCACGGCACGCCGTCGCCGTCGCCATCGGTATGCTGGGTGCCGCCCTCCTGAGCCCTGCCACACTCTCGCAGATACCGCGTCGCCTCTTCGCAGCTGCTAAACTGCGAGCAATAGGTCTTGGCGTTGCAATCAAGCCCCAAAGCAAGACTAGCCAATATCGAAAATAATAAAACTAATTTCATCGTCTCTCCTTAAAATTTTGATGGAATTGTATGGATAAATAGATAAATAATTAATAAAATAGTAAATTTAGTCGCAAACGGTGCAAATTTGACCGCTTACGACGTCTTATTCTGCGGCTGCGTCTCAAAGAAATTTAGCGGCTTTAAAGCTTATCTTTGCACCTAAAAGCCGCGACGCGCTATACCGCTAAACGCTTTTGCGGGCGCGAGGCTTTCTTTTTGCCGGCGCGCTTTTTGCGGAGACGCTTTTGCCGTCCGATAAATTTTCCAAGGCTAAATTTGCTACAGATCTCTTTCTGCCCTGACTCTTTGCTTTTCTATTTTGCAAAAACTCGCTGTACGGCGAGCCGTAAAGGCTAGCGTGCCAGATCGCGCATCCCAGCATCACTATCCCCGAAATTTTATGCAGCTGCGACATGCGCGAGTTCATATTCAGCGCGGTTAGAGCCGTGATGCCCATACTCACTCCCAGCGCCGTTTTAGCCGCTTTGCGCTGAAAGTTTAGATCCAAAATTTTATCTTCAATGCTCAAATTTTACCCCTTTGATAGAATTCAGTAGTAGGCCTATCGTCGTGCCGTTATGCAGCAGCGCCGTAGCTACGGGACTTAGCGCGCCGAAGGTCGCCAAAAATAAAATGATCGAATTTATCCCCACGGTGGCGTTGAAATTTCGATTTACGAGCCGCAGCGTGTCGTTAGCCAGCGCCTTTACCTGCGCGACGCCCTCGATGTCATTTTTCAAAAGCCCGATCTGCGCAGAAGCCTTGGCGATCTCGGCGCCATTTAGCATGCTGATGCCGATGTCCGCCTTCATCAGGCTCGGCGCATCGTTTATGCCGTCGCCCACAAAGACCACCTTTCGCCCCTCGGCTTTTAACTGCTCTAAAATTTCGGTCTTTTGCGTCGGCAGCAGCTCGCCGTAATAGCTATCTACGCCGAGCTTTTTGGCTACGGCGCGGGCTTTTGATTTTACGTCGCCGCTTAGCATGACGATCTGCCCTACGCCAAGCTCGCGGAGCCTAGCGATGACGGTGCGGGCGTTTGCGCGCACCTCGTCTCTAAGCCCGATGACGCCCAAAAGTCTGCCGTCAAATGCGATGTAAAGCAGCGCGAGCCCCTTTTGCATCGCAAGATCGATGGTATCTTCGTGCGCCGCAAACGAGATCATCTCGTCGTCTTCGAGGAAGTGGCGCGAGCCGATGATGAGCTTTTTGCCCTCGATGCTGGTCTTAACGCCGTGAGCAACGACGAATTCCACCTCGTCGTGGTGTTTGTGGATAAAGCCGTGCTTTTTAGCCGCATCCACGATCGCCTCGGCTACGGGGTGAAAGTAATGCTCCTCGGCGCTTGCGGTTAAATTTAAAATATCGTTTTTGCTGAAATGCTCGTCAAACGATATGATCTCGGCGACCTCCAGGTTGCCGTACGTAAGCGTGCCCGTCTTATCAAATACGAAGGTATCGGCGCTCGCAAGCGACTCGAGAGCCTTGGCGCCTTTGATCAAAATCCCGTTCTTGCCCGCCTTCGAGATGCTCGACTTAAAAGCAACCGGCGTAGGCAGCTTAAGCGCGCACGAGTAGTCCGCCTGCAGCACCGAAGCTACGCTCATAAAATTTCGATTTATCAGATAGGACACGCCCGCAAGCCCGAAGGTTACCGGCACGAGCTTGTCGGCTAAGTGAGTCGTATGCATACCGATGCTGGAGCGCTCGTTAAGAGATGCCGTGATGTAGTGCTTTATGCGCTGCGTGGACGTGTTTTCTCCGACATTTTCCGCCCAGATACGGATCCTACCCTCCTCCACGATCGTGCCACTTAACACGCTATCGCCGCGAGATTTTTTCACCGCAACCGATTCACCCGTCATATTGGCTTGATTTATCATCGCTTCGCCGCTTACAACGTGCCCATCCACGGCTATGACATCGCCTGCGCCCACGACCACGATGTCGCCCACCTTTAACTTGGAAGTTGCGATTTTGACTTCGGTCTTTTTGCCGTCTTGATCTATCTCGACCCACGCCTCGGCGATGTCCGGGCGGGCGAGCTCACGGATAAGATCGTCGCTTTTATAAACGGTACTTTCCTCCATATATTCGCCAAGAGCGAGCATAGCGTTGGTGCTGTTTGCGGCAAATACATCGCCGCGAGCGAGCGAAATCCCCACAGCGGCAGCTTCCAAGCCCTTTGAAGTAAGCCCGTGGCGGAAGCTTTCTTTAATGCCCTCTTTTAAAATAGGCATGCACGCTACGATGCTAAATGCACGCGTTAAAGGCGAAGTGCGAAAGATTAAATTTCCCCCCAACGCAAGAAGCGCTAAGATAAATTCGTTTTTGCTTGGAAGCGAGCTTTTACTATGGATAAAATTCGGCTTGAAATCGGCTAAATTTAAACTATTAAGTTCGGTAAGAAATTTCTTTTTCTTGGAGCCGCTGCTAAATTTAACTACAAGCGAGCCGATTTTAACGTTAAATCTAGCTTCAGTTACGCCCTCAAGTCTCGCAGCTGCTTTTCGTAGTGCGCTCGCATCGATATCTCTAAAACCGACGATCTTTAGCCGTAGTCTAGTTTTAGTCTCATGTAAAATTTTAAAATTTTGCATCGACTACTCTTGCATCTCTGCCTTGGCGTCTTCGAATCGCTCCTTCATCTCTTCAACGCCCATCTGAAACATCTCGGTACCCTTTGCGATGAGCTTAAAAAGCTTTTTTTGCGCGTTTTCGTCGGTGAGAAAATAGGTCGCCGCAGCCCCTAGAACGATGCCTGTGATAAATGAGTTGCTACCGAATAAGCCGTTCGCGTTTTGCCTGCCACCCAAGGAATTAAAAATTCCACCGAAAGCAGAGCCCTGAGTAGAATTTACATCGCTTGAGCTTTGAGCAGTAGAATCTTTATTATCCGAGCCATTGTCAGAAACTGAGCCGTTAAAAGGTGCGGAATTTACCCGCTCATTTATCCATTTAGCCCAACCGCCAAGCTTATCATCGCCGGCAAAGCTACCCGTAGAGCCGCTAGCATATTTGTTGTCATCAAAATCGTAATCGTCTAGAATTTCTTTCAAATCTTTTTTTGTGATATAGGGATTACTCATTGCCTACCTTAAGAATAAAATTTCTACCCGCAATGAGCGCGCCTACGCATACTGCGACGCCTGCCGCTGCGCGTAGATACTCGCCTTGTACGAGCTTATTTGCACTGTAAATCGCGCCGCCGCCGATGATACCGCCGCTTAGCGCAATATCTAGCGCATCGCGAATCGCTTTAGATTTGCTCTTGCCTTCTTTGGCTTTAACGAGCTCTACGGCGCAACCGCCGATCGCCCCCGCTATAGCGCCGCTTAAAACGTGATCCAGCGGCGAACGCTGTGTCGTAAGTGATCTATTCATTTAGGCCTCTATTTTTCTGATTTATCGTCTGCGGACGTAAATTTAGCCGAAGAATTATCGTCCATTTTTACGATCTGTGGGATATTAAGCGGAGTAGTAGATGCTGCGGATGTCTCACCTGCCGGTGTTTCGCCCGTCTTAGTGCTCACGGTAGATTTTTTAGTTCTTTTAAATCCCGGTTTCGGTCCCGGCTTTTTTCTGGTTTTTTTTGCAGTGCTAGTCTCAGTGCTGGCGCTACTTGTCGCAGCTTTTTTACCGCCAGACTTTCTTTTACTTTTTACTGCCTCAGCGACATCGTCTAAGCCCTCTTTGGCTTCCGCAAAAATTTCTTTTGATTTTTTGCTTAATTTTTCTGCTCCGCCTTTGACGCTATTTTTTAGCTCCTCGACGCTTTTGCTACTTACGATTTTATTCGCACCTTCTTTGATTTTATCTCGATTGTTATAAGCGTAAACCGCCGCGCAACCAAGCGCAAAACCTGCTAGAAATGGGATCGGCATTTCATTCTCCTTGTGTTAAGATTATAAAGTCATTTTATCAACTTTACATAGATTTTGATATTATAGCGACTTTTTTAGATTTTTGCAATCCTAATTTAATTTTTCTGCAAAATTCCTTTAATTAAATTAGAAAATGCGCTATTTAAGATATTTTGCAAATCGTATTTTTGAAATATCCGCTCTAATCCCTGCGGATTTTTTAAAATTTCATTTAATAAATCAGTGAAATTCAAAGAATTTAAATCAGCCTCGTATTTAGAATTCAGTTTCTTCAAAATCGGCAAAATTTCATTATACGAAACCGCCTGCGCCTTATACAGCAGCTCTTTAAATTGCGCGTTCTTGCACGAATTAATTAGATCGTCATAAAACATCATAGAGCTTTTTTCTATCAAAAGTGCCGAAGCCAAAAACTCATTTAGACCTTTTGCAGCCAGTGCCTCACTGCTATTTTCAGGAGGCGTGGCGCCAAGCCCGCAAGAATTTGCAAAATCTAGCATCCGCTCAAGTAATTCGGCTCGTAAAGATAGAATTTCTCCTAACTTTTTATCTTGAAATTTAACTGCACCCAGCGAATAAAACTGCAAAATTTGCGCCTCTTTTTCAAGCAAAAGAGCGATATCTGCAATTTGTACCTCATTTAAATTCCGAGATTTATTAGAAATTTTGCGCGATTTTTTGGTACTACGTAATGCTTCTTCGTTCAAGAAATCGCCTCTATATTGGAATTTACAAGCGCTACTAGCTCAGGCGAACTGACACCGCTTAAAAACTGCTCCCAAAGGTGCATCGGAAAAACGCTTTCATCATAATGAATCGTCAGCGAGCCGATTAGAGAGTTAAATTTATACTCTTTTATCCCGCGAATTGCAGCTATTTTAGCCTTCAGGCTCTCTTCGCTCACGCTATCTCGCAACTCCCTAATTTTGGGACTTACACGAATACGAATACGACCTTTGCTGTGGCTGATTTTGCTAAAATACTTATGAAATTCCAAAATATCGTTGTGATTTATTTTCATATTTTTCCTTAAATTTGCACCCAAATAATATCATAAATCATTTAATTCCTGCTAAATTTTGCGAATTATTTGCGTTTAGGACGGAATATTTTTATCTTATTTTCATCCGCTGTTATGTAATTTCCTCCCATTAGATCAATGCAATACGGCACGGCAGGAAATACCGGCAAAAGGCATTCTTTAATCGCTTTTGGATTGCCTGGTAAATTTATAATCAGAGATTTTTTGCGGATCGCTGCTATCTGGCGAGATAAAATTGCCGTAGGCACGATCTTTTGGCTTTCTGCGCGCATTAGTTCGCCAAAGCCTGGCATTAATTTCTCACTTACCGCTTCGGTCGCTTCAGGCGTTACATCGCGCGGAGCAGGACCCGTGCCACCAGTAGTTAGCACCAAATCACAACCCGCTTCGTCGCAAAGATAAATCAGCTTATCTTTGATCAGCTCTAGCTCATCTGGAACTATTTCATAAAAATACTGCTTCTCGCAAGTTAGCCAATCATCCATCACGGCAATTATTTCTTTGCCTCCTAAATCCTCGTAAACGCCACCACTAGCGCGATCACTTATTGTTAAAACACCTATTTTTACCATTTTCCTCTCCTTTATTGGAATTTTAAAATTTAATCGAAATTTAGCGTGCCGTCTTGCGGCTTTTCTTCAGAGCTTTCCATATCTTTTTCCAGCTTTTGCAAATTTTGCTCTTGCGTGGAGACGCCTTCTTGCTCCACACCATCAGATTCGCAGATTTTTTGAACATCCTCGAAAGTTATGAACTCATAGACGAAAATTTGCTTTGAAATTTGATTTAGCTTATCCTGCATCGTGCGGATTATCTCGCTTACCTCGTCGTAGCAATCTTGCAAAATTTTATTCACGCTCTGCGCGCTAGGGGTGAAACTATCGCCCATCGCGAGCTCGAAAACCATCTTTTGCGCCAGCGCGATAGCCTGCTTTACGTCGCTAGCGGAATTTGAAAAAGCGTCGTTTTTATGGATCTGTAGCGCCGTCATGCCGCTTAAAAGCACTTTGATTTGATTTAAAATTTGTGTTTTGGATTCGATCTCGAAATCCTCGTTTAAAAATTTATCGTTTAAAAGCTCTATTTTTTCGAAATCAAACGAATACCAATACGCGCTAAGCGCCTTTGCGCCCTGATAGAACGCCTGGATCTCCTTTTCGTATTCGGTGAGAATTCTACTTTTTTGCACGCCGTAAAAGACCCTCATTCGCACGTTTTCAAAATCGCTAAGCTCGATCGTATCGCTGCCGCGCTTAAGAGCGTTGATCGCGGCTTCATTTACCAGCGTCGCTACTCCCGCGCCACTAAAGCCCACGCAAAGGCGGCTTACTTTGTTGATATTTGCGCTGCATATTTTGCCCTCTAAATAAATTTTTAAAATTTCGATACGGTCTTTGTAGTTCGGAAGTCCGATGAAAACGCGCCTATCAAAGCGCCCCGAGCGCAGAAGTGCATCGTCGATCAAATTTATTTTATTGGTCGCGCCGATTACCATCACGCCGCTATTTTCCTCAAACCCGTCCATCTCGGTCAGTAGCTGATTTAGCGTCGCCTCCCGCTCGTCGTTGCGCCCGATACCGCGCTTGCCGCCGACCGCGTCGATCTCGTCGATAAAAATAATTGCGGGCGCGCAGGATTTAGCTTTCGCAAACAGCTCGCGAACCCGCCTAGCGCCGACACCCACAAAGACCTCGGCGAAGCTTGCGCCGCTTTGGTAAAAAAACGGCACGTCCGCCTCGCCGGCTACCGCTTTTGCAATTAGCGTTTTACCGACGCCGGGCTCGCCGATCATTAAAATTCCTTTCGGCAGCTTGATGCCGAAATTTCGGTATTTTGCGGGATTTTTTAAAAAATCCACGATCTCTATGAGCTCGTCCTTAACCTCGCTGATGCCCGCGACGTCGCTAAATCTCACGTCACTAACGCTTGGCGAAAGATCGCCGAGCTCCGCGTTTGCGCCGCCGCCTTGACGCGCAGCGCCTACGCCGTCCAGCCTGCGGCGACGCGCCAAAACGGTTTCAAAATAATATACGAAGAGAAAAAATGCGAACGTAAAAATTACCAAAATCGCGCTGATACCGCTCGTGCCATCATCCTTTTCTTTGCTGATTAGAGCGTGATTTGATAGCTCCTTAAGATCTACGAGATCGACTAAAATTTTATAGCGTTTGCCGTCGTAGGTAAAATTTAAATTGCCGTCCTCGATATGCGCGCGTTTGATCTGATCCGCGCGGACTAGCTCGCTAAATTCGCGCTCGGTGATGTATCGCGAATCGTCTTTAAAATAAACGATCGAGAGCAAAACGATAAGCAACACTAAAAAAATCAGAATTATATTTAGCTTGCTTTTTTTGATTTTATGCAAAATTTCCATCAAATTTAACCTCATAATCTCTTATCTCCATCCATTTTTTCGACAAATCCTCATCGCTTTTGATCCAAATTTTATCATAAAATTGATCATATCCTTCATAAAACTCTCTGTTTTTCCGCTCGATCAGCACATTTAGCGGCACCTTGTGCGAAAGACGAAATTTATAATTATTCAGCGCCGTTATGTTTTGCAGCATCTTTAGCCGCGCCTTCGCCGTTTTGCCGTCTATGCGGCCTTTTAGCGACGCTGAAGCAGTCCCTTGCCGTGGCGAAAAGATAAAGGCATGCAGATGCGTGAGCGGAAATTTTTTGAAATTTTCCAACGCTTCGAGCCAAATCTCTTCGCTCTCGCCCGGGTGCGCGACGATAAAGTCCGTCCCCAGCGCAAATCCGCGCTCCGCAAGCTCGCAAAAAAGCTCCAAATCCCTTAGCGCGGAATTTCGGCGGCGCATTATGCTAAGCATCTTTTGCGAAGTGTGCTGAAGCGCGATATGCAGATGCCGCTCCAGCCACGGCTCGGATAAAATTTCGCGAAAGCTCTCATCGATCTGCGAGGGCTCGATGCTGCCTAAGCGGATACGGCGAATTCCGTGTATCGCGCCCAGCTTTTGAAGCAGCGCGCCCAGGCTCGTGCCCGCGGCTTTGCCGTAGCTTCCGATATTGGTGCCGGTTAGCACGATCTCGCTAAAGCCGTTTGCGGCAAGGCTCGCCGCCTCTTTTAAAATAGCGTCTTCAGAGCTGCTGCGCGAGCGGCCGCGCACCGAGGGGATTATGCAATAGCTGCAGTTAAAATCGCACCCTTCCTGAATTTTAATAAAGGCTTTGGTGTGATCCTCGTAGTCGCTTACTAGGTTTTTTTCGATGCCGTCAAGACCTCCGATATCGTAAAATTTTGACTCCGAGCCCAAAAACTCGTCGATTTTTTCCTTTTGCGACATCCCAAACACCCCGAAGACCGCGCCGTTTTTATACAGCTCCTCGCCGCGCGAGACCGCGCCGCAGCCGGTTAGCAATATCTTTTTACCGAGGCGGTTCATCTTATTTACGTAGTTTCGCACGTCTGCGTCGGCGCCGTTCGTAACGGTGCAGGAGTTTATCACGACTACGTCCGCGCCCTGCTCGTCGTGCGTGATCTCGCCCGATTTGAGGTTGCTTTTTATAAGCTGCGTGTCGTAGATATTGGTGCGACATCCGAACGTTTTAAAATAAATTTTCAAATTTCGCTCCCCGATCCGCTTCCTGTAGCAAAGCCAGCGCCCTGCGCCGCTGCGTTTAAATTTTGTGAGCCTTGCTGCTCGGAGCCGAGATCTTGCGCCGCAAAATTTCCGCCTGCAGCCGCATAATTTTTGCCGTTAAAAAGCGTGTATGCGGGATAGGCGATCTTGATGTCGGGCTCGCTTCTTAAAGCGTCTAAAATTTCAGCCGAGATGTTGCTGCGAAGCCCGAGCGTCGCGTAAGAGTTCGTCATATACCAAACCGAAATTTCAATGCCGTATGGCTCAAAAAAGCTGAAAATTCTAGGCTCGACGTTTGGATTTTTGATGCTATATTGCGAACGAAGCTTGCCCATCTGCTTTTTAGCGATGTCGGTGTAGCCTTTAGAATACTTTCGCACGATGTTTTTTATGAGATACATCGCCTTTTTATGGTTGCTATCAAATGTTAAAAGTATGCTAATGCCGTCCCAGACGGTCTTAAGCCCGCTATGGGTGTAGTTTGAGATAAGATCGGTAAAAATATAATTATTCGGTATGAAAATAACCCTACCTGCGCGCTTGTTTTCTCTCCACGTAGTCATAGTAACGTCCTCAAAAATCGTCATCCTAAGCACCGAAATATCGATGATATCGCCTACGTAGGTCTCGCCGTTTTTATGCACTCTGATACGATCGCCCACGCGAAAGCTGCCGCCAAGTACGATCGTAAGCCAGCCTAAGGAGCTCATAAACATATCTTTCATCGCAATCGCAAGACCTGCCGAGGCAAAGCCAAGAACCGTCACGAAGTGCGTCATATTCTCGATGTAAGAAAAGAGCAGTATCAGCGCAATCAGCGTGAAATTTAAAACATTGATAGCTTTATTTACGATATAAAAATTCTCGTCGTTTTTGATATATTTTTTCGCCACTACCTTGCAGAAAAACGACAGCGCGATGACTACGAGTATCCATACAGCAATATTTCCCGCGCGCTTGATCTGAGCTTTTATATCGGCGGTCTGCACGGCGATTTGGGAGTTGATCTTTTTTTCGTAAACGTCGTACGTAGTCTGTGCGATCTCGTACGCGGAGCTAAACTCTCCGAGCTCGTAATCTAAGCTTTTAAGCTCCGCCGCAGCGCTTGCGTCCGTATCAATCTGCATCAAGCGCTCATATAGCGCCCTTTTTGCTTCAAGTTTATCGATTAAAGCTTTAATATTTTCGATGGCGTTTTTCTGCTCCATCTTTTGAGCTTGCAAATTTCTAATCGTAGAAAAACCGGAAATTATCGAAAAAGGATTTGTAATGCGCGCAGGCTCTGGAGTTTCAGGCATAGCGATGATATCTAAAAACGGAGATTTTTCATACTCTTTTAGCAGTATGAGCTGCTCTTTTACGGCGCGAAGTCTTTTTTGAATCTCTGCGATCTTATCGGTGCCGGCGTTCTTTTTTAGCTCCGCTTCGAGCTGGCTGGATTGCTTTTGTAAATTTTGATAGCCGATGAAATTTGAAAAGCGCGAAATCCAGATATTGTTTTTGATCTCATCGTCAATAACACGGATCTGATCTTTTAGCGACGCGGATAGCTTAGAATTTTCATCTTTCTTCTCGCTACCGACGGAGCTAGCGTTAGATTCTAAGCGCGTATGCGCGGCGGAGAGCGTAGAATTTGCCTCGCAAAATGCAAGATTAAAAATCAAAAAAATAGCCGCAAGCGCTCTCATTCAAACTCTTTCAGCGCTGCGATTACTTCATCTTTTGCGATCTCTTTGGAAGCGTAGAATTTACCGATGCCCTCGGGCAGGATAAATTTTATCTTGCCGTTTTCGCTTTTTTTATCGAGAAAAAACAGCTCGTAAAATTCCGCTGCATCCTCTACGTGGAATTTTATCGGAAGTGTGAATTTTTGAAGCACTTTACGGATCTGCTCCTCCTGTTCGCCGCTTAGTTTACCGAGACGCCGCGCTAGCGCATTTGCCATCGCCATACCGACCGCTACAGCCTCGCCGTGCAAAAATTTTTTATAATCAGTAATTTTTTCGATAGCGTGAGCAAAGGTGTGCCCGTAGTTTAACACCGCACGCACGCCGCTTTCGCGCTCATCACGTTCTACGACGCCCGCTTTAATCTCCACGCAACGAGCGATTACGTGCGAAATTTCATCGGCGCTTTTTAGATCGTGCGTCTCGAAAAATTTAAATAGTTCGACATCAAAGCATACAGCCATCTTTACCGCCTCTGCAACGCCTGCGGCAAACTCTCGCGCAGGAAGCGTCGATAAAAATTTGCTCTCGCAATAAACCGCTCGCGGTTGATAAAAGGAGCCGATTAAATTTTTGCCGAAACGATTATTCACGCCCGTTTTACCGCCGACGCTCGCATCTACTTGCGCTAGCAAGGTCGTAGGTATATTGATAAAATCGATGCCGCGCTCATAAATGCTCGCGCAAAAGCCCGTTATATCGCTAATGACACCGCCGCCAAGAGCGATGAGCGTGCTTTTACGATCAAGCTTGGAGCTAAAAAGCTGCTCTAAAATTTGCTCCACGCTCGCGGTATTTTTATACTCTTCGCCGTCCGGGATCGTGATGATAAATTTTTGCTCGCAATCTAGCCGCTGCAGTAAGAAATCAAGCCACAGCCCGCCTACTTTTGGATTTGTCACGATAGCGACCTTACCGCTAAGTTTTAAACTATGCAATTCGTCGATAAAAATGCTGTATTTTTTGCCTAAATTAAGATCGATTTTCATACGCTAGCCTTTGATTTTTGGGTAATTGTAACATAAATTTCGATTACTTTTCATACCCGTAATCGCTCGGAACGAAAATTTGATGATTTTTGCCGAGTTTAAAATACATCTGATCCAAATCCTGATTGAAAATCGATGTGAGCTTGCGCGCCAAAATTCTATCATTAAATGGCACAAATTGTAGCAGATCTCGCTCGCTGCCTAGCGCTAAAATCGGATTTTGCCGCTCGCAAGGAATCACGAATAAACTCTGCTTAAAAAGCTTCGATAAGCTCACGTAGCTTTGCGCAAACTCGCCCTTTTCGCTCTCGCCGAAAAGATACAAATACACGTCTAGCCCTAGCTGCGAGCTGATGTCAAAGACGATACTTGATTCCTCGCGAAGCCGCTCGCCGGCACTTAGCACGATGCTTTTACGCACATCTTTTAGCTCGCCTTCACCAAGGCTTAACACGGGGATTTCAAGCGCTTTAAGTGCTGCTTTTTTCGCTTCGAAAACTCCGCTTGAGCAAACTACCAAGCCTGCTTTATTTTCGCTCACGTCGCGCTTTAAATTTAATTCGCCCGAGTAATCGATGAGAATTTCAAATTTATCTCGCTCACACAGAGCTTTAAGCTCGCTAAAAGCGTCGTTTAGCAGAGGATTTAAAATTCGCAGATAAATTTTATGATTTCTAATATGCAAATCCAAAAACTCAAGCGCCCTAACCGTCCTAGCTATCTCGTCGTCGCTCATTTTTTTCATATCGATTAGCGCGAAAATATTTAGCCCAAACGGCGATGGAAATTGCCCGCTTTGCTTTTTTACTTCAGCAAATACCGCTCGCAGCGCACTAGGCTCACCAACGACTAAGATCGTATCATTCGGATATATCCGCGAGCCGGGTGTCGTTACGATGTAATTGTTGTGACGATAGATCATCGGAATTTGATATTTGGCATTAGAAAGCGTGCTGATTTTTTTATACGCAAACGAGCTTCCTACAGGCACTTTTACCTCCATTATCTCTCCGCGTCCAAGCC
Source organism: uncultured Campylobacter sp. (assembly GCA_963515585.1). GTDB lineage: Bacteria > Campylobacterota > Campylobacteria > Campylobacterales > Campylobacteraceae > Campylobacter_B. Next base: position 28,793 of record CAUPXM010000005.1, read on the forward strand.
CGATATTATCAGCAAAAACGGGACTATCGGGCAAAAAACCGATGAAGCGCGAGGAATTTAGCGCAAGGGTATTTACGATTTTTACGTGAGCTTCATTTTTATTTTCGCGCAAAAGTCCCCAAAAATCGGCTACGTAAAGCTCTAAATCCGGAGCGAGCGTCTTTAAATTTTCAAGCGTTACTTTAGTGTCAAATTCATCCTCCATTATCACTATGCAGCGGTCAAATTCCTCCCCTGCTAGCACCACGCGCAACCGCTCAATGCTCGTGGGATCGAAAATTTCGATGCTGAAATTTTGCTCTTTTTGCAGCGCCTCCGGGACGCTGAGCGCGTTTTTTGCGACGACGCGGTAATTGTGCACGACGTCTTTAATCTTATAAACCTGGGATAAAAAATGGCGCGCAAACTCGCCGCTTGCGATGATGAGGATCTGTTTCATTGCTCTCCGTTTCGTGGTTTTGCAAAAATTATAACCAAAAACGGCTAAATTTTAAACCGCGCGCGGATAAATTTTGCGGGCAAACTGAGGCGCGGCGACTTAAAATTTTAAGATCGAAATTTTAAAATCAAGGTTTAAAATTCCAAAAGCGAGGCTTAAATTTTAAAATATATTAAAATCAAGCCTCGTTAAATTTAATCTTGCCACTTAGGGCGATAAAATTTCATAAATTTAAAAGCGGCGCCATAATCATTCGCGCCGCCGAAGCAGAAATTTTAAGCCCGCTAGCCTTTAAAATTTCACCTCCGCAGAGAGCATAAAGCTTCTGCTCTCGCCTAGCGTCACGCCGTTTGCCGAGCCTAGCACGCTAGTTACGTTAAGACCGCCAGCGCCGTCGGCGCTCGCAGGATACATTCCTGCCCAGTATTTTTTGTTAAATACGTTATTTACGTTGAAGCGCAGCGTGGTCTTATCGCCCAAAAGATGCTCGCTAGTGTATCTCATGCCAAGATCGGTAACGAAAAAGCTAGGAGTGCTCTGGGTATTTAGATCGTCCAGATACATCTTGCCGGTGTAGTGGAAATTTGTACTGATCGCAAGCTTATTGGTGCCCGGGATCACGTAATCAAACATCAAATTTGCGTTTAGTTTAGGGATGCCGTTTGCGACCTTGCGATTAGCGCCTGCGATGCTTACGTTATGCATCTTTGGATCGATGTAGGTAAAGCCGCCTAGCACGCTTAAATTCTCGGTGATTCGTCCGCCGCTCATAAACTCAAATCCGCGGTTGCGCTGCTCGCCGTTTATGCCGTAAAGCCCCGTAGAGCTATTTAAGTAGGCAATCGGGCGACGTATATCAAAATACGCTACGCTAAAATCAATCATATCGGCTACGCGGATCTTAGCGCCGATCTCGTGCTGTTTGGAGCGATACGGCGACGTAGAGGCGACCTCGCCCGCATATGGGCTGCTCGCCGGATAAACATAGGTAGAGCCCTGCTGTAAGCTATCTGCGTAAGTGTAGTAGATACTGGCGTCCTCTATCGGATGGAAGATCAGGCTTCCCGCCCAGCTATAGCCCGAATCGCTATAGGCTTTGACAAGTCTCTGCTGGGCAGTATTGTAGGATTCCTGTCTCATCCACGCCTTAGATGCGCTTAACATCACGTCAAATTTATCGTTTATCGTGATATCGTCTAGCACCGAGACGTTATACATATCTATTACTGCGAAATGATATAACCCGCTTCCGCGCCTAGCGTTAGTGTGATCTAAAATTTTAGGATCGTTTATATTGCCTATAGTAGGCGAGACATAGTTAGTACTCGCGTTTTTATATCTATCCTGCGTCCAGTGATAGCCATTGGTCTGCACGCTGAAATCATGCTCGATATCGCCCGTATTAAACTGCGTATTGGCCTTGAGATAACCGCTCGGTAGGTCAAATCTATATGCCGCCGTAGCACCGCCGCTGTGTTGAGTATAATAATCGCCCGGCTGCGTCCATTTCGCGTTTGGATTAGCTACACATATAGGAGGCTTTCTATTATTCGGTAAAGCGGCATAATTGGCGCAATCAAACCCTTCGGGAAGCAAATAGTTTACGACGCTGTGAATGTCGCGATCGGTGCGCTGAAACTGAAAGCCGCCCTCTAAATACCATTTATCGGTAGGCGTAAATTTAAATTTCGCGCTTGCGGTCGTGGTTTTTAGATGCATACCTCCGAAACTCTGCCCAAGACCGCGTTCTGAGGAATCCACTGCCCTTGGAAGCGTAATTCCGTCCGTGATCTTGCCGTCTTTTACGCCTAAGGCAAACTGCCCCGCAAAGCCCTTAGTATTGTGCTCGTAATAGCTCGCCGCGGTTTCAAAAGTAAGATCGCCCGTCGGATAAAATTCCATCGTGACGCTGGCTAAGCGACGCTGTAAATTTGAACCCTTTGGCTGTCTGTCGCCGTTTGATCCGTAAAATACCGTGCGGTAGCCGAATTTTTCAAATTTATCGGATAGATCAAGTCCCAGCCCCAGGTTGCTTCGCGACATATAATCGCTCCAGATGATGTATTGATCTTTTACCGGGCGCTTGCGCGTGTAGCTGAAAATGCCCACCGGATTTTGCGCGCCGTAGAGCGAGCCCGCGACGCCGTTTTGTACCTGAAAACTCTCAAACATCGCCATCGGAATCGCCGTCGTCGAAATCGTATAAAAGCCGTCCCAGAAGCTGTTGCCTACGACGCTGCCCTCAAAGCCGCGCGTCTGCGGGCGTCCGACCGTAGCGCCACCGCGCATCTGAATCTGTGCGGACGGGAAGTATTTGACCGCCTCCTCGTAGCCGGTAACGCCTTGGTGATTTATGATTTCCTTGCTGATCGTGTTGATCTGATAGGGAAGATCCAAAGCGCGCTTGCCGGCAAGCAGGCCTTGTTGCACGTTTTTGCTCAAAAAGCCCTCGTCGATGCCGCTCTCGCTGATATTATCGCCGACGGAATTTACCTCGATTACGCCCATATTCTACGATTTTTCAGGCGCAGAATTACCGCCACTTTGTGCTGCAGCCAAACTGCTGCATAGCAGACACATACATGCTGCTAATGAAATTTTAAATTTCATCTTTTTCCTTCGTTCCATTATTTTCCCTTCGTTATGGATATATTTAATATTATTTTTTAGCATATTAGAAAAATTTTCCTAAATTTCGACTAAATTCGAGATATAAATTTATATATTTGTAGTCGCATTTTTGCAGTTTAAAATTTCATAGACGATATACTGAGATACAAAAGAAAAATTACGCAAATTTATATGAAATTCTAAATTTTTAATGTAAAATCGCCCGTATGAAAAAACTAATACCGGCGCTTATGCAAGCGCAAAACCGACTCAAAAATTTCTTCCGCCTCTACGATACCGAGCTCATGCACCATGCATCAAGCCTTAGCTTTCACACGATTCTGGCGCTACTGCCGGTGCTGATGGTCTCGCTTAGCGTCTTTATGCAGCTACCAAGCTTTAAAGGCTACTACGATAAGATTATGGGCTTTATCTTTTCAAACTTCCTGCCCGCAAATCAAGCGAGCATGGCACACTATATCGAGGAATTTATGGCTAACGGGCTAAGCCTTGGCGTAACGGGCTTTTGCGCAGTATTAGTTACGTCGGTGCTGTTTTTCGGGGACTTTGAAGCGATTATCGCGCGAATTTCGCATTCACCCGAGCGAAGCTTTTTTAAGAGCCTAAGCACTTACTGGACTCTGATGACGCTCGCTCCTGTGGGGCTTGGAGCGTCGTTTTATATCAGCGGCGAGCTTCAGGAGCTACTAAATAAAACCGAGTTTACGAGCTGGATAAATTTGCTTAAAATTCTACCCTACTTAATCGTTTGGGGGATCTTTGCGATTACTTATGCTACGGCGATCAACCGCGAGATCCGCGCAAAAGCGGTGCTTGCCTCATCGCTCGTAGCATCGATTTTATGGTGGCTTTCAAGACTGGTTTTTGCGCAATACGTCTTTTATAACAAAACCTATCTTAGCATCTACGGCTCGTTTTCGGTCGCGCTATTTTTCTTTCTGTGGATCTACATAAGCTGGATTTTCTACCTATACGGCGTGAAATTCTGCGTATTTTTGGACGCTAAATTTAAAAGAGGTGGCGAGCGCCAAAGCGCCTGAAATTTTTAAATTTCATAACGAATTTTACGAAAGATTATATTAAGAATTAACGATAATCGTATATTAATTGGCTGTTTAAACGATAAATTATCGTCAGCGAAAGGATTAAATTTGAAATCTCGTCTTTGTTCGGTCTATATACGAGCGATCTACTTTAAATTATTAAATTTCTTGAGGAGGAAAGAATGGCGTTTGTTGCGGAGCATATTTCTAAAGTTGATTTGGAAAGATACAATGTTGTAAATATTATAAATAATTGTTGTCTAAAATATGGCTCAATAGTCTATGATGATTACTACCTAGATAAGCTGGATTGGGTTATAGATAGACAAAGAGATGCCTGGTTTATGTTTGTTTGCAGAGTGCCTTTGCCAGACCCAAGAGATGGCCTTACGGGAGAAGTTATTTGGCTACTGCATTATAGAGGTAAAAATATCGAGTTTGATATAAGGCGAATTTATGATAAGACTACAAGTAAATATTTCACGGAAAATCCATTTAAAATCAAATATAAATTCCAAAGCGTAAATTCTGACATTGGGGATATTTCGATAGATGAGCTTTATGAAATTTTAAATGAAGCATTATTGGAATACGGAGATGATGGTATCGATGGTAGAAAATTTTTACCAAAAGATCATGAAGCCGTAACTTTTCTACACGATTAAAATTCAAAGAATCGATGAGCTGCGTTTAAATACATCTGATATTTCACTATCAAATTTAAATTTTCTACTGCGCTATAAAACGCCCCACTCTTTTTTATATTCGTTTATTATCTCATCGGGCGTTCTTTCTCCCTTATCGACCCTGATAAGATCGATTATATCTTGCTCGTTTGCAAACATACCCTCTATCGCGTGGTTGCATATGATAGATCTGTTTTGCTCGTATTGTTCTACGCTCAGCTCGTCTTTATATTTTTCAAGTATAGCCAAACTCTTTTCTAAACTATAAACTTCCGGATATTTTTGCATGCTTTATCCCCTAGCAATATAAAATTTTATCAGCTGCGGCGTCCTATTAAAAAACAAAGCTCAAGCAGGCAGGCGCACTTTTTGCTACGAATAGCTTGCAAGTAGTTCGCACTTCACCGCAGCTAAAGCAGATAACTATTAGATGACGGGAAATTTTACCGCAAGTAGCTCACAAATAAATTCAACAAAGCCTATATCAAGCAAAAAAAACGTAAGGTAAAAGCCGTCAAATAAAACTGCTACTCCCTCACGATAAAAGCTCCAGTAAACTTGCCATTATGCGCGAAATCTCTCGCCTCATCCTCGCTTTTAAATCCACTTAAAAAGACGCGATAAATCGGCGCGCCATCTATGCTAAATTCTTTGATGATCGCAGGATATCCCGCCGTGCCGTGGTAATCGCGCTGATAAATTTGTGCGCCGCTTCTATTTCTAAACGCACCGATTTGCACCATAAAATTTCCGCCGACAATGGTTGCTTTCGGCGAGCCTTTGGCGATAGTATGCCCATAAAAGCCCACTACTTCGAGTTTTACCGGCGCCGTACCTTTGGCAAATACGCCTACTAAATTAGCAGCTGTTTTGCTAAGATCGATGATGCGACCATCCACGAATGGACCGCGATCGTTGATGCGCACGGTTGCGGTAGCGCCGGTATCTCGATTCGTGACCTTTACCATAGTATTCATTGGATAGGTTTTGTGCGCGGCGGTCATGCCGTTCATATCGTAAATTTCGCCGTTTGAGGTGTATTTGCCATGAAAATTCGGCCCATACCAGCTGGCGATGCCGATTTGAGTGTCACCGACGCTTACTTGCTCTGGATAGTAGGTTTTGCCGTTGATTTTATAAGGGCGCATGGTGGCAGGAGAGTTTTTGCCGATCTTGCCCGCACCGCCCGCAGACGATCTAGACGACGGTGCGGTGCGAAACGAGCAACCGGCAAGAATCAGCGCAAAAAGCGCACTAAAAAGAGCGATTTTCTGGTACGACACCTACGATCCGATCTTATTTGTTGAATTTTATATTATTTAGCGCTATTTCGTTTTTGTCTTTAAGGCTAAGCTCGTTCGCCAAACCTGCTAACACGCGTCCTGGCTTGCGCTGTTTCAGACGTGGCTCATACGCTTGAAACGCGCCTTGATTTACGACAAATTCTGCATATTTGCTTTGTGGGATATAAAAGAAGTACTTGCCGTTAAGCGGCGAAATTCCGTTTTTAATATGCGCGTTGTAATCCTGCATTTGCGACGGCGAAATTCCGATCTGTTTTGCAACCGCGCTTAGCTTTGTGCCTGGCGCTACTGCGATACGCTTTAGCCCCCACGGCTCGGTTTCAAAAAGCAGAATTTTACGCATATTTTCATTTTGAGCAATGTAAGCGTATTTAATAATGCGCTTGATAAAATTCTTAGTCTCATTAGGAAGTGCAGGACTTTTTAGCAAGCGATCCAGATCATCGCTGCCAGTAGCTGCAATCGCATTTTTAAGCTTTTGATCGCCACAATTATACGCCATTAGCGCTAAATACCACTTGCCAAAATTTTGCTTCAGATGCAAAATATACGAAAACGCAGCATCCGTAGAGGCTGCGGGATCGCGACGCTCATCCACGGCGCTATCTACTCTAAGACCGAAATTTTTCGCAGTTGCCGGCATCAGCTGCCACATACCACCTGCGCTAGCGCCGGAAGTTACGGTGTTTTTAAGATGAGATTCTACCATTGCCAAATACAATAAGAATTCCGGAGCTTCGATGTTATCGACCTCGGATTTGACTAAGTAGGCATTGTGCGACTGCGAAGTCACGATATGCTTAAACTGCTTGCGATCGCTTGCATTGATCGCACGGAATATGCCCGCGACTACGTTTTTGCTCGATTCGTTATTTTCGATGCCGAATTGATTTAAAATATAGTCGTGATTTGCGCGCATCAGACCGGGCTGGCTCGCAAACGCTTCGCCCACTAAAAGTAGGGCTAGCAGTATAAATTTTATGGCTTTCATATCTCTCCTTTGATTTTATCGCCAAAAAGCCTACAGGCGTTTTGAGTCGTTATTGCTTCAACCTCTTCTACGCTTAGGCTTAAAATTTCCGCGACTTTTTCTACCACGAGTCTCGTAAATGCAGGCTCGTTGCGCTCGCCGCGATGCGGATGCGGGGTTAGATAGGGTGCATCCGTCTCGATTAAGAGGCGCTCTTGCGGAATTTGCGGTAAGATCTCAGCTAAGTTTTTTGCATTTTTGAATGTCAAAACTCCGCCGATACCGAAGTAAAATCCGTATTCGCTAAGACCTAGCAAAAGCTTGCTAGCATTGAAGCAGTGTAAAACACCGCCGCATAAATCGCCGGCGCGATCTTTTAGAATTCCAAAGCTATCTTCGTTTGCTTCTCGGATATGGACTATAAGTGGTTTTTGAAGTTGTGTTGCTAGATCGATTTGTGAGATGAAGGCGTCTTTTTGGCGGGAGATTTCTAAGGCTTTGGCTTCCTTGCTCTCTTGATGCTTAAGTCTGAAGTAATCAAGCCCGCATTCACCAACGCCTACGCATTTGGGATCGTCAGCATACCGCTTCAGCACCTCCATATCGAAAGAATCTATCTCGTATGGATGCACCCCTACGGCAAAATACACATTATCCCGTGCGTGTGAAATTTTACATGCCTTATCTAGGTCTGCTACATCGGCACCAGGAATGATGATGCTGTGCACGCCTGCAATCGTGGCGCGCTCAATCACCGCGTCCAAATCAGCATCGAAACTAGCATCGTCTAAATGGCAATGTGTATCTATAATCATAAAACTCACTTGATAAAATTTTTCGAAGCGGATTTTACGTCGTTTTGCAAAATCACACTTAAATTTAAATTAAACGCGATATTGTAGCAAAAAATTTCAGATTTAAACTTAAGCTTAAAATTCCTTCAGCTTTGCCTTAGCTTTTTAGCGAATTCCAGGGCTTCTGCAGTAATAGTCTCGCCGCTTATCATACGAGCTAGCTCTGTTATTTTCTCATTTTCGCTTAATAATCTCACGCTAGATTTGCCGTTCGTTTTACTTACTAAAAAGTGTGACGCAGCCTTTGAGCTAAGCTGCGGCTGGTGCGAGATCGCAAAAATTTGATAAAATTTTGAAATTTTTACCAGCACGTTAGCGATACTCATTGCCTCTTTTCCGCTTAAATTTGAATCAATCTCGTCTAAGATCAAAATTCCCTCGCCGTTATTTGTAAGCTCCAAGCTTGCCGCGATGAAAGCAAGGCGTAGGCGGTTCGTTTCGCCTGAGCTTAAATTTTTAAATTCTGTCTTGCACAAGCTGACGCAAATTTCGTCTGTGCCGCACTCACTAAGCGCCGTAGGCTTAAAACCAAGCTCCACTCCGTCCATATAAAGCTGCTTTAGATAGGAATTTATCAGATCCTCGAGCCGTTTTTTAGCGCCCTTGCGAGCCTCGCTAATTTTTTCGGCAAGGATAGTGGTGCTTTCGCTAAGACGTTTAAATTCCGCTTGCAACTTGGTTTTTTCAAAGCTTAACTGCTCGTAATGCTCAAGCTCTTTCTTACGCGCTTCAAGTGTAGCTAGCGCCTCTTCTACGCTTCCGTAGCGCCTATTTAGTGCGCTAAGAGCTTCGATGCGATCTAAAATTTTCTCTATGTCGATGTTTTCTAGCTCGTCTAAATTCAAGCTTTCTTGCTTTAGCCGCAGTTCGTTCATCGCATCCTCAAAAAACGCGCTATCCAGCCCGCTAAGACTTAGCGCTTCGATGACGCTGCGCTCCAACTCAAAAATGCCCTGCGCCCTAGCCCAAAGTTCCTCGATCTTATCTTTCTTACTAAGCTTTTTTTTGATTTGCAAAAGCTCCTCATATTCGCCGATCTTAGGCGATACGCGCTCGATTTTTTCAATCTCGAAGCGAGCAAATTCCTTTAACTCCTCGATCTTGCGCTCTTGATCTAAAATTTCATCCAGCTGCTTTTTTGTGCGGCTAAATTCCACAAAAGCGCCCTGAAGCTCCGATAGGCTTAGCGCGTGCGCCGCATCTTTTTTCGCGGCGATAAAATCAAGTAATTTTAGCAAGCTGTCGCTACTCATTTCGCCGGCGTTTTTCGCGCCTAAAAATTTCACGTATTCGCCGGCGATCGTGCTTAGATTTTTTTTCGAGACCGATTGAGAATTTATAAAGTATCGCAAGCTACGCTCTTTTAGGACGCGAAAAATATTTGGCGTATCGTTTATCAAGCCGAAATTTTCCATATCAAATTTATGTTCTACGTCCGCTTCTATGAGCTCAGCCTCGCATTCGTTAAGACCGAACACCGCTAAAATAGCGCCTATTAATACCGATTTACCCGCGCCGCTGATGCCTGTAAATACGCTAAGTCCTGGGCCAAAACTAAGCTCGCTCTCGCAAAAACCCAGATTATTTTTAATATAAATTCTTTCTAGCATCCGCCGTGCCCCCATCTGAGTTTGGCTTTTAAAACGTCGAAATAATCGTAACTCCTGCGTTTTATTAAATTTACTTTGGCGTGTGAAATTTTAGCGCTCACGCTGTTAAATTCCGCCATATCAAAAACATCTTGTCCGTCGATAACGACGCTAACTTCGGAGCTTCCGGCGTTTTTGAAGCTTACGAGATATTCTTTAGGAAGGATCAAAGGCCGCTGCGTTAAGCTATGCGAGCAGATCGGCGTGACGCAAAACACGTCGCACAGCGGATAGACGATAGATCCGTTCGCGCTCATATTATACGCGGTCGAGCCCACGGCGGAGCTTACGATCACGCCGTCGCCGTAGTAGGTGTTGAAATATTTTCTATTTAAAAACGCATCGATCTTCGCCATCGAGGAGATGTGGCTGCGGGTGATTACGACGTCGTTAAATGCGGTCTTGCGGACGATCTTGCCGCTACCGTTTTCGAGTATCACTTCGAGCAAAAACGGGCGCTCGATCTCGTATTCGCCGCGCAAAAATTCCTTTAAAAATTTCGCAAATTCGCTCGGCTGCACGTCCGTTAAAAACCCGAGAGTGCCCGCGTTGATGCCCAAAATAAAAGCGTTTTTGTCGCTTAGCAGCCTCGCAAGTCCAATAAGCGTGCCGTCGCCGCCGAGGCTGATTAAAAAATTGGTCTTTTTTAAAATTTCTGCAAGCGTATGCGGCTTAAGGCCGAAAAATTCCGCTCCGTCCTCTTCAAGCAAAAGCTCGATACCTTGCGCTTTTAAAATTTCACAAATTTGCTCCACGACGGGGCGAATCTCTTCTGATTTTTTGGCTATTAGCCCCGCGAATTTAAGGTTTTTATGAATTTTGTTTTCCATAGTTTTATTTTATAAAAAATTAGCTTTGTAAAAGCAAAATTTAACTATACTTGCGTTTTACAAATAATTTTAAAGGAGTAAATTTGCGAAGTCATTATTGCGCCGATTTGAGTAAAAACGATATCGGCAAAAGTGTAACCGTGTGCGGCTGGGTAAATTCTTACCGCGACCACGGCGGCGTTATTTTTATAGATTTGCGTGACCGAAGCGGGCTTTTACAGCTAGTCTGTGATCCCAAAGATAGCAGCTCGGCATACGAGGTAGCAAATACCGTGCGAAATGAATTCGTCCTAAAAGCCGTCGGCAAGATCCGAGCTCGCGGCGAAGGGCTGGAAAATCCAAATTTAAAAACCGGCGACATCGAAGTCGTAGTAGAAAGCTTAGAGATAGAAAATCCGAGCAAACCGCTTCCTTTCGTAATCGGCGATAAAAACGTTAATGAGGAAACGAAGCTAAAATATCGCTTTTTGGATCTGCGCGCCGACGGAAGCTTCGATAAATTTAAAATGCGCTCCAAGGCTGCGATCGCCGCGCGAAATGCTCTTGATAGGCTCGGCTTTGTGGAGGTCGAAACGCCGATCTTAACGCGCGCGACGCCTGAGGGCGCTAGGGATTATCTGGTGCCTAGTCGCGTCTATCCGGGTAGCTTCTATGCACTTCCGCAAAGTCCGCAGCTTTTCAAACAGCTTTTGATGTGCTCGGGCTTTGATAAATACTTCCAGATCGCGCGCTGCTTTCGCGACGAGGACCTGCGCGCCGACCGCCAGCCGGAATTTACGCAGATCGATATCGAGATGAGCTTCAATACCCAATACGACGTAATGCGCGTAGCCGAGGAGGTTTTAAAGGATATTTTCAAATCCTGCGGCCGCGAGATCGTCACCCCTTTTAGACATATGGAGTATAAAGACGCGATGGAGCTTTACGGCAGCGACAAACCCGATCTGCGCTACGATATGCCTTTCATCGACGTAGCCGATATTTTTGAAAAATCGAGCAATGAAATTTTTCCAAATTTAGCCAAAGACCGCAAGGCTAACCGCGTAAAAGCGCTCAAAGTCGAGGGCGGCGATCTGAAATTTAGCAAGCGCCAGATGCAAGGCTTTGAGGAATACGTGAAAAAATTCGGCGCGCAGGGCCTCGCGTTTATCCAAGTAAAAGAAGACGGTCTAAAGGGACCGCTGGTAAAATTCTTTGAAAAAAGCGAGCTGGACGAGCTCATCAAGCGCTGCGAGCTAAAGGTCGGCGACGTCGTATTTTTCGGCGCTGGCAAAAAGAAAATCGTGCTTGATTATATGGGCAGATTTAGAATTTTCCTCGCAAACGAGCTCGGTCTCATAGATCCGAACAGGCTTGAGTTTTTGTGGGTCGTAAATTTCCCTATGTTTGAGCAAAACGACGACGGCAGCTACTCCGCGATGCACCATCCTTTCACTATGCCGAACAATCCCGATGAGCCCGATTTGGAGGATATTACCTCGATTGCCTACGACGTCGTGCTAAACGGCATCGAGCTTGGCGGCGGCAGCATCAGGATCCACAAGGCGGACATTCAAGAAAAGGTCTTTAGGTTGCTTAAGATCGAGCCTGCAGAGCAGAGGGAGAAATTCGGCTTCCTGCTCGATGCGCTAAGCTTCGGCGCGCCTCCGCACGGAGGTATCGCGATTGGCTTTGATAGGCTGATGATGCTGGTTACCGGCTCAAGCAGTATCCGCGAGGTTATCGCGTTTCCTAAAACGCAGCGCGCGCAGTGTCCGCTCACCAAAGCCCCTAGCGTCGTTACAGACGAGCAGCTTCGCGAGCTAGGTCTTAGGCTTCATAAGAAGGAGCAAAAATGAAAAGCCTTTTTCTAATCATTGGCGCTCCTGGCAGCGGCAAAACGACCGATGCGAGCATGATCGCTCAGATGAATCAAAGCATCGAGCACTACTCCACGGGCGATCTGCTACGCGCCGAGGTAGCAAGCGGTAGCGCTTTGGGCAAACAGATAGACGGCTTCATCTCTAAAGGCAATCTCGTGCCGCTTGATATTGTCGTAAATGCTATCGTTAGCGCGATTAAAAGCTCGCCTAAAGACTTCATCATCATCGACGGCTATCCAAGGAGCGTCGAGCAGATGAATAAGCTAGACGAGGTGCTGCGAGGCGACGATGATGTAAATCTTAGCGCGGTAATCGAGGTATGCGTTAGCGAGGAGGTCGCCAAGGAGCGTGTTTTAGGACGCGCTCGCGGAGCAGACGATAACGAGGAGGTCTTTAAAAACCGCATGGCGGTATTTTCAGAGCCGATCGAGGATATCCGTAAATTTTACGGCGACGCGGGCGTATTTTACAGCGTAAACGGCGAGCGCACGGTCGAGGAGATCGTAGCGGACATAAACGCTATAATCGCCGCGCAGATCGAAAAACTAGGCTAGCGCGCTTGGATGGCGGCTTAAATTTAAAGCGCACCCAGCTTCTTTTTCGTATTATTGCAAGTGGCGCAGATCACGCTTAAATTTTAATGCGCCTCCGAAGCGAGCGCGCCTTTAAATTTATAGCTTGCCGTTGCGCGAGATAGCCAAAGTTCAAGCGTAAATTTAAAAGCTCGCGCCGCAAATTTAATGCGAGCGTTAAATATGAGCGGATTTTAAATTTAATGAAATTCCGGATCTGTTCGCGGACGTAGAGATTAAAATTTTAAGGATAGATATGGTTAGAAAATTTTTACTTAGTATAGCTTTATGTGCGGCTGCATTCGCTGCGGGCGGATTTGTGCCAAGCGGCGGCGCGACTGCGCAAAATCAGCCGTCAAGCGTCAAAGAAGCGCTTAAATTAAGAAATGATTCTTTTGTCGTAATCGACGGCAAGATAAAATCTCAACTAAGACACGAACATTATCGATTTGTGGATCAAAACGGCGATAGCATCGAGGTCGAGATCGACGATGACGCTTGGCGCGGCGTGAGCGTGGATGAAAATACGCTCGTGCGAATCAGTGGCGAGATCGACAAAGATTTTACCAAAACGACGATAGACGTGAAAAATATCAAAATTTTAAATTCTAAATAAAGGAAAACTATGGATCTTTCAAAGATAAAAGTGGGCTCAAATCCCGATAAAATCAATGCAGTGATTGAGATCCCTTACGGCTCGAATATCAAATACGAGATCGACAAAGCAAGCGGTGCGCTCTGCGTCGATCGCGTGCTCTACGGCGCGATGTTTTACCCTGCAAACTACGGCTTCGTGCCCAATACCTTAGCCGACGACGGCGATCCCGCGGATGTTTTGGTGCTAAACGAATACCCGCTTGCCGCAGGCAGCGTGATCCCGTGCCGCCTAATCGGCGTTTTGATGATGGAGGACGAAAGCGGAATGGACGAGAAGCTGCTTGCCGTGCCGGTTAGCAAGATCGATCCGCGATATGAGGGCATTAAAGGGGTCTCCGATCTGCCTAAAGCGACGCTGAATAAGATCAAAAATTTCTTCGAAACCTACAAGCTTTTAGAGCCGAATAAATGGGTCAAAGTGAAGGATTTTGCAAGCGCCGCCGAGGCCGAGAAAATCCTAGACAAAGCGATCAAGGCTTATAAATAATCCTTTTTTTGCGCACTCGGCGCTAAAATTTAATCAAAATTTGACCGACCCGCTCGGTCAAATTTATCGTTAAATTTTAATTCTATAAATTTTCAAATATCTTAAATTCCGCGCAAATTTTACCTGAAGCCTGTGCTTGGTTTTTTCGCTTGTTTTTCGGCAGTTGAGCTAAGCAGTCTTGGGTTATTAAATAAAGATTTTAAAACTACATTGCGCAAAATAGCATGACGAGGATCGAAGATTTACGCGCTAACGGTAGAGAAATTCCGCGAGCTAAAGGCTTCATATAGACCGCAGTTAAAATTAAAATTCGCTATCTTGATTTTGAAAGAGATCGCGGACGTCATTACAAAATTATAAAGCTGACATCATCACGGACAGAATCTTTTGAGTTGCCGCGTCACATAAAATTTGAAATTTACACGCTACATAAAATTCGGAAATCTAAATGATACCGAATGATTTACTATCGCCATCCTTTTTAAATTTACTAATAAATCTATAAATTTTGATTCCAAAAGCTTTCGTTTTAATAAGACATCAAACACCTGGTTAAATTTTTAAAACTGAAACTCCCATGCGAGTTTATAGTTCCTACCCGGCGAGTAAAAGCGGTTGATGCCAAGTCCTGTTTCTTGATCTATCAGATTGCTAGTTCCAAAAGGCCTTATTGATCTGGCACTTTCCCAAGTGATATATTTACGATCGGTTATATTATAAACGCCCGCTCGAAGCGTCAGATATTTGATCGGCTTGGCGTAGGTTACGAAATCGAGCGTCGTATATCCGCCGCTCCTCCATTCCACCTCGCTATTTCTTACGGGTTTGCCGTTTACGATTTTGCCGCCTAGATACTGCTCGTACCAATACATATTGTAGGTATCTCTCGCCTTTTTCGCAGCTACCGCAGTTACAAATAGATCTGCGCCGTATTTATCGCCCGGGCTTTGATAGCCTACGCTATAAACCGCCGTTCGCGGCTGGATCGCATTCATCGGCGTATCGGTTTTGCCGTGACCTATATCCATTCTGCCTTTTTGAATACTTAGCTTATATCCTATATGAAAGCCCTGTAGAGGCTGCCAAATTTGATCCAAAAATAGCTTCGATTCGATCTCTATTCCTCTAACCCTCGCTTTCGGACGATTTACGTTTTGATACACGGAGGTAGGCAGCCTGCTTCCACCGTTTCCGTAAGGAAGCTGGAATTCCCCCTTGTACTGTAAATCTATAAAATTCCTATAATCCGTTTGGAATAAATTCAATGTAACGAAGCTTGGAGAATTATGAAGCGTAAAGGCAATCTCTTTAGTCTTTGCCGTTTCTTTTTTCAAATCCAAATTCGGATATATCGAAAAATCGGGGTGCTGAAACGTGAAGTAAATTTCATCCGAGGTAGGAGCTCTAAATCCGTTTGCGTATTTAAGCTGAATTCTAAAAAAATCGAGCGGATCGATATTCGTAGATAAAGAATATGAGTTTGCCGAATACTTTCTCTTTTGCGAAGCCAAATACACGGCGTTGGCTTCGGCGTTAGCATCTCTATGAGCTTTTATCTCTTTTTGAGATGGAGTGCCGGGAAGCGGCGTATAAGGAACAAACATTCCGATAAATAGATCAGTTGGAATTTTTGGCGTAACACCTGGAGTATAAGATGGATTGTGTTTAACCTTATCATATCTATAATTAAGATCAAAGGCCAAAACATCATTTATACGAAAGTCATCTCCCACATAAAGCGCTCCGGTTTTGGTCTCAACCGGAATAAGGAAGCTAAAAGGATCATCTTCGTGACCGCAAAGCGATACGTAGTCGTTTCCGTTGTATAATTTACACTTATCGGCATACCAAGTGCCTAGTATAGGAAAAGACGGATTGGTATTTGATATGCCGAAAAAGGTATTCGCCCACCATTGTTTATTAATGGGACCGTATCCTTGTCTATTTACCATTCGCTTATCGCTTTTGCTATAAAGACCCCCGTAGCTTAGGGTATGCTCGGTGCTTTTTATATTAAAATCCTTGGTAAGATCTAGATTGAATTGCTTCGTATCGGTGATTAGATCCCTATCTTTCCAGTTATTATCCACAAATCCGTGTTGAGTAGGCAGCAAAAGGTAATCGCCGTTGCTGTCTTTCGGGTTTATTACCGCATAATTTCCTTTGCCGTTAGGCGTAGGCGTAGGGGTAAGATCGTAGTGTTGATAACTCCACGTATTCATATCGAATAGATCGATACCTTTGGAGCAGTCGTAGTTATCGCAATTGACTAAAACATCCGAGACGCTGCCTCTCATAGTGTTTTCTTGCCCGTCGTAAATATCGGTATCCAGCTCCTCTCCGCGGCTATCCGTTACTATCGGCATAAAGCCCCATTTTAGCCCTTGCTTCAGCTCGCCTCCGTATTTATCCACTAACTTTCCGTTTTCTAAATGAAGCCCCGCGGGATTTGAAATCCCCGCGCAATTATCGCCCTCGCAATACTCGTCCGTTCTCGATTTTAGTTTGATATGCTGCTTGTTGTAGCTAAATTTCAAGCTATCCCATAAAGGCGTTTCGTCGAAATTTTCGTAAGTGAACGAATAGTTTTTTCTTTCGCTTCTATCGTTGGTATGTCGTATGTCATTAGTTAGAGCACCCCAAGGAGTTTGCGTATTGTAAAGAGCAAATTGATTTGACCAATCTATTCCTTCCGATTTTATATTGGATTTATCGTATCCTAGGCTAAATCTATCGGTATCGGTAGGCTGAAAGCCAAATTTTACCAATGTGCTTTTTTTGTAAATTCTATAAGGATCAGGTTTTTCTCTAACTTTTCTTATAACAGTAGGATCATATTTTTTATATCCCCAGTTTTTTAGTTCATGTCCTTCTCTATCGGTGTGAATAGCCAAAAGATCAAACCACTTAAACCGAACTGCAGCTGCGTGGCTTTGCCAGTTTTGTCTATCCGCACTTTGATACCCGCGTTTAAATCCGTAATACCAATCCTTCTCCGTTAGATAATCTCTCGCATCCTTTGTCTCAAACGCTACTGAGCCACCTAGCGCGCCCGAGCCTCTTTTTACCGAATCTGCACCTTTAGTGATATCTACCTGTCTTACGTTTTCAACCTCAACGCCGTTTCTAGTGTTATTAAAGTTTCCATATCCTTCAAATAGATCTTTAAAACCTTGCGAGCTTAATGTTTCTGCTTGGCGAAGTCCATCTATGCTTATATCTACGCGGTTTTCATCTACTCCGCGGATCGAGTAGCCACTAGCACCAAATCTTCCGCTTTCGACAACTGAAACGCCGGTTTCGTGACGAACCATATCTCTACTATCGCTAACTTGCTCTTTGGCGAGTTGCTTGGCGCTCTTTTTTGTTTCGCCGACTTTTTTGGTAAGCGGGCCGCTTTCTACGTTTCCCGTAACATTGATCTGCCCTAAATTTTGGGAGCCACCTTCGCTATCATCCTGTGCAGCTAAAGTGGCCGCGCATAAACAAAGCGCTCCCGCCGCTGCAATGGAAAACCTAAATAAGCTCATTTTGATCCTTTTATAATACTATTTCTCATAGGCGTTATTAAAAATAGCAATATATTAGTGAAAAATTCTTTAAATTTAAATTAAAAAGAATTTATTTATCATTTATAATTATAGAACTTAATTAAATTTAAAGAATTCCCAGGTTTACGCCTTTATCTCTTAAATTTACATTTTTTAAAATTACAAATTTTTACTTTAAATTTAAAAGTATTTTTATGAAATACAAACGATGAGACAGTGAGTAAATTTTAAGATTTTAACTTGAGAAATTTCAAAATTTTATTGTATTTTGTAGTTATTTTTGTCGCATCCATTGAACGGCACGGTTAAATTTTATCTCGCAAACGCGCGTATTGCCTAGAGATGCGGTAGGGCTCAAAAAAATCAAAGTGTGAGAAGAGGCGCGTATGTGCCTCTTGCCGTAGTTCGCAAGCGATGTATTATTGTCGCTAAGTAAATGCAGGCCGAGTTTTTAGGCGGGTAGGGTTGAAACAGATGGCGTTTCGGCGTAATTTTACAGTGCTAGAGATTTATGAGCATGTAAATTTTGAGGTCTGCGAAAGCGTAGAAAAATGTCGCGAAATGCTTGCAGTGCTAGCAACGATATAAGACGCGGCGCTATGCTAATCCGCGATCTGTGGGGCACATGGTTTCAAGCGTATAAAATTCTTAGCGATACCGTAATGCTGGGCTACAAATGCATGGAATTTTAGCGCATACGGGCGTCCCGTTGCCTGGTTCGGTAAATTTGCACGGCAAAGATTGCGATCTGGGCAGCCATTGCACGCCGCATAGCAGCAGATGACGTAGCGAACGGAATTTTATCTACGCACATAGTATTCAAGCATCATGGTGGACTAGTATTTCTATATGCGTTTATTTAAAGTATTACAATGCTTTTAAAAAATTTAATGAAATTTTCTATAAGTTATGGCTTGCCGATAAGACTTCCTATCTTCTCGTAAATTTGTTTTAAACGGTCTATCGGCATATTTTCTATTATCTTTTCCGATATTGATACGCTAGGTATTTCGCCGTTATTTTTATTTAATGTATTGCTTGGATTAAATTCTGCGCTTTCGAGCATAATTTTTTGAAGCTTATACTTAATTTCGTCATTTTCTTGATTTTCTATTTCATGTTTATAGGCTATATATGTCGTATTTAATGCCTCTTTGTGGGCATATTCATTGGCTAACCTTTTGTATTCACTAATTTGTTTAGTTGAATAATAGCTGAAAAAGCCACTAAATATCCAAAGCGGCAAGGCCCTTAAAAAACTTATGTAAGAAAAATTTTCATTAAAGCTTAAATAAAAGTAACCGCCAAAAAGCAAGATAAAAATTATAGTTGAACCTACAAAAGTACAATTCCAAAATGTTATACTTCTTTTTATCTTATTTTTCTCATCTTGGTAAGCTTTTGCTAGACCAATACTCGCGGCACTTGGCATTAAATCCTCTATTAGCCCTTTCTTTTCTTTATATAATTCAGAAAATTTTTGCTCGTATGCTTTTGATAGGTCTTGTAAATTTTGTTCCAAGTCCTTTAAGTGTTCTTTTAATGGCTTTTTGTTGTCTAACCCATTAAAAATTTCATCGTAATATTCATTTAATTCGTCAAGCTGCTCTTGACTATCTTCTATTTGATTGCAAGCTTCTTCCAGCTTTGTTATTAAGCCTTTTGATAGGTTGTCTCCCGTTTCGGTACCATAGAATCTTCTATAATCTACTCCCAGTTTATTGGCCAATTCTTTCGCATTTTGGATTTCTTTCAAAGCAGAGCTTGAGTTTCTTTTTCCCTCTCCATTTTCTATATCAAAAATTTTATAATAAACTTCATTTATATGTTTTTGGCTTAATTCTATATCCTTTCTTATTTCATATATTGAATCAGAGTTTTCGTCACCATTATAGATTTGAGTTATTTGATCACAGTTTTGCAAAGCCGTTTCCAAACTATTGTCTTCTAATTTTTGTAAAAATTTATCCAATATATTTACTGATTTTTCATCTTTTATGGCTTTTATGAATTTATGAAAAAGAGCCTTTGGTTCTTCCTGAGATTCCGACATTCCATTCCTCTCCTAAATTTTTTGTTAGGTCGTATTTTAAATCATAAATACTAAAAATTAGCTTGTCCGTTTCATTGCAAGAATATCTTATTGTATCCTAAGCTAAGGGCACACATTAGTTGCTTCCCATATTTGATTATACTGTGTAAATTTACACAGACACTCTCGAAAATTTTATACAAAATTCACGCATGACTCGTGTAGAATTTCATAGAATTTGCGCGCCTAGCTCTCTTTTAGTAGCTTAGTTAGCGCCGTGCCGCTTTCGTCGTGTTTGCGGATATTTTTATAAATTTTATTGAAATAAATTTCTAAAAATTCCTGATCGTCGATTTTCTCTTCACCCTTTTTCGGCACGATCTTTCGGTACTCGCCGCTACTTTGCAGCTCGAATGCAAGCTCGTTGTCGCTTAGCTGAAGCTTTAAAATTTCTTTGAGCTTGTTTTGCAAATTTTCGTTGTAGATCGGGCTCATCAGCTCCAGCCTGCGCTCCAAATTTCGCGGCATCCAATCCGCGCTCGCGATGTATAGGCTGGGCTGGGCGTGCGCGAAGTAAAAAATTCTAGCGTGCTCCAGGTATTTGCCGACGATCGAGATCACGCGGATATTTTCGCTAACGCCCTTAAGCGCCGGGCGCAAGCAGCAGATGCCGCGCACGATGAGATCGATCTTTACGCCCGCGGCGCTTGCTTTATACAGCGCCTTGATCATATCGCCGTCGACAAGAGCGTTCATCTTAGCGATGATCCTGCCGGCAGAGCCTTTTTTCTCCTCGTTTTTTATCATCGCTAAAAGCCGCTCTTTGATCTGCATCGGCGACATAGCGAGGTTGTCAAGCTTGCGGTTTTTGTTGTAGCCCGAGAGGATGTGGAAGAAATTTGTCGTGTCCTTATCGAAGCGGTCGCCGCAGGTAAAAAAGCTCACGTCGGTGTAAATTTTAGCGCTCGAGCCGTTGTAGTTGCCCGTGCCTAAGTGGATATAAAATTTTAGCTTGCCGTCCTCTTTTTTGATGATCTGAGTTACCTTGGCGTGGACTTTAAAGCCCGTGATGCCGTAGATCACGTGCGCGCCGGCGTCTTCGAGAGCCTTCGCCCAGTGCAGGTTGTTTTCCTCATCAAACCTCGCCTTAAGCTCGACCATCACCGTTACCTGCTTACCGTCGCTTGCGGCCTCGATCAGGCTTTGAACGATCGGGGAGTTTTTCTCCACCCGGTACAGCGTCATACGGATCGAGATGACCTTTGGATCTTTGGCGGCCTCTTTGATGAGCTTTTGGACAGGATCGAAGCTCTCGTAAGGATGGATCAGCAGGATATCCTCCTTCTCCATCGCACTCATAACGGAGGTATTTTCGTTAAAGGGGGGCAGCGTCTTTGGCAGATACTGAGGATGGGCTAGAAAGGAAAAATCCTTATTAGAAGCGATCTCCCAAAGCCCGTCCAGCGTAAGCGGCACGGCGCATTCATATATATCTTTGTAAAAAATTTTAAGATGAGAATTTAGAAATTCTAAAAGCTCGGCATCGGCGTCCTTTTCGATCTGAAGCCGTACGAAAGCCCCCTTGCGGCGCAGTTTAAGCCCCGCTTCTAAAATCATCATAAAATCGTCCGCTTCCTCCTCTTCGATTACGATATCTGCGTTTCGCGTGACGCGGAAGGCTGCGGAGCTGATGAGCTTGTAGCCCGGAAAAATTTCCTCCGCATGGCGCTTTACGATGGTGCCGATCGGCACGTAGGTGTTTTGCGCGACCTGCACGAAGCGCGGGATCACGCGCGGAATTCTAATCATCCCAAAATGTACCGACTCGGGCGCGCCCTCATCGCAGAGCTTGACCGCAAGGGAGAAGCTGAGATTATTTAGATGCGGGAAAGGATGGGTCGCATCCACTGCGATCGGGACGATGACGGGCATTATCTGCGAGAAGAAAAACTCGTCCGCCACCGGCTTTAGCTCGGGCTGCAACTCGTCGTAGCTTTTGATAAAAAGCCCGTTTTTGCAAAGCTCTTTTTGGATGCCGAAATACTGCTGCTCAAGCTCGGTTTGTTCGTTTCTTAGATAGGAGCGGATCGCGCGCAGCTGCTCAAGAGGCGTCATCTCATCGTCCCCGCTGGTTATAACGCCGGCGGTAAAAAGCTGCTTCAAGCCCGCCACGCGGATCATATAAAATTCGTCTAAATTAGTGCTGTAAATCGCTAGAAATTTTAATTTTTCAATTAGCGGGATATCCTTTTTGCATTGTTCCAGCACGCGGGTATTGAAGCGTAGCCAGCTTAGCTCGCGGTTTATAAAATTATTTTGTGTTTGCATAAAAACTCCTTTTTGAATATTAATTCTAAGATTATAGCCCAATTAAGATTAAATTTTAAAGTCCGAATTTCATGAGCTTGCAAGTGGGGCAATTTAGTATTTAAAATTCTGCCCTAATTTCCTATTTTTCCTAAATCCTTGCACATTTGCGTGTCACCATCCTCGCAACCTAGCTTTAAATATCGCCTCAAATATAAAATTTGCTCTTTCTCCTCCTCGCTCATATCAAGCACCCATTTGCACGCTTGTTTTATTGCGAGTATAAAAAATAGCGCTTTCATTTCAGCCTTCGTAAACAATATAAATTTAAATCAGAAAACGACGTAAATTTTATCTCTTTGCTATCGGCTACGCTTTAGTTGTGCTCTACCGCAGCTTGCGTTATTAAAGGCGCCAAAATTGCGGGATAAAATTCTTTCATTATCGCTCTTTGCCCCTCTTTGGATTTGCCATCTTTTACTCCTTGGTTGAATTTGCGTCGTATTTATCGCTTATTTCCCAAAAGGCTTTTTTCGCACACTTTACGGGATCGTGTTCCTCCTGATCTCGTAAGCAGTTTTCTAAAGCCATTTTTAGCGCGCAAGATTTTAGTTTAAATATTTTTTCTTTTTCTAGATGCTCTGAATATTTTTCGCAAGCTATAGCGTAATTATGTGCCGCTCTTTTGACATTGCCTCTTATCGCAATATCATGAATTCCGAGGTTAAAACAAGAGGCTGCAATACCCGCCTTGCAAGATTTTTCTAAAGGCACAAAAGCCGCTTCTCGCATACCGAGCTCTAAACCAATAATATAACCCACATCGGCACATCCGATCATATCTCCGCTATCACATTTTTTAGATAAAATTTCTATTAGCTTAGTGCATGAGCTGTATTTTCCGTTTCCTTTATCGCATTCGTTATAAAGATTTTGTTCCTCTGCCGTAGATTTGGCAGATAATGGATACGACAATATCATAATCAATAAGAGCAGAACGCTAATACCTCTCATTTTAGCTCCTCTACAGTTCTTTTTAAAAGAGCCTTGCCCTTTATTATCGGATTGCATTCTTTATCTTTTAAGCAGCTCTTTAATTCCTCATTCATTCTACAAAAAGGCTCGCTATCCTTTAGCTTGCTATCGCATACTTTTTCAAAACTCCTAATTGCTCTTTGTATATTGCCGTTAAATTCTATATCTTCCCAACCTAGCCCCATGCAATATTCGATAAGGTCAGCATCGCACAGCTTAATCAGATATTTCATAGCTTCCTCTTCTCTAAACAAAGATTGTAAAAAATCACTCTGTATAGTACATGAGCGCATATCACCATCCTCGCACTCTTTAGATAAAATTTCAACGAGTTTATTGCATGAGCTATATTTACCTTCGCCGTAATTGCAGGATTTCAAAAGCGTCCTTTGCTCTTCATTTTTAAAATTCTCTAATTCTATTAAGCTTACCAAAGGCGGTTGTGCCGCAGCAGGAATCGCCGCGAATGCCGCTATAAACGCAAATAGCGAAATTTTAAGATAGAATTTTTTCATTAGCACTCCTTGTTTTAAGCGGCGATTATATTTAAAAAATTTTTAGCAGGCTCTTAAATTTAAGAGGCGCGGTAGCGCAATAAGTGCGCCGTAATCCCACCCGCCACCTGCGCTTAGATAAATTTTAAAATTTTCCGTCCGTTGCGCACAAAAATTTCATAATCTACCGCCAAATTTCACTCGCAACGGGTCTAAATCACGCCGCATGTTTATGCAGGATAAAATTTTATAAATTCAAAAAACCCGAGGCGCTGTTTATTGCGCATCTGCTACGCTATTAGTTTTGTGCCGCCTATTTTTTGCCGCTAGTTTCGCTACTGTTTCGCATCTGCCGAACTACCTACCGAGCCGCCCGTTTTGATGCACGCCGCACGCCGCCCACACTTAAATGAAATTTTAAAATTTCGCCGCCCGCTACACACGAAGGCTCCATAATCCGCCGTAAAATTTCGCTCGCAACGGGTCTAAGTTGCGCGGGCATAATCCGCCGCCCTACTTCCCGTCTAAATTTAAAATTTCACTCGAAATTTCATCTATCGTCGCGTTGAAATCCTGCGCCAGCGCGCGCTTTAGCTCCTCTTTCGCCGCCATCATATCGCGCACGATCGCAGCTTCAAACTCCTCTCGATTCAGCGCCTCGTCGCCCTTGGCAAACGCAAAATCCAGCCCAAACCACGTAGCCACGGCAAACGCAGGCACGCACACCACCGCGCCCGGACCGCACACGAGCCCCGCACTACCGCTAGTCGCGCTGGCGCCCGCCTTGGTAATGGTCTTCGCGCCCGTCTTGGCCGCAGTTTTAGCGAGGCTCTTGCTTATCAGCTTTGCGCCCAGCACGCCGCCCAGCGCCCCTAGCCCCGTCCCGCTCGCGCGATACGCCTTACTTTTTAGGCTGAAGCTCTGCGTGACGTTAAGATCGATTTTCGCACCGTATTTTTTGAGCGTAAAATTTAGCGAACTCTCATAATTCTTGACGTTTGCTGCAGCGATTTTAGCGATATTTTCGCCGAAATCCTTCGGAAAGCTTTCGCTCACAAAGCCCGCAAATTTCTCATTCAGATACGCCCCCGCGTCATCGTCCCACACGCCGTGCCACAGCACCAGATAATCGCTTAGAAACGAGTAATTGAAATCCGCCATTTTCTGCGCGCTGAGCCTCGCGCCCTCGTCGTAAACGGCGTCGATGTAGCTATTCAGCGCAGATGCGGCGTTTGCCTCCGCGGCGAAGCGCGTGGCGTTTAGCTCGCCTCTTAGAACGTCCGCCTCGCGCGCGCTTAAGATCAGCCGCTCGCCGCTTTGCAGTACGATCTGCACGCTCGTCTCGACCGCGCTTTTAGGATGTGCGCCCTCCGCTTCGCCCCTTGCCGTGCGCGTCTGCGCGGCGCAGATCAAACACAGCGTGACGTAAGCAAGCGCGAATATCGTGCCGCTAAATCTCCCTATTTTGGGCACGGACGTGGCTCGCGGCGTAAAAAGCACGAAGGCGCAAAGATGCAAGATCGCGCAGTAAAAGAGGAAATCTCCCGCGCAGATCAGAAACAAAAGAGCGATTTTTAGCGCGCTAGGGCTCTGCGACAGCGCCAGATCAAACAGCGCATTTTTGTAAAATTTCAAAGCGTAAATTTCATTTAGCAGAGCGGATCTGAAGTGCGCTTGCGGCGCGGTAAATTTTAAAATTTCAAAAATTTCGGCTACCGATGCGGAGCTTGCCGCGGAATTTTTGGCTGAACTGTCTGCGGCTGAGCTTGCCGTAGAATTTTTAGCGAAGGTCTGCGGCGCAGCGACGGGATCTGCCTTAGAATTTTCAGCCGAGACCTGCACCGCCCTGACGGAGCCCTCTTTAAAATTTGCGGGAGAAGCGGTGAGATTTTTAGCGGCATCCGCTGCGGGCTTGACGGCATTATCCGTCTCGGAATTTCTAATAACTATGGCGACGTTATTTGTCGCGAAATTTTTAGCGGATTTAGCGGAATTATCTGTTGCAAAATTTCCGACGGGTGCAGAAGCGTCATTCCTCGCGAAGTCTTCGGCGAATGAAGCGGTGCTGGCGGGCGGAGTAAAATTTATCGCGGAATTTAAAGAGTGCGCAGCTAAATCCGCAGCGTCCGCAAGCCGCAAATAGGCTAAATTTATGACAAAATTTACCGCTACGGCGAGCGCGGCTAGCAGCAAAATGCTAAGTTTGAGCGATAAAATTCTAGGATTTTTAATCTCTTTTAGGCTGAGCTTAAGCACCGCCAGACGCATCAGAGCAAGCGCCGCAGGCAGCGCCGCGAGCGTCACGAACAGCTCCGCGCCGCGCAGATCGGCTAGGCCTAGCGCCAAAGTGACGCTTAAGAGGATCGCGCCCGCGCAGGCAAAAACCCCGCTTATCAGCCTGCCTCTAAAAATTTTAATCAAAGTCCCGCCGCTGCGAAATAGCGCTGCGTTGGCGCGCTGCTTCGCCTCGTAAAAAAAGCTAAATAGCACCCGAAATAGCGCGTAAGCCCAAAACGCCATCAGCGCGCAAAAGCCCGCATCGTCCAAATCCTGCGCGTAAAGCGCGAAGCAAAAAACGCTAACGATCAGCGCTAGCCTAAGCGCTATTTCACAGATCCAGCGGAGCGTCATCATCGAGCCTGTTCGCCTCATTGATCTTTGGAATGCCCATCTCTTCGATATTTAAAGGCGGTGCGGGTTTAAATTTCGCCTCGTCCTCTTGCGGTTCAAAAGGCGGCTCATCGCGCTCGCCATTTTCAAAATACACAGCGTCCTCCTGCTGCGTGTTCTTTGCGCCTTGCGATACGCCTTTTGCATCTTGCCGCGCGCCTTTTGCGCCTGGAAATGTGTCTTTTACGCCTCGCGGAGTGCCCGCTAAATTTTTATGCGCGCCCTCTGTTTGAGGCGCGACACCGCTCACTCTCGTATCGTCTAAATTTTGCTCCTTAAATTCTTGTTTTTGCGGTGCGTTCTGTGCCACGCGCTGTACCTCTGCCAGGTCATGCCCTGCGCTAAATTTAGACTCGCCGTCTATCTCCTCGCCATCTTGCCCGCCGCTTTGGCCGAAACTAGGCATCTCATCAAAATCGATATTTACGCTGGAATTTCGAGCGCTAGCAGAGCTTTCGTTTAAACTTACGCCGCTATTTTGAGCTTCGTTAAAATTTTGGGCTTCATTAAAATTCTGCGTTAAATTTTGCTGCAAATTCTGAGCCGTATCAGGATTCGGCATATCTAGGCGCGCCGCAGTAGGCTCCTCAAAGCCCTGATCTTGCAGCTGCGAGACGTAGTCGAGATTGTCGTTTTCGTTAAAGATCGTGCTCTCGCTGGGCTCGCCGCCGAAGCTCGTATCGACGAAGCGGGTAAATCTGCCCTGAAAGCCCACCTCGATCGTCCTGCCCGCCTCGCCCGAGCGGTTTTTGCCGACGATGATTTCGGCTTTTTCCTGATAGTCGTTGCGTCTAAATACGGGCTCGCCTGCGTCCTTGCCCTCGGCCTCCAGCCGCGAAATGCGCTCGCGCTCCATCTGTTCTTTATAAACCTCGTCGCGATAGACGAAAAGTATGATGTCGGCGTCCTGCTCGATCGCGCCGCTTTCGCGCAGATCGCTTAGCATCGGGCGTTTGTTCGAGCGCGCCTCGAGCGAGCGGTTTAGCTGCGATAGCGCGATGATCGGGATGTTTAGCTCGCGCGCCAAAAGCTTGAGCCCGCGCGAAATTTCGGCGATTTGCAGGTGGCGCTCGGAGTAGTTGCTCGTGCTCGTCATAAGTCCGATATAATCGATCACGCAAAGCTCGATATTGGCGTCTGCAGATTTGAGTTTGCGCAGCTGGGTGCGGACTTGGTGTATATTCACGTAGCCGCTGTCATAGACGAAAAGCGGCATATTCAGCACCGCGTCGCAAGCGTCGTTGAAGCGCGTCCAGTCGTCGTCGCTGAGCTTGGCGCTCATTATGTCGCTTAGCGGGATCGAGCTAAGAGCGCTTAGTATGCGATACATCAGCTGCACGGAGGGCATCTCGAGCGAGAAAAATACGACACCTTTGCCGCTTTGCAGCGTTTTCATCATTAAATTTAGCGCAAAAGCGGTCTTTCCCATGCCGGGGCGGGCGGCGATGATGATGAGCTCGCCGGGCTTCAGCCCCTTCGTGCAGTCGTTTAGGAAGCGAAAGCCCGTATCCAGCCCCACGAGCTCCGAGCCTGCGAGTGCCTTTTGGCGTTTCAGCTCCTCTACCACGTCAGCGATGATCTCGTGCGATTTTTTGATACCGCCGTGGCGCTCCTCGTCGATGAGCTCGTAAATTTTGGAGCTGATTTTATCGGCGGTGTCTTTGCTGCGCACGGCTTCGTTTACCATCGAAGGGATCTCATGCGCTACCTTGATTAGCGAGCGCTTGATCGATTTTTCGCGCAGCTCGAGCGCGTATTTTGGGGCATCAACCACGCCGCTGGTAGCTACGACCTCGGTAAATGCGCCATCGTCGTAGCGCTCGGCTAGCCATTTTTTAACGAAGCTCGGCGCGATAGGCTCGTTGTGCGAGGAGCACTTGACGATCGCCTCGTAGATGTCGGCGTGCGGCTTGTAGAAAAAATCGCCGACCGAGATTATCTCGCTCAGCTCGCCGTATGCGTCCTCGTTTTGCAAAAGCGAGCTTAAAATCGCGCGCTCCATATCCAGATCGTATAAATTTGCAGGCACATTCTGCTTCGTTGCCATCGCTTCCCCTCGTTTCGCATTTAAATTCTATAAAATTTCAAGCTCGCTTCCGCAAATCTCTGCGGCGCGATAATTTTAAATTTTATAGAATTGAAATCTCGCCTACCAGCAAAATTCTATCGGACAAAATTTTATAATTTGGGCCGCTTTAAATTTTGCTATCTAAAATTTCATCCTCGGAATTTTCGCCTTTAAAATTCCGTCAGTTTTAAATTTCGCCATTTGAAATTTTGACTCTTAGAATTTCGCTCGCCTTAAATTTAGGTGCAGGACGAAATCCAGGCGGATGAAATTTCGCGGCGTATCGAAAGCTCATCCGTCAAGATTCCGCTTTGCGGCATAAAATTCTACCGCTTAAAATTTCGCGCGGTAAATTCTGCTCTATAAAATTTCGCTTCAAATCGCGAGATTGAAATTTTAAAACGAAATTTCAAGGCAAAATTTTGGAGCCGAAATTTTAGCCCAAATTTCAAAGCAAAACTTTAACTAAAAAATTCGCACGAAATTTCAGAGCTAAAATCTTAAATCCGAAATTTCAAATCAAAATTCCAAAGCGCATTTTCCAAAGACCAAAATTTAAAAACACCGCCTAAGGATGAAATTTTAAAATTTCAAGGCGCCGCCTCAAAGCGCAAATTTTAAAATCTCACGCTAAAACGAGCCGCACCGATGAGCCCAAGCGCGCCAAAATTCAGAGCCGAGCCACCCAAGCCACGAATCATAGCGACATTTAAGCCGCTAGGCGCCCCGCAGCCCTCACGCGCCTTCGCGAGCCCGCACCTCGTCCTCGACCTCTTGCAAAAACCGCTCCACAAGTTTGCTCTCCTCGAGCTTGGCGACCACTTCGCCGTGGCGCATCACGATGCCGCGCCCGTTGCCGAATGCGATCGCCACGTCCGCGCCCTTCGCCTCGCCGATCGCATTTACGACGCAGCCCATGACGCTGATATTTAGCGGCGTTTTGATATGTGCGGTTTTTTCTTCGACGATTTTGATCGCGCTTAACAGATCGCTTTGCAAACGCCCGCAGGTAGGGCACGAGATGATATTTACGCCGCTTTTTTGCACGCCCGCGTCCTGTAGGATCGCGCGCGCGACGCGGATCTCCTCCTCAAGCTCGCCCGTGATACTCACGCGCATCGTATCGCCGATCCCCTCCATCAAAAGCGTGCCCAGCGCGATTGCGCTCTTGATGCTCGCGTGAAATTTCGTCCCCGCCTCGGTCACGCCCAGATGAAAAGGATACTCGCACAGCGGGCGCAGCGCGCGATACGCAGCCACCGTGCTCGGCGCATCCGAAGTCTTAAGCGAGATCGCGATGTCGCTAAAGTCCTCATCCTGCAGCAGTGCGGCGTTATACAGCGCGCTTTGCACCATTGCCTCCACGCTGCGGCCGTATTTTTGCTCAAACTGCTCCTCGAGTGAGCCCAAATTTACGCCGATGCGGATGGGCAAGCTGCGAGCTTTGCACGCACGCACGACCTCTTTGATGCGGTCCCTGCCACCGATATTGCCGGGATTTATGCGGATAGCATCGACAAACTCCGCGACCTGTAGCGCCAAGCGAAAATTAAAATGGATGTCCGCTACGATGGGAAGCGGCGAGCTTTTTTTGATGCGTGTGAGCGCGTCCGCGTCCTGCTTATCAAGCACGGCGCAGCGCACGATGTCGCAGCCCGCGAAATACAGGCGGTTAATCTGCTCTAGCGTGCCCTCCACGTCCTTGGTCTTGGAAAAGCTCATCGACTGCACGGAAATGGGCGCGCCGCCGCCGATTTTGACGGAGCCGACGGAGATTTGGCGGGTCGGATAGCGATTTTTCAAATTTAAGCCTTTAGAATTTTTTGCGCTATTTTATTCAAAACGGGGTTAAAATTTAATAATTCGCACTCGCTAGCCGCCGTAGAATTTCGCCTGCAGGATTTTACCCACTAAATTTTGCTTTTGCGCTTACGAAAAATTTCATTTTGCCGCGAAATTTGAGCAAATAGAGTTCTATAAAATTCCGTCATTTAACAAAATTCTAAAAATTCCAGCAGCAAGCGAAACTCTGCAAAATTTGATGGCAAGCGAAATTTAATAAACCACGCAGCTAAGCAAAATTCCGCAAACTTAGCAGGCAAGCGAAGTCCTGCGACATAAAATTACAAAATTAAGCTTTTGAAATTTCGGCGAAATTTTACCCGCAGTATCGTCGTAGCGCTCGCTCGCGCAAAACGAGTGCAGTCTGGTTTATCCTAGCAGCGCGACATGCAGCCGTGAAATTTCAAAGCGCGTGGATGAAATATGAAAATTTTATCTTTAATTGCAGCAGTAGGGAGCATTATTTCGCATGGCAGCAAATCCAAAAAAACGTCAGCGTTCGTGTTTTTGCAATGCAAGCGCCAGTATTGCGATCTTACAGAGGCAGCAAAATTAAACCGCCTACGCATATAAATTGCGCCGGCGCGCCGCTTAGATTAGCGCACCAGTTCCATATTTACCTTGACCCTGCTCATCTTGTCCTGCAGCATATCCATCACCGACTCATTGCGCGACGAAGCGTCATCCATCGGAGCTTCGTGCTGCTGCCACTTACTTTTCGGTGCGGCAGGACCCCACTGCGACGAAAATATCAGCCCGCGCTTTTTCTCGGTCTCAGGCGCAGGCTCGTAAGGCTGTGGAGCGGGCTTCGCCCAACGCTCATCATAACGCATCGCAGCACCTTGCCCTAGCGCATTACCCCGCTCTGGCGACGGTATTTCACTAAGCGCGCTACCACCAGAGCGCCCTATCGCACGGCTAGAGCGAGCAGATGTGGGAAGATAGGGCGCGCGGGCATTTTGACGAGCCGTATATTTCGTGGCACTCGAATGAGATGCAGCTGTATGCCCCATAGCGCCAGAACGAGTTGCACTATAGCCGTAGCGAGCTTGCGACTGTGCAATTCGAGTCGTCGTTAATTTGCGAGCTTGTGCGTCTACGGTTTTGCCGATCTGCTCATCCGCGCCTCCGTGAGTTTGCGCGCTTGCGCTTCTCCGCGTATCTGCGCCTCTGTAAGTTTGCGCAGTATCGCGGGCGTTTGGCACCTCATCCTCATAGATGCGGGTCTTTGGCAAACGCATCAGCATCGAGACTAGGCTCTTGCTAGCTCCATTCTGACTGCTTGATTGATTAGCCGGGCGCCTAGATGCTTTATTTCTCGCAAAATGCGATGCGGAATTTTGCCTAGAATTTTTAGTGAAATTTTTCGCACTTTTTCGCGTGGAATTTTTAGTAGAATTTCCAGATGCATGCGTATTTTTTGTGAGCTTGGAATTTGAAAGACTTTTAGCATTTGCGGATTTTTTAACATGCGGCTCGGTAGAGGATTTCACCGAAGTATTTTTACTCGGATGATCTTTGGCTCGCAGATTTTGAGATGAAATTTTAGATTTATGATTTTGCAACGCGGCGGGCGATTTATGGTTTTGCTGCGCGGCAAAAACACTAGAGAAGCTCGTCAAAATGAACGCAATTAAAAAAATACGAGCTAAATTTTTCATCGTTTTCCTTTCCATGGATTTTAGGCGAAATTTAGCAAAGCTTAGATTAAGCCGCGTTAAATTTAATGAGTGAGGCTATGAAATTTCAGCTCTAATTCCAAGCTGTATCGCCAAATAAAAGGCTAAGCTTTAAAAATTCCGCAGCTAGGATTCTGTTTGGCAATAGAATTTTATCACACTAAAAATATGACGCCACGAAAAAATTTTATCTTGTAAGTGTTTAGGTGGGATAGCTGAAAATTTTAAAGTTTTAGAATTCTGCGCTTAAATTTTGAGTGGCAAGTCAGAATTTAAGGAAAAAAGCAAGCTCAAATAAAGTTTTTAAATTTAAAGGATAATGCGGCAAAACCGTAAATTTGCGGTGAGATACGAAATTTATAAGATCATGCAGTGACTAAAAATCACACCGCTTAATCGCTAATTCATAATAAATCGCCGCGCCTTAGACATATCCAAAACGCGGCACATCTCATTTTACGGCGCATAGCAAAAGCATCGCCGCAAAGGCATTGCGGGGGCACCGTAAAATCTCACCACGCCGTTGCAATGGCATAGGAGCGCCGAATGACGCTCCTATGAGGGCTACATCATTCCGCCCATGCCACCCATTCCGCCCATATCAGGCATTGGAGGCATTGCAGGTTTCTCCTCTTTAATCTCGCTGACGGTCGCTTCGGTCGTTAGAAGCAGGCTTGCGACGGAGACCGCGTTTTGAAGCGCAATACGCTCGACCTTCACAGGATCGATGATACCTGCCTCAAACATATTGACGTACTCGCCGTTTGCGGCATTGAAGCCGAATTTTTTGTCTGAGCCTTGCTCGACCTTATTAGCTACGACACCCGCGTCAAATCCCGCATTCTCTGCGATCTGGCGAAGCGGAGCGAAAAGCGCGCGCTTAACGATGTCTGCGCCGATAAGCTCGTCGCCACTTAGAGCTAGTTTTACGCTAAGTCCAGCTCTGATTAGCGCAGCGCCGCCGCCGATTACGATACCCTCGTCTACGGCTGCTTTGGTTGCGTTTAGAGCGTCGTCTACGCGATCTTTTTTCTCTTTCATCTCAGTTTCGGTCGCAGCGCCCACCTTGATAACCGCAACGCCGCCGCTAAGCTTAGCCATGCGCTCTTGAAGTTTCTCTTTGTCGTAATCGCTCGTAGTCTCGGCGATCTGAGCTTTGATCTGCAAAACGCGCGCGTCGATATCTTTTTTCTTGCCCGCGCCGCCTACGATAGTGGTGTTATCTTTGTCGATCACGATGCGCTCGGCTTGTCCAAGATCAGCCATGGAGGCGCTTTCTAGCGTTCTGCCAAGCTCTTCACTGATGACGGTGCCGCCTGTTAAAATCGCGATATCTTCAAGCATCGCCTTTCTGCGATCGCCAAATCCCGGGGCTTTGACCGCAGAGATGTTTAGCACGCCGCGAAGTTTATTTACGACCAAGGTCGCAAGTGCCTCGCCCTCGATATCCTCGGCGATGATTAGAAGCGGTTTGCCGCTTTTTTGAACCTGCTCCAAAACTGGTAATAGGTCTTTTAAATTTGTAATTTTTTTGTCAAATAGAAGCACTAGCGGCGAGCTTAGCTCGACTAGCATTTTCTCGGCATTTGTAATGAAATACGGGCTTAGATAGCCGCGGTCAAACTGCATTCCTTCGACTACGTTTAACTCATCGTTGATCGATTTTGCCTCTTCAACGGTGATGACGCCGTCCTTGCCGACTCTTTCCATAGCGTCTGCGATCAGATCGCCCACCGCGCTGTCGTTATTCGCAGAGATCGTAGCGACCTGAGCGATCTCTTTTTTGCCACTTACTTTTTTAGATGATTTTTTTAGCTCCTCGATGATAGCAGCGCTAAATTTATCCATACCGCGCTTAACTTCGATCGGATTTGCGCCCGCGGTTACGTTGCGTAGACCCTCTTTAAAGATCGCGTGAGCTAGCACGGTTGCTGTAGTAGTGCCGTCGCCTGCCTGATCGTTGGTTTTACTCGCTACTTCGCGCACCAAAGAAGCGCCCATATTTTCTAGTGTATCTTTCAGCTCAATCTCTTTAGCGACGGTTACGCCGTCTTTTGTGATCGCCGGAGCGCCGAAGCTTTTTTGGATTAAGACATTGCGACCGCGAGGTCCCATCGTAACTTTTACCGCGTCGTTTAGCTTCCTAACGCCCGCGTAAAGCTTGTTTCTTGCGTCGTCTGAAAAAATAATCTCTTTTGCCATTTTCAATCCTTTTTATTTAATTATGCCTAAAACGTCTTCTAAATTTAAGATAAGGAATTTCTTATCATCTAAACTGATCTCGCTGCCTGCGTATTTTGCAAACGCTACGGTATCGCCATTTTTGACGCCTTCACATTCGCTGCCGACGGCTACGATTTTGCCGGTCGAAGGCTTCTCTTTTGAAGCATTGTCGGGGATGATGATGCCCGAAGCGGTCTTTTTGGTTTCCTCCTCGCGCTCTATTAGAACGCGCTTGCCAAGTGGTTGAAATTTCATTTCAGTCCTTTCTTTGATTTGTGATTTCTAAAATTGGCACTCAATATGTTTGAGTGCTAAGATTATATGCAAAATTTAAAATCTTGTCAATAGTTTATGAAAAATTTTTATAAAACTTTAGTGATTTAAACTCAAGTATTGAGATTTCAAACGTTAAATTTTAAGGGCTATAATACCCTCAAATTTTAAATTTTTAAGGGGACGAAATGAAAATTTTCGGCATAATCGCAGGAATTTTAATCCTGCTTATCGTAGGCGCGGGCTGCCTATTTTTCAGCGATTTTGGCAACAATCTTACCAAGCCTTACATAGAAAATTTGATCAAAGAAAAAAGCGGCCTTGACGTGAAGCTTGAGAAATTCGATCTAAATTTCGGCGATCTGGACATCAGCGCCAACGTAAATGACGCTGCAAACGTAAACGTAAAGGGCAAATACTCGCTTTTTGCGCGCTCTTTCGATCTTAACTACGACGCAAACGCGCACGATCTAGCCAAGCTCGGCATAAAAACGAGCGAAGGGCTAAGCCTTAAAGGGCAAATTTTGGGCGATCTTGGCAAATTCGGCATCAACGGCAGCGGGCGGATTTTTGATAGCAACGTAAAATTTTTAGCAAATTTAAAAGACCTTAGCCCGCTTGATCTGCAAATCGATGCTAAGGGCCTAAACGTCGAAAAGGCCCTTGCCGTGGCCTCTCTGCCGATCTACGCCAAAGGAAATATCGACGTGCTCTCGGACATCAAAGCCGGAGGCAGCGGCGCAGAGGGCAACGCGAGCATCAAAAGTTCAAATTTGATCCTAAACGAATCTGCGTTTAAAGATATGAATATCTCCATCCCAGAGGGCGTGCAGATCACGCTAAACTCGGACATCACGGCGCAAAACGACGTCCTGCGAGCAGCAAGCAAGATCGATTCGACGCTGGGCAAGATCAGCGCCGAAAAGTCGGAATTTGATCTGAAAAACAAAACTTTAAATTCCGATTTTAGTCTAAATTTACCGGATCTAGCGAAGCTCGAAAGCCTTATCGGGCGCAAAATTTCTGGCGACATTAAAGCAAACGGAAATTTAAAGACCGATTTTTCTACGCTTGAGCTTTTAAACTCGCAAATTTCGGCATTTAAAGACGCGCTTAAAGCGGATGCGGGAGCCAAATACGATCTGAAAAACAAAAACGGCGAGCTGTCCGCGAAGCTAAACGCAAACGATCTAGCCGCGCTGCAAAACGTCCTGGGAGTGAAGCTGCAAGGCAAGGCAAACGGCGAGCTTAGCGCAGCTTTAGCGCAAAATGAGCTTAAAAATCTAAGCTTAAATCTAAACGCGATGGGCGGCAACCTGAACGCGAACGGAAATTTGAGCAATCTAAAGCTTAAGGCGAGCAATTTAAATCTGGCAGTGCTTTCGGCTCTGTTTTACGGCAGCGCGATCGGAAACGGCACGATAAACGGCGATGCGAAGTTAAGCTTAAAAGACGGCATCAACGGCACGGCGCAAATTTCGCTTGCTAACGGCGTGATTTTTAAGAAATTTTTAGACGGCGCGACGGGCAAGAGCTTCCCGAGCGATCTAAAAACAGACGCGCAGGCGCAGACAAATATCAAAAACTCAGTCGCAACCTTTAGCGCTAGCGCAAACTCCGATCTGGCACAGCTTCAGAGCCTAAACGGTACCTACGAGCTTAAAAACAAAGCGCTTAAGGCAAACTACGCGCTGCTGATCCCGAGCTTGCAGCGACTAGAATTTTTTCTAAATCGCAGACTAAACGGCAAGATCGCAGCTACCGGCGAGCTTTCGCATGACGGCAAGAGCCTGTTTGCGACCGTAAATTCTAAGGTCGCGGGCGGCGAGCTGAACGGACGGATCGCGGGCGATGAGGCAAGCTTTAAAATCCAAAATTTTATCGTCAAAGAGCTTACGACGCTT
The DNA here is from genome assembly GCA_963515585.1 of uncultured Campylobacter sp. Classification (GTDB taxonomy): domain Bacteria; phylum Campylobacterota; class Campylobacteria; order Campylobacterales; family Campylobacteraceae; genus Campylobacter_B. Next base: position 64,855 of record CAUPXM010000005.1, read on the forward strand.
CTAAATATCGATCACGTCTACGACGGCACGGGTAACGCAAATCTTACGTATAATACTAGCTCGCACAGCGGAAAATTTGACTCGATCATCAATAACGGCCGCCTTCCTAGCGGCGGATTGATCGATAAAATCGGCAAAATTTTAGGCCGTGATCTAGGCGGCGAGGTCTATAACGACGCCAAAGTAAACGGCACGATCAAGCAAAATTTGATAAATTTCAACGCCGATATGAGCGCGCAAAAAAGTAAGTTAAACGTAACGGGCGGCACGCTGGATAGCAAAACGGGCGCGATTTCGGTGCCGGTTAAGGCAAACATCGAAAAAACCGATCTTGAAATAAACATCACCGGCACGATAAAAGAGCCGAAATACAATATCCAATCGGACTATCTAAAGGGCAAGCTCGACAAGCAGATCGGCAAGGGCATCGACAAGCTTTTCGGCGTGAAAAAGGACGATAACAGCAGCAAAAACGACGCGAAAAAGGAGCAATCAGACGCGATTAAAGGGCTGATAAATGGGCTATTTTAGCCGATTCGCTCCAATTTGGCGTTTGGAATTTTATGGATACTGCTAAACGAGCGCGAGATTTAAAATTTTAAAATTTTATGCAGTCTAAAATTTAGAATTTTGCGCTTGCCGGCGCAGCCGGAGCCTCAAAATTTTAAAGCAGGACGCGCACTACTTATCAAAATTTTAAAACCCTACTATGGTCTGTATTTTAATAGCGCTTCAAATTTAACACTGCAAATTTATACTGCTCGCGCTACCGCTAAAATTTTGCAGCACAAGATTTACGATATCCGGCGCCATGCTTGATAAAATTTACCCGTCATAATCGCAAGAAAAATGAGCGTCAAAGCTCCAAATACCATAGCCGTAAATTTATCATCCGTCGTAGCGTATTTGTCATATCTGAATTTCATCAGATACTCGCGCTGCGGTGGGTCGACGCTCGCATTATAATCCAAAAATAAAACCTGATACGCCGTGCCGCGACCCTGAAACGGAAACGGACGGCTTTGATACCAAGCTTTAACTCGCTTGCCTTCCAGCCATTCGTATGCGATTAGCGAGATAGAAGGCTTGATATTTACGCCTTGCCACTCGTCCGCTCCTGAGCGCTTAAAATTAGCTTCAACAATTGCCACATTGAGCAAAATTTTATTTTTATAAAAAGAGGTTAAGTTATCCGTATCGCCATTTAAAAAGACTTTGATAAATTTGCGCTCATCCGTAAAAATCTGCATATATTCGCGCCCATCATCGCTTCCGACATCCATGATTATTCCATTTGCGATTTTCAGATCATCTAAGCTTTTCGGATTCAAGCTAAAAAGAAATCCGTACCACATCGCCGCCAAATAAAATGCGATCATAAATAGATCGAACTTGCGATCTAAGTTATACCAAATTTCGCCGAGCTTCATCGATCATTACATTGTAAGTTTCGCTGCAAGATACGGAATTTTACGGCTTTTATTATCGCGGGCTATATTCCTGCATCATCACCACGGGCAGAAACAGTACCGTTCCCACGATTATTATCGGCACAGCTACGATGGTGCTTATCGTATACAATAAGGCGTTGCCCTCGCAGCGTTCAGGTCTAACCTCGATGTTTGCCGGAATCGGAGAGCGCAACCTATCGCTTGGCTTCATTATTTCGCTAAGATTTTTGATCTGTACGACGCGCGCATCGAAGTAGAAAATCGCTTCTATCTCGCCTTTTTTCTCATCGATTTCGATGCGGTTCGCTAGAGCTTTGATTTTGGCGACATCTGCACCAGCTGCGGAATTCAAAAACGCGCTGAAGCTACCGCGCGCCTCGCCGTTTTTAGCATCGGTTACTTCGATCTGTACAAACTCGCGCTTAAGCCCCTTGGCGTATCCGCCATCGTAAAATTCCGAGATATTCTTAAGCGACGAGCCATCCGTCAGCACATAGCTGAGCTTCTCGCCTACGATGTATTCCTTGCCATCGTTTATGAAAAATGCCGTTATCTTTTCGGGCGTTTCGTTCGCCCCAGGCACTACGTTTTGTTTGCACTGGCATCCCACAAGTAGGACGGCTAGTAAAACCGCGATAAATTTTTTCATGATAATCCTTTAAAATTTTAAATTAGCGTATGAATTCCGCAGCCAAAGCTCTATCTCAAAAAATTTCAGCAGCGAAGTTTTACGCCGATACAATTTAGCCGCAGCCGGACTTAAATTTAACTCCAAACGCAGGCTACTTCAGTGCCGCTTTGACCGCCTCGCTCAGCCGCTTGCCGTCCACGTTTGAGCCAAGCGCTTCTTTGGCGGCTTTCATCACGCGCCCCATATCCTTTGCGCCGCTCGCACCGAGCTGCGCGATTAGCGAGCTAACCTCGGCTGCAAGCTCGGCATCGCTTAGCTGCGCTGGCAGATAGGACGCGATGATCTCGATCTCACCCTGCTCTTTTTGCACCAGATCTTCGCGACCGCCCGCGCGATACTGCTGTACGGAGTCGTTTCGGCGCTTGATCTCGCTTTGAAGTATGCTAAAGACGCGCTCGTCGCTAAGGCTGATGCGCTCGTCCACCTCAACCTGCTTAAGCGCGGCGTTAAGCATCCGCAGGCTGTCTCTGCGGAAGTGATCGCCGCTCTTCATCGCCGTTTTAATGTCTTCTAAAATTTGCTCTCGCACACCCATTTTCTACTCCTTGAGATTGAAATTTCGGTGGTAATTGTAGCAAATTTAAAATTTGGCTCGGGTAAATTTAAGAGGATGAAATTTTAAAATTTTAAAGATTTAGCGCAATTTGCGGCTAAACTTAAAGCTCGCGCGGATATCGTCCGCGGTAAAGACTCGCGCGCAGCTCCCCTTTGCGGAAAAAAGCTCGCGCGAAGTGCGCTAAATTAAAAAGCCTCGCAAGAATATAAAATTCCTGCGAGGCAAACAAGCGATAAAAGCTCGCGAAAGCTCTATTTGGCGCGCGAGAATATCATACGCACGATTTGAAGCAAGAAGCACACGCTTCCTACCAAAAAGATCGTATCGCCGATGATGCGCGCCCAGCGAAGCCCGTAGAGGCTGTCTTTTTGCAAAAATTCCGCGCTTCTTGCGTACCACATACCAACGTCGATCGCCGCGAATGCCTGCAAAATTCCGACAGGCAATAGCGAAATCAGCACCATTAGAAGCAAACCTGTGTTAAGCGCCCAAAAGCCGATCTTCATAAGCGTATCGTCGAAGTTTTTGTCTTTGTAAATATACAGCGCCACGAGCCACACGAAGCCGAGCGCCAAAAAGCCGTATACGCCAAATAGCGCCGTATGAGCGTGCACTGCGGTGGTGTTTAAGCCCTGGATGTAAAATAGCGCAAGCGGCGGGTTGATTAAAAAGCCGAAAACGCCCGCGCCCAGCATATTCCAAAACGCTACGGCGATGAAGCAGTAAAGCGGCCATTTTAGACGCTTAGCCCAATCCTGCGCAAATTGAAGTTTGTAATAGTGAAACGCCTCCGAGCCCAAAAGCACCAAAGGAACGACCTCAAGCGCCGAGAAGCTCGCACCCACAGCCATTATCGGCGTAGTGGTGCCCGCAAAATAGAGGTGGTGGAAGGTACCAGGAATTCCACCGATTAGGAAAATCGACGCGCTAGCAATCGAGGTGTAGGTGGCAAATTTCTTGCTTACTAAGCCCAAGGACGCGAACACGAACGCCAAAGACGCCGTCGCGAAAACCTCGAAAAATCCTTCGACCCAAAGGTGCACGACCCACCAGCGCCAGTACTCCATCACAGGGATCGGCGAGCGCTGTCCGTAAAATAGCCCCGCGCCGTAAAAAAGCCCCACGGCGATGACCGAAGCGGTAAAGATCGCCAATAAATTCTTATCGCCCTCGGCTCTAAAGCCCGCGATAAAGCCGCGCAGCACGAGCACCATCCAGATCACAAGACCCACGAACAGTATCAGCTGCCAAATTCTACCGAGATCTAAATACTCGTATCCTTGATGTCCGATCCAGAAACTGCTGCTTGGATCCATCTTACCCGCAATCGCCATGTATTCGCCCGCGAAGCTTCCGACGACCAAGAAAAGAAGCGCGTAGAAAAGCACGTCCACACCGAGCTTTTGAAATTTAGGATCCTTGCCGCCGTTGATGATCGGAGCTAGAAACAATCCCGCCGCCAAAAAGCCCGTAGCGATCCAGAAAATGGACGCCTGCACGTGCCAGGTGCGCGCTAGCGAGTAAGGGATATACTGCGAAATATCAAGCCCGAAAAAGGACTGACCCTCGATTGTATAGTGCGCAACAAAGCCGCCGATGAAGGCTTGAAATGCAAACAACGCAATCGCTACGAAAAGGTACTTGCCGAGCGCCTTTTGCGACGGCGTAAGCGCTAAAGCGGCGATCGGATCGGCGTTAAGCTTCGCAGGAGCCTCGAAATCCTCGTCCTTTTTGCCGTAGAAATTTCCAAACCACACCAGCAAACCAATGCCGGTAAGCAAAACAACGAGGCTTACGATAGTCCAAATGACGTTTTCCGTGGTAGGGACATTGTCTATCAGCGGCTCGTGCGGCCAGTTATTGGTATAGGTCGCCTCTCCGCTCGGACGATCCGTAGAAACGGCCCAAGCAGTCCAAAAGATGAAATCCATAAGCTCGGAGCGATGTTGCTCGTTTGCGAGCGTGTTTTCCTTCATTGCGTAATCCTCGCGAAGCTTTTTAAAGCGCGGATCGTTTCCGAAAACGCCCATGTACTCGTCTTTTACGACCGCCATAGCCTTCAAGCGATCATCGCTTAGCTTGACGGTGCCGTCTTTTACGGTGTTGGTGCGATACTCAGCCTTGGTAAGCGCCTTGATCTGCGCCTTTTGCTCGTCATTTAAGGCGTTAAATTTCACGCCGAAACGCTCCTGCGCCTTGATATCCATAAACGCGACCAGCTCCTTATGCAGCCAATCCGCGCTCCAATCAGGCGCCTGATACGCTCCATGGCCCCAGATCGAGCCCACCTGCATACCGCCGATACTCTGCCAGGCCTCCTGCCCGCGGTAAATGCGCTCGGTACTGATCAGCTCAGCTCCGCTAGCATCGGTAAATTTTACCACCGGCGGAGACTGCCTATACACCTCGCCGCCGTAAAAACCCAAGAAACTAAAGCCCACGATGAGTACCGCTACAAGCGTCATCCAGAGCTTCTTAAATTCTGCCATTTTCACTCCTTTAACTGAAATTAGGAGGGAATTTTACCTATTTAAATTTCGATAAGCATTGAGGCTCGTCAATAAAAAGATAAAATTTATCTGCTTAAGCTGGAATTTATTAAAGTATACTGGAATAAGGTATTTTAGAAAATTTTATATAAAATTTATATCTACAAATCTATCCCTGATCTCAATGTTATCAAGATTTAGATTTAGTTTGTCTTTTAAATACTTTTTCAAATTTACTCGTTCATACTCACTTAACATAGTTAGCGGAATGGCAAAATAATTACTATGAGTACTATCTAATAAAATTAGAACATTTAAATTTATGCTATCTATTCTTTTTAAAATTTTAAGTACACTAAAGCAAATAATATTGAGCGGATGCAGAGCGTATGATAAAATTAGCAAGAGAAATTTTTTAAATCTAGTTATATTGGCATTGTATTTGCAAGCGTCTTCAATTACTAGTCCAGAAAATTTATAAATAGCGATTTTATCAAAATTAGAAGTCTTTACACTTTTATGTATCGAATATACGTCGTTATAATTTTTGCATAAAGAATTATATTCTATTCTATCGGAATAGAAATTTAAAAATTTATGTTTATTAATAAATAAAATTCCCACCAAAAAAGTAACGGCTCCTAAAAATTGATATGCCCAAGCACTTCCTCTACAAAAAAATAGAAATATAACTAAAAATACAACTAAGATTAAATAACATTCCGTACTGATTTTAGTCCAATAATCCTTGATTATAAAAAGCGGTATTTCAGATTTCTGATTTGCAAACTCCATAAAGTAAATATCCTGAATCTTTTAAAAAATTTAGTTGTCATTTTACCATTGCTCGGCTTAAATTTATTATAAATCAATCTTTTTATACTATACAATTTTAAAGTTTGCATTTTTACCAAAAGAGCCTTTAATATTTTTAATCTTTATAAAAAATTCCACACTAAAATCCGTCGTTCGCATACTCTAATCTATAAATTTAAATTACATCTAAATTAAATTCACAATGATCCGTCGCTGCTGCTTTCGCGGGGTTTAGGAAGCGGCGAAATTTTAGTGTAATACTCCTCCTTGCCGTTGTATGAGCTGCTAAAGACGCCGTCCGGAACCGTGAAATTTCGTTTAGTTTGCGGATACTCTTTAAGGTAATTTGTTAAAAAGCGCGCAAACACCGGTGCTGCAGTGCGACCGCCGCCCTCGACCTTTCGCATAGGTTTATAATCGTCGTTGCCATACCAGATTATGATCTGTAAATCCGGCGTAAAGCCGCAAAACCATGCATCTATGCTATCGTTTGAGGTGCCTGTTTTACCCGCTATGTCGATGCCCTGCACGCGCGCGCGAGTACCGGTGCCGCGCTGCACGATATTTTTTAGTAGTGTAGTCATCAGATATGCCTGCTCCGGGCGCAGCACGCGGCGGCGCTCAGGCTCGATAAAGCGAGTTTTGCCGTCCTTATCGGTAATCGAAACGATAAATTTTGATTTTGCAGTAATCCCAAGCCCCGGAAACATCGAATACATCGTGGAGTATTCAAGCGGCGAAATTCCGTAGCTGCCAATAGCTACCGACAGGGCGGGCGGGACGTTTTTAAAGCCGAACTCGCCAAGCTTTTTTACCGCGCGATCAACGCCGATAGATTGCATCAGATTGATCGAGGCAAGGTTACGCGAGCGCGTTAAAGCTTCTTTGATCGTGATATAGCCACTGTAAGTCTTGTCGTAATTTTTCGGCTTCCACGTTTTATCGCTGCCATCGTCGAATTCTCTAGCTATATCGGGAACTTCGGTCATCGTCGAGTAGCCCATATCAAGGGCGATTTGATAGACAAAAGGCTTAAAGCTGGAGCCAGTTTGGCGCTGGGATTGGCTGGCACGATTGAAATTTGATTTCGCGTAATCCACGCCACCTACTAAGGCTAAAATTTCGCCATTTTGCGGATGCGTAACGACCATAGCGCCGTTTACGTTGCTTGCATTAGCGTCTTTATTGCGCTTTAAAATTTCATTGTAGCCGAAAACTAATGCCTCTTGCGCCATCGCCTGCGCTTTTAGATCAAGGCTCGTATCTATGCGGTATCCGCCCGTGCGGACGTCCGGTAGAATTTTTTCGGCTTCTTTTATAATCTCATCTACGGCATACGGCGCTACGTTTTGCGTGAGCGTTTCGTTGTAGATCGTAGGCTGTTCGTTCATCGCGAGCTCATATTCGGTCTTATTTATCCAGCCGAGCTCATGCATCCTATAAATCACGTTATTGGCGCGCGAAAGCGACAAATCCAGGTGCTTAGTAGGATCAAAGCTGCTAGGAGCTTTCGGCAAGCCCACTAAAATCGCGATCTCTTTAAGGCTTAAATCTTGCAAATCTTTTTTGAAATATCCCAAAGCCGCCGTGCGGATGCCGTAATATCCGTGCCCGAAATACACTTCGTTGAAGTAACGCTCTAGAATTTGTTCCTTACTTAGAGCGTTTTCTATCTTAAGCGATAGGATCGCTTCTTTGATCTTGCGATCAAGCTTCTTTTCGCTAGAAAGAACTAAATTTCGCGTGATCTGCTGCGTAATCGTGGAAGCCCCTTCGACGAATTTCATCGCTTTGATGTCCTTAATAATCGCCCTAAAAATCGCCTCGACATTCACACCGCCGTGTTCGAAAAACGCCGTATCCTCGATAGCCACGAGCGCCTCGATCACGCGACCTGGGATCTCGTCGAATTTTACGTAAATTCTATTTTGTTCATTAAAAACATTGGCTATCAGATTGCCGTTGCGGTCATAAATTTTAGTCGTGAGCTCTGGATGATAATTGATTATGGAGTCCGATTCCAAGCGGATTTGCGAGTAAAAATACAAAAAAATCCCGCCTGCGGCAAACGCACAAACCGTAATAAAACTAAATAAAACTCTTACCATACAAACCTCTTTAAAATTTCCAGATCAAGCCCCATCGCCGTGAATTTTGACCCACGCGAGCTTTTGATATATTTTTCATTAAAGCCCTCGATACTCATCGCACCCGCCTTGCCGCACCAATCGCCGCTAGCGATATAGCCTTTTAAATCTGCTTCATTAAATTCTGCGAATTCAAAGCTTGCGACGCTAAGCGCCGAAAGCTCTAACGCCTTACTGCAAAAAATCATCGCAGTATAAACAGCGCAGCTAGCACCGCTTTGAGCCCGCAGCATCCTTAACGCGTCCGCTTCATCCCGCGCCTTGCCTAAAATTTCGCCGCCGGCAAGTACGGAGCTATCGGCAAACAGCACTCTATCATAATTTTTATAAATTTTAAAAAACTGCGCTTTCTTGGCCAAGACAACGCGGTAAGCATAGGTGCGTGCATCGTCCTTACTAATGCCGCTTTCGTCGAAATTAAAAGGAATTTGCGTAAATTCTACGCCGCTATCCTTTAGAATTTGCGCCCTAGTAGGCGAGCTGGAAGCTAAATAGATCATCAAAACTCGCCCACAGTCACGCCTAGATAAACGCAAATCAGCGTAACTACGATATTTAACGGGATGAAATATTTAACGACGATGATTAAATGCTCATTCGCCTCAAGCTCATCTCCCGCATCCAAAGCTCGCTTCAAAGATAAAATTTTATAATGCATGTAGATAAAATTTAGTAGTATAAAGCCGGCGCCAGCCCACAGCGTGGCAATCGCACCTTTTACCATAGGATCTGAAAATTTAAAACCTCCGCCATCCGCAAGAAAAAATCCACTTACGCAAACGATCACCAAAAATAGTGCAAAGAACTGCTCATAGCGTTTCATATATCGTAAAATTTCTGCAAATTTTACATCCTTCGCATCCGCTTGACTTTTACTGCTTAAATTCATAAAAATCCGCGCGATCAAAAATACGCAGATCTGCGCGCAGATCAAAAAAATCACGCTTAAAATGTGAATCAGCGGCAAAATTTGCGAGGCTTTGATGAAGCCGGTATCGATTTCGTTCAAATTTTACCTTTTGCGTAAGAGATCGCCTCTTTGATCGCTTCTTCGATTTTTAGCACGTCCCTGCCGCCTGCGGTCGCAAAATCATCGCGTCCGCCGCCACCGCCGCCTAAAATTTGCGCTGCTAGCTTAACCCACTCGCCAGCTTTAATAGGCGCGTTTTTAACACCTGCTGCGATTGAAATTTTGCCGTCGGTGCCTACTTGCATCAGCATTATCGCCGCCTTTTCGTGGCTATTTTTAAACTCATCTATCATAGTTTTTATATCACCGCTTTCGACCGAGGCTACGCAAAGTTTGGTATCACCGACATTTAGAAAAGCCAGTGCATGAGAACTGCTTGCATGCTTGATCTGATCTTTTAGCGATCTAATCTCATCTTTTAATTTCTCAATCGCGCGGAGAGGCTCAATCCCTTTTAGCTCTGTAGAAATTTCAGCAAGCTTAGCGCGATTTTGAAGCGCTAAATTTAAAGCAGCGCGCGAACAAACTGCCTCGATACGCCTAACGCCCGCACTTACGCCGCTTTCTTTGACGATAAAAAACGGTCCTATCTCGCTTAAATTACGCACGTGAATTCCGCCGCAAAGCTCCTTACTAATCTCTCCGAAGCTCACAACGCGCACTTTTGAGCCATATTTTTCGCCAAAAAGCGCGATTGCACCGCTGTTTTTAGCGTCATCTATATCCATGATCTCAGTTTTTGCCGCACAGCCCTTGCAAACGGCATTATTTACAAATTCCTCGATTTTAGCTAGCTCCTCGTCGCTAAGTGCCTTAGGATGCGAGAAGTCAAATCTTAAGCGGTCTGCCTCGACTAAGCTTCCTGCTTGAGCGATATGAGCCCCTAGCACCGCACGAAGCGCCGCGTGCAAAAGATGCGTCGCGCTGTGATGGCGTGCAATCTGCTCACGCTCCTCAGAAACCTTTAGCCCGACGATATCGCCGATTTTTAGGTTACGATTAAGGCGCAAGTGGGACAAATTTAACCCATAAAATTTCTGAGTATCAAACACATCGGCTATGGACTCCACTTCGCCGCTATCGCCCGTTTGACCGCCACTTTGTGCATAAAACGGAGTGATATCAAACATCGCCCAGCCGATATCGCCGGCTTTGAGCTCATCCACTTCCGCAAAATCCTCGTTAAGCAGCGCTAAAACCTTGCTCGTGCGGCTAAGCTCTTCGTAACCGCTAAATTTATTCTCACCAAATTTCTCTAGCAGCGCCTTAAAATCGCCACGGACGTTTTTATCGCCACTGCCCTTCCATGCGGCTTTAGCTATCTGCCTTTGCTCGCTCATAAGCGCGTCAAATTTAGCTTCATCCACGCGCAAATTTTTCTCGCGCAGCATATCAGCGGTCAGATCGAGCGGAAAGCCGTAAGTATCGTATAACTTAAACGCGACCTCGCCGCTAAAAATTTCTTTAGTGCGCGCAAGCTCCTCGTTAAAAAGCTCGATGCCGTTTGCCAAAGTGGCGAAAAACCGCTCCTCTTCGAGTTTGATCTGCTCCTTTACGATCTGCTTTTTCTCATTCAGATAGGCGTAGTGCCCGCCCATCAGCTCGCATACTTTATCCACGAGGCGGTACATAAACGGCTCTTTGATGCCGAGCAAATAGCCGTGGCGAACGGCGCGACGCAGAATTCTACGCAAAACGTATCCCCTGCCCTCGCGGTTAAAATTTGTTCCTTGTGCTAGCAAAAACGTAACCGAGCGGATATGATCGGCGATGACGCGGTAGCTCGCGCCGCTTTCATAAACGTAAGGTTTGCCGCAAAGCTTTGCAACCTCATCAATTAGCGGCATAAAAAGCGAGCTGTCGTAGTTGCTAAACTTGCCTTCTTTAATCGCCGTGACGCGCTCAAGGCCCATGCCCGTGTCGATGCTAGGCTTTGGAAGCGGGCTAAGCTTGCCGTCTTTGCTGCGCTCATACTGCATAAAAACTAAATTCCAAATCTCCAAGAAGCGGTCGCCATCGCCGCCCATATAATCTTCGCTTCCGTGAAAATGCTCCTCGCCCTGATCGTAAAAAATTTCGCTGCACGGGCCGCACGGGCCGGTATCGCCCATCGCCCAAAAGTTATCGTGATCGCCGAAGCGGTAGATACGCTCCTGCGCTATGTGCTGCGCCCAGAACCCAAACGCTTCATCGTCCTTTTCATGCACGGTGACGTAGAGTTTTTCTTTGGGAAGCTTTAAAATTTCGGTTACAAACTCCCACGCATAGGCGATCGCCTGCTCTTTGAAATACTCGCCGAAGCTGAAATTTCCAAGCATCTCAAAAAACGTGTGGTGGCGCGCGGTGTAGCCGACGTTGTCTAGGTCGTTGTGTTTGCCGCCAGCGCGGATGCAGGTCTGACAGCTCGTGCGGATAGGCGGCGTCGGGCGCGGTACGGCTCCTGTAAATATGCTTTTAAAGGGCACCATGCCCGCGTTTGTAAAAAGCAAGCTGTCATCATCGGGCACTAGCGGCGCGCTGGGGATGATCTGATGGCCTTTGCTCGCAAAGAAATTTAAATATTCGCTTCTAATATCCATGATTTGTCCTATTTCAAGTTAAATTTTAAAGGCGCATTTTAGCTAAATTAGATTTTAAAAACTATAAAATTTTAACCATTCTTAGTTATAATGGCGCGAAAGATTAAATTTAGGGCATGGCGATGAAAAAAAAGATAGCGATCATAGGCATGGGCGAGCTTGGTCAAAAGCACTTTAGCGAGCTAAGAAGGAGCGATTATTTCGAGCTTGTAGCGCTTTATCATAAGGGCAGCAGTGAAAATTTCGGCCCGCGATATCCGATCTTTGATAATCTAACCGATCTTTTTAACGTCGCCAAGCCCGATGCCGTAGTCATCACGGCTCCCCCGCCATCGCATAAAGAGCTGATTTTAAAATGCCTGCCGTTTACCAAAAATATCTTCGTAGAATCTCCGCTCGCGCAAAGCCTAGCCGAAGCCAGAGAGATAAATTACGCAGTCACTACTAACGGCACGCGCCTAGCCGTAGGCTACTCCGACCGCTACAATCCAGTAATCGTATCCTTGCTACGCGAGCTTGCCAAGGGGGATAAAATTTTTTCGATGAGCTTTGTAAGCGGTTTTGCAAACGATGATAGAGCAGATATCGTAGCCAATGCCCTTTTTAGAGATATCGATCTTGTGCGGCTGCTTTCTCACAGCGAGATCGCCTGCATAGAACTTAGCAAAAATATCTCTAAAGAGCGCACTCTAGCCGCATGCGCGACACTTCACACAAAAAGCGGCTGCTATTGCACGCTAATGCAGTCCAATCTCTATCCGATCAGGCGCCACGGTATCGAGATTTGCACCGACAGCGGCGTGTATTTTGGCGATCTAATCTCAATAACTCTTTTTAAAATTACGCCTGACGGGCGCGTAAATCTGCGCGTCGATCGCGACGACTTTTCGCTACGCCGCGAACACGAAGCGTTTTGCGCGATGTGCGACAGCAGTACTAACGCAGGTCTTGCAAGCGTCGAGGATGCGATAAAAATCAGAGAAATCATCTCATGAAAAAAGCCCTAATTTTGCTCAACATGGGCGGTCCGAACAATCTGAGCGAGGTTGAAGTTTTTTTAAAAAATATGTTTAACGACCCCTTTATTTTGGGCGTTAAGAGTGATTTTTGGCGCAGCGTTTTGGCCTCTCTCATCGTAAAAAGCAGAACCGCATCGGCGCGCAGCAACTACGAAAAATTGGGCGGGCGCTCGCCGATATGCTCCATCACCGCCGCTCTTTGCGAGCGGGTAAATTTACTCGCGCGAGCAAAATTCGGCGCGGGGTTAAAATTTGAAAATGCGGCGAGTGTAAGCGCTGCAAATGAGCCGTCGCAAGACGTTTCATCGCAGAGCAAGCCGTCGCAAGAGGCGCAGACACAAAACGAGGCGCCGAAAGATGAAAAACCGATAGACGAGCTAATTTGCGATTATGCGATGAATTACACGCCGCCATTTGCGGAGGACGTGCTTAAAAAATATGCGGATTTTGACGAGATAATTTTGATGCCTTTGTATCCGCACTTCTCGAAAACTACGGTGCAATCGAGCCTGTGCTCTGCCGAAGCGGCGCTTAAACGGCTCGGTATAAAAAATTATAAAACCATTGATATTTTCTACGACAACGCCGCTTACAACGAAATTTTACTAAATTTAATCGCAAGCTGCGTCGCGAAATTTAGCGCGGATGAAATTTCGCAAATTTCGCTCATATTTTCCGCCCATTCACTGCCGATAAAAATTATCACCGCGGGTGATCCTTACGAGGCACAGGTAGAGGCGCACGTGGAAATTTTAAAAAATCTGCTGGCTGCGCGCGGAATTAAATTTAAAGAGATTATTTTGGCGTATCAATCGCGCCTGGGTCCCGTGAAGTGGCTAGAGCCCAATGTCGCGGACGTCTTGCGAGATCTGCAGGGCAAAAAAGCGCTCATATTTCCGATCGCGTTTTGCGTGGATAATTCCGAGACCGATTTTGAGCTGGATATTTTTTATAGGGCTAGGGCGCGCGAGCTGGGTTACGAATACTACGAAGTGTGCAAAAGCCCGAACTCCCGCGAGGATTTCGCGAAATTTATACTCGCGCAAGCGCTGTAAATTTAGAGATTAAATTTAACTTTTCTATTCGAATTTTTTATATTTTTTCGGAGTTCGCAAGCCTAATACAATACCGATAAAATCGGCAAAATTTTATCTTTTGTTAAACAATCTCCGCTTTATTCTATCGCCATATTTATTTTGGAAATATTTTAATCAAAATTATCTCTGACATTTTTTACCTAGCTTCTGCTTTGTCTAATTCTTTCTTTGCAACGCTTTCTCTACTCATCTGCATCTCTTTTGTTGGGAAATTTGACTACATAAAATAATTTACTTTATCGCCAATATCGATATTGAGTTTATTTAAAAAATATTCTCTTACCTCTTTTGTATCTTTTTTTGAAACCAAAGGAATTATCTGTTTTCCAGTTCTTGTTTTAATGTATAAATATCCCGGATTATAAAATTCAAATTTTTTATTGTAGAGCATCGAAAATAGGAATATTGGCAAAAATCTAACGACAAGTATAGAAGCGACAAAAATAATTTCTTGATAGCCAAAACCCGACAATAGGGAAATAAAACATAAAATAAAACATAAAACATTTATTTTCAATTTATAGTTTTTCTTGATAAAGCTATCATTGTCTATTTTAAAAATTTCCAACCCGCTTGATATGTTTTTAAAATATGTTATGTGCGAATTGTTGATAATAATATCATTTTCTTTTGCAAAATAGCAATACAAGGCGAACAGGCACAAAAATAAAACACTTAAAATAAAAGTTGAATTTTGATTATATAGCAAATATGTTCTACCGCCATAATATAAATCTATCAAACCTTTGTTATACAAAATTTTTATGAAAATAGACGGAATAATGATTGCTATGATGATATAAAACAGCAAGTGCATAATGTTGTAATTTTTTATAACAATCGGATCTTTGTCGTAATCCCTAGCCCCGGTTTTAGAATTTTTATTAGGAGCGGCATCATCGGAATTTGAATTTTGAAATTTTAGATTTCCTTCTACGTTTAAATTTGAGGTATCGGATTTTGAAGTATCAAAATTTAAGACATCAAAATTTTGAGCGTCAGAATTTTCTTGTGAGCCTTGCTCCAAATTTTGACGTCGTTCATTTAGAATTTTCTTTAGCTCTTCGAGCCTTGCTTCGTTCATCTTTATTCCCGCTAAACCACCGATTTAGAGGCTTAAATTTAAACCCCAAGCTAAATTTCAGAGCTTTCCTTGCGCGCCTTTATAGACGTTTTTCACGTCGTAAACCAGCGAGCCCGCGTAATCAAGCTCAAAAAATTGCTTATGCGCCACGGCGATTACGACGCAGTCAAATTTGCGCAAGTCGGGCTTTTGCAGCAGATCGATGTCGTAGTATCTCTTGGCGTCGGCGGCGCTAGCCCAAGGATCATAGACGCTTACCTCGCAGCCGAAATTTTTAAGCTCGTTTATCATATCTACGACGCGCGTATTGCGGGTATCAGGGCAGTTTTCTTTAAACGTCAGCCCCAAGATCAAGACCTTCGCGCCCTTTACCTTTTCGTCGTATTTTATCATCATCTTAACGACCTCCGTAGCGACGTAGCTTCCCATATTATCGTTAATACGGCGGCTTGAGAGGATGATTTCTGGGTGATAACCCACCTCGGTCGCCTTCTGCGCCAGATAATACGGATCGATGCCGATGCAGTGTCCGCCGACGAGGCCTGGACGGAAGCTTAAGAAATTCCACTTCGTAGCCGCCGCGTCGATGACGTCGTTGGTGTTGATACCGAGTTTGCCGAACAGGATCGCAAGCTCGTTGATAAAGCCGATATTGATGTCGCGCTGGGTATTTTCGATCACCTTTGCAGCCTCGGCGACCTTGATGCTACTGGCGCGAAAGGTGCCGTTTTGCAGGATGCTAAGATAGACGCTATCTACGACGTCCAAAGCCTCAGCAGTGCTTGCAGAGACGATCTTTTTGATCTTAGTGACGGTGTGAATTTTATCGCCCGGATTGATCCGCTCGGGCGAATATCCGCAGAAAAAATCGCGGTTAAATTTTAGCCCGCTTACGCGCTGCAACACCGGCACGCAGTCCTCCTCCGTAGCGCCCGGATAGACGGTGCTTTCATACACGACGATGTCTCCCTTTTTAAGCACGGCTCCAACGCTTTCGCTGGCCTTGATTAGCGGCGTGAGATCGGGGCGATTTAGCCTATCTACGGGCGTCGGCACGCACACGATATAAAAATTGCTCTGCCTCATATCATCTAGCTTTGCGCTAAATTTAAGCCCGTTTTGAATCGCCGCAGCAAGCTCCTCGTCGCTAAGCTCCAGCGTGCGGTCGTGCCCGCCGCGCAGCTCCTCTATGCGCTCCAGGCAGACGTCAAAGCCCACGACCTCGTGTTTCGCCGCAAACGCCGCCGCCAAAGGAAGCCCCACGTAGCCAAGTCCGATTATCGCTATTTTCATTTTTCCCTCATTTGCTTTCATATTTTCCTCTTTTCTTTGCGTTAAATTTTATCGTCAAATTCCGCAGCTGCACGGGCATACGACGCGAATTTAATAGCGCCACGTCTTTAAATTTAAGCAGCTAAGCTCGCTCGCCGTTTTACTTGCGCTGCTTGCGCGACGGCAAATTTAAAATTTTGCCTTGACGCGGAATTTTGCGCTATGGCAAAATCCCAAGCCACGATAAAATTCCAATGCCTTAGCGCAGCGAGTGGCACCATGCAAAATTCCAAGCCGTGATAAAATTTTACTACCGCGCCAAAATCCCGCGTCGCGATAAAATTCCATCGCCGTGCCGTTAAAATTTACGCCACGAAATTCTATCCCGCCAAAATTCCGCGCCGTAAAATTTAAACGCCTTAAAATTTCAAAAGTCGCGCTAAATTCCGTGAAATTTCGTCGCCGCAAAATTTTAAAAAACCTCGCGAAATTTAGCAAATTTAATCTTTAATTTCAACCGCCTCATCCTTGATCTCGACCTTTTGCGTAGCGTTTGCGTCGGCTGCGGGCTTTAGATAGCCCTCCTCTATCAAAATTCCTACCGCCCGCTTAAAGATCGGTAGCGCGTTTTGAGCGGCGTAGTAGCTGCCCCTTTTAGGCTCGCGCACCAAAACGCCGATCGTGTAGCTGGTGTCCGCGTCGTTGGCAAAGCCAAAAAACGAGCTATTATAGGCGCTCGAATAGCCGCCCCCCTTAGCGATACGCGCAGTGCCCGTCTTGCCGCCGATTTGCAGCCCCGCTACCCGCCCTTTGCGCCCCGTGCCGCTCTCAACCGTTTTGATTAAAATTCCTTTTATTACGTCAGCGGTAGTTTTAGAGATGACCTGGCGGGTTTCGCTTTCGTTAACGGTGTAAGTTTTGCCGTTATTTTCTAGATTTTCGACTAGACGCGGGCTAATCATGACGCCGCCGTTGTTAAAGACGGTGTAGGCATTGAGCATCTGAAGGAAGGTCATCTGCGCGCCGTAGCCGTAGCTGATCGTGGCTTTGTAAATTTTATTATTCAGGCTTTTGATACTTGGGATATTTCCGCTTTGCTCATACGGCAGATCGATACCTGTTTTTTGCGACATACCAAAGTTCATAAGCCCGTCATAAATAGCCTGCCCCTCCAGCCGCTCTGAAATTTTAATCATTCCAATATTTGAGCTGTGGATGATGATCTCCTCGCCGCTCATCTGCTTTGCAGGATGCGTGTCGCGGATCGTGCGAGTACCAAGCTTATAGCTGCCGTTATAGGTATTAATGATCTCGCCCGGTTTGACGGCTTTGGCATCATAGGCGATTGCGAAAATTATCGGCTTCATAATCGAGCCCACTTCGTAGGCGTATTCGCTCGCGGTAAAATTTAAATTCTTAAGATCGTTTTTCGTGATGTTTGAGGGGTCATAGCGGGCGTTGGTTGCAAGAGATAGAATTTTGCCCGTTTTGGAGTTCATAATGCCCACCACGATTTCTCGCGCATCGTAATTATCAGCGCCCTCATCGCTTAGGCGCTCTATCTTTCTTTGCAGCGTTAGTGGCACGCTTAGACGGACGTTGTAGCCGTCGATCCTGCCCGTTTTTTTGCTGCTACGCTCTAGGATGATGTTGCCGCCGATATCGCGCGGGCCCACGATAAACTCATCTCTAACCGGCGCTAGATAATACTCATAGTACTTCTCGATCCCCTTAATTCCGCTAACCTTAGTAATACCATCAACCTCTTTTTTATTGATATAGCCGATTAACGGAGTGAGCGAATCGCCGACATTGTAGCTGCGCTTCTCGCCGCTTTCGCTCACGCTCATGCGGATAGGCGGATTTAGCCTACCGTTTGCGCCTATGAAGCTGACGAAGACCTTTTTTAAATTTAGCTTATACGCAAGCTCTTTTAGATGCACGGCGGTTTTGGCGTCGATTTTATACGACAGCACGGTCGTGCCGCCAGAGCCCTCGATCGCACTTTTGACGCGCTTTTCGCTATCGCCCGTATAGATGCAATAAAGCCGCACGAAAAGATCAAGCTTGTTTTTATCGATGCTGCGCGCATCGACGCTAACTTTGTAGAGTTTGACGGAATTTGCCGCGACGTAGTTATCTTTTGCGATTATCGCGCCGCGGATCGCGCTGTTGGTTTCATTGACATCCAGGCGCGGTAGCTTGCGCTCAGTGCTGCCCCAAAAATATAAAATCGCCAAAAATACAAAAAGCGCCGCCGGCACGAATATAAACATCACAATAATCATACCGACCGAGGAGCTTTTATCTCTTACTACCATCTACCGTTTCTTTAAATTTTAAATTTAGCGCGTATGCTTCCCGCGCGATTTCGTTTCAATGTCCGGCTCAAAGCTAAACGCCGCGCGGAATTTTAAGATCCGCAAAGCGCTCAAAGCCGCTATCTTGAGCGCTAAGATCGGCGAATAAAGCAAGGAATTCCTCGCGCGCCATCTCCTTTGCGCCCATAAATTTCAGATGCTCGTTCATGATCTGACAATCGATCAGGAAATTAAACTTAGCAAGCACCTCGCAAAGCCTAATCAGCGCCACTTTCGAAGCATTGCTCTTTAGGCTCAGCATGCTCTCGCCGCAAAACACGCGGCCAAAAATAAGCCCGTATAGCCCGCCTACGAGCTCGCCCTCCTCGTACGCCTCGACGCTGTGAGCGATGCCCGCATCCGCCAGGCGCGAGTATGCCTCCGCGATCTGCTCGCTGATCCACGTGCCGTCGCTCTCTTTTTTGCGCACGTCTTTGCAGCGCTCGATGAAGCCCTTAAAATTTGCGTCAAATTTCACTTCATATCGCTTAAGATAGGGCTTAATGGACTTTTGCACACGCACTTCGCGCGGATCAAGCACTGCGCGCGGATCGGGCGACCACCATAAAATCGGCTCATCCTCGTTAAACCACGGAAATATCCCTGCGCTATAAGCGCTAAGCAAGCAATCCTCGCTCAGATCGCCGCCACTTGCAAGCGGCGCAAAATCGGGCGCATCCATAGGATCTGGAAAATCGTAAAACCGAGCCATTATTTAACGACACTGCTTTGAGCTAGTGCAGGTTGCTTTTTTTCTATCTGCGGCAAAGGCGTAGAAGCAAAGCTAAAGCTTAGCTCGCCATCTTTTACGCTCACGCTAACTAAGCCGCCCTCTTGCAGCGCGCCAAAAAGCAGCTCACCGCTTATATGATCGCTTATCTGCGAGCTGATCTCGCGCTTTAAATTTCGCGCGCCAAACTCGTCTGAATAGCCGCGCGATATAATCAAATCTTTTGCTTCCTTGTTTAGACTAATCTTTACGTTTTTTAGCTGCGACTCCAGCTCGCCGATAGTTTTATCCACGATTTTTTCTAAAATTTCGCCGCTTAAGCGGTTAAAATTTATGATTTTATCGATACGATTGCGAAATTCCGGCGCAAAAAAGCTTCTTATGGCGCTATCTACTTTATAGCTCTCGTCCTTCGTAAATCCGACCTGCGGCGCCTCTTTCGTGCCTAAATTCGACGTCATTATTATGATCGTATTTTTAAAATCGGTCGTAACGCCGTTGTTATCGGTAAGACTTGCGTTATCGAAAATTCCTAAAAAAATATTCGTCATGCTAGGATGAGCTTTTTCCACCTCATCAAATAAAATGACGCTGTAAGGGTGCTTTTTAATGTTATTCGTTAAAATTCCACCATTTTCAAAGCCCACGTAGCCGGGAGGTGCTCCGATGAGCCTAGAGACGCTGTGAGCTTCCATATACTCGCTCATATCGTAGCGCTCAAAATGCACTCCAAGCTGCGCGGCTAAGACCTTGGCTAGCTCACTTTTGCCCACGCCGCTGCTACCTGCGAACAAAAATACGCCGATTGGGGAGCTTGCGCCTCCAAGCCCAGCGTAAGAGCGTAGAAGCGCCTTACAAAGACTGCTAACCGCTTCATCTTGACCGAAAATTTCACGCTTGATATTGGTTTCCAGATTTTTTAGTACCTGTTTATTATCGACGCTACTACTTAAATTTGCAATATTCGCGCTAATCGAAAGTGTATTTACTAAATCATCCTTACTGATTTCAAGAGGAGCTTCGTGTGGCTTAAACGCAAAGCTCGCACCCACCTCGTCGATAAGATCAATAGCGCTGTCGGGAAGGAATTTATCGTTTTGATATTTTTTAGCAAGCGTTACGCTATCACGCAAAATTTCGTCGCTAAATTTTACGCCGTGAAATTCCTCATATTTTTTGGCTACGCCTTTTAAAATTTCGAAGCTATCGTCAATGCTAGGCTCGCTCACATCGATCTTACAAAACCTGCGGCTAAGCGCTTTATCCTGCGAAAACGAGCGGTATTCGCCGTATGTAGTAGCGCCGATGACCGATAGCTCGCCGCTTGCAAGCGAAGGTTTTAGGATGTTTGACATATCAAGTTCGTTGCGATTGCCCGTGCCTGCACCCACGATCGTGTGAATTTCATCGATAAATAAAATCGCGTTTTGATTGGCGCTAAACTCGTCTATGAGATCCTTTAGCCTCTCTTCAAATTCACCGCGCAGCGTAGTTCCTGCGATTAGCGCGCCAGCATCAAGGGCGTAAATCACCTTGTTTTTTAGCTTTTCTGGCACTTCGCCGCGGACGATTTTTAGCGCGATACCCTCGATGATCGCGGTTTTACCAACTCCTGCTTCGCCCACTAAGATCGGATTATTTTTCTTGCGGCGACAGAGGGTTTGTAGCGTCTTTTCGATCTCTTTTTCGCGTCCGATGAGTGGATCGATCTTACCTTCAAGCGCAATTTTATTGAGATTCGCTGTATAAAGTGAGCTAGGCGAGTCCTTTTTAATATCGCGCTCGTTTATGGCGTCCTTTTCGCCCTCAAACGCAGGCTCAAATTCCGTATTCTGCCACTGCCTGCGGCTTTCGTCATAATTCATCGCATGCGTGATATCATCGATATCGTATGAGTTTAGCTTAATCGCTGCGGCTTCGTCGCGAGAAACGACCTCATCACGGTGATCGAAAGCGGATTTGTACTTTCGCACGATGAGCTCAAAAATCGCAGCATTGATACCGTAGTGATTTAAAATTTTGGTGCAGTCGTTTTCCTTATCATTTAGAATTTTAAGCATAAAATCAAGCTCGTTTTTAGGCTCTTTAGCGTTATTTAATTCAGTATAGAACTGCTTAAATTCTATCGTCTGCACCGGATCCTTACCACTTGATTTAGGCATCATATCCAAAAGCCCGCCCAGATTATCCAAGATATTTAGGTAGTTAATATCCGGAATTTCTTTGGCGATTAGCCCATGAAAGGGCTTATTGTATTTAAAAATCGCATAAACTACGTGCGAAGTGGTGATATATTCGTCCTCGCCGTCGTTTGCGACGCTGATTGCTTGTTCAAAATGTTTGTTTAAAAAAAATCCTATCATTGCTTTCCTTTAAATTTAATCCTCTTCGATCTCACATCTAAGAGGGAATCCTGCGGCCTTTGCCGCTTGTAAAACCGCTTGTTGCTTGCACTCGGCTATCTCTTTAGGATACGCGCCGCAAACTGCGCGGCCCTGCTTATGCACTTTCATCATTAAATCTACGGCGTCGTTAAAGTTTTTGGCGAAAATCTCCATCAAAATATAAACCACGAAATCCATCGTCGTCACGTCGTCGTTTAGCAAAATTACTTTATACGGACGAGGCACGAAAGATTTTGTTTTGGCGCGAGTGTGAATCTGCACACCGGTTTTAGTTGCCATTTTTTATCCTGGCGATATCGCTTTTTATCACATCGGTATCAACCATGCCTAAGTAATACGGCTTGCCCCGCTCATCGCCCTCATTAATGTCGGTAAGCCTTTGATATTTTCCATCTTTAAGCACCACCTTAAAAGGGATCGAAAGCGCGTGGCGATAACCGATGTCGCTTAAAATTTGACCCACTATGCGCTCGTTTTGTTTTGAATTGGAGATGAAATAATACGCATTAAACTTTTTCGTAAAATTTTCGATCACTTGCGCGTCCGTAATGTCCTCAAAATAAATCAAGCCGACCATCAGAAAATCCGCGGAATTTTTTAGCTGAAAGTCCATCAGATGCGGCGCTTCGATGCGGCATGGCTGGCAGTATGTACCGAAAATATCAAACATTAAAATTTTATCGCTGTCCGCAAGCTTAAAGCCCTTTTCTGTCCGCTCAATCGTTACCTCGCCGCCTACGACGCTTTTAAGCGTAAGGCGCTCGCCCGTTTTAAACGGCGCAAAAGCTACCTCCTCGCCACTTTCTCCGCCAATACGCTCGCCATTTTTATCTTGAGGGGAATTTTTTGCCATCTGATTCTCGCTCGCGGCAGGATTCTCGCCCGCAGAGCCCGTCTTTTTCTGCGAATCATCTCCGCAGCCACTTAAAACAAAAATCGCCAAACATGATAGTAAAAATTTCTTCATTGCATTTCCTTCGGGTTTAAATTTAAGCCCGCATTTTAACCAAAGTTTTGTGAATTTAAAATGAATGCTTGTCGTATCGCTTCATCGCGCTTTGCGCTTCGCGATCGGCTTCCTTGCGCTTTAGCGATTCGCGCTTGTCGTGCAGATTTTTGCCTTTTGCCAAAGCGATACGCGCCTTTACGCGGTTTTTATCATTCAGATACAGCGACAAAACCACGATGGTAAGGCCCTCTTTGCTAACCGCGCCCAGAAGCTTATCGATCTGCTTTCGGTGCATTAAAAGCTTTCGCGCCGCCCCCTCGTCGGGACGAAAGTGAGCGTTTGTGCTTTCAAGATAGCTGATATGCGCGTTTAGCAAAAACAGCTCGCCGCGGATCACGCGACAAAAGCTATCTTTGAGATTGCCCCTGCCCGCGCGCAGAGCTTTGACCTCGCTGCCCTTTAGCACGATGCCCGCTTCAAAGCTTTCAAGTATCGTAAAATCTTGAAATGCCTTGCGATTTTTACTCAGTTCTTTCATCTTTTTCCTTCTAAATTTGACCCTAAGCTTAGCCCGTTTTTGCTTAAATTTAAAAGCGGGCGAGCGAAATTTTAAATTTTATCTTTAAATTTAGCTTTTAAATTTTAACCGCGCCGCCACAGCTTTTCTATTTTAAGAAAAACACACTGCTGCCGCTACCGCTTAGAAACATATCGCGATACTTGCTCATCTGCGGATATAGCTTTATGCATGGCGCGAAAAGATCATTTAACGTAAAGCCGCCATATTGCTCTAGCAGTTGCTCGCTGCTTAAACGCAACATCTCTTGCGCCTGCGCGGCGTTTATGTTTTGCATAAAGCTTGCGCGAAATTCGTTATAAACCGCGCCGGTAGAGCAAAAGATCGCGGGCGTTAAAATTTCGATCGCGGGCAGGCGGTCCTCGAAAGGCTCGATGATCTCGCCGATACCGCGCACGTTTGCGACCTCAAGCCCGCTAACAAAAAACGCGACGTCCGCGCCGATATTTTGCGCGATCGCGATGAGCCGCTCGCGCGGAATTTTTAAGCTTAACTCCTCGTTCGCAAGCCGCAAAAACGCCGCCGCGTCGCTACTGCCGCCACCAAGACCCGCGCCGATCGGAATACGTTTTTTAAGCACGATCTTGTGCGAGCCGAAAAACTCCGCAAGCTCGCGCGCAAAGCCCACCTGCTCAAGCGCCGCCTTGGCCTTTAAAATTATATTGTCCGCGATCTGCGCGGCACCGCATTCAAGCGCAAAGCCGCTCGCGCGCTCAAAGCTTATCTCATCAAACAGCTCCCTGCGCAGCACGAAGCGCGAGGCGATCTCGTGATAACCGC
Source organism: uncultured Campylobacter sp. (assembly GCA_963515585.1). Taxonomy (GTDB): domain Bacteria; phylum Campylobacterota; class Campylobacteria; order Campylobacterales; family Campylobacteraceae; genus Campylobacter_B. Next base: position 88,827 of record CAUPXM010000005.1, read on the forward strand.
CGCGCGTGCCGACGACTTTTAAAAAAACATTGATCTTTGCATAAGCTTTCAAAATTTTTACTCCTTCTGCGACTTAGCGCGCTTGCGTTAAATTTAGCCCGCCGCAAGCTCATCCGGCGCGATTAAAATTCCGATCCGTGCGCAAGTTAAATTTCAGCCTGCAGCAAGCCCTGCCCAGTGTGATTAAAATTTAAAACCGCGTGCCGTGAAGTGCGCGCCATGGAATTTAACTCGCGACTACCCGTCTGATGCGTAAATTTATGCGGCGCGAAATTTTAATCCGCAACGCATGCGGCTAAATTTCAGCTTGCGGCGCAAATTTATCTCAGAGATTAAAATTCCGAGCCAGCAAAATTCTAGCCGCGCCGCGCTAAGTCGTAAATTTAGCTTAGCGATGCGCCGCAAAATCAAGTCTATCGTAGCATACTATACGCCGCCGCAAGCCGGAATTTTATTCGGCAAGGACCGCTTGCCGCGGCACTAAGCTCCAACCTACGCGCTTTTTAAATCGTCAAATTTAATCTCGCGGTGCGTCGCCATCGCGCGGCAAAAGCGAATTTAAACGCCGCTTCGCCGCGTTTAAATTTAAGCCCCGCGGATTTATTCCTTTTCAAAAGCGAGCGTCGCCTGCCTAGCCGCACGTTTAAATTTACGCCGCCTGAGACCGATTTGCGATCCGTGCGCAACAAAAAAGCGCGATCTCTCGTCCGCTGCTCCGCACGATAAAATTTAGCCGCGCGGAGCGGCGCGCTATGCAAGCAAATTTAAAACGCGCCGTATTTATAACCGCTCAAATTTCAAGCCAGGGCCGCCCGATCAAAATTCCGTCTCAGGCTGGAGCCGCGGCTTAAAACGCGCCGCCTGCGATCGGAACGTCGTTCCAAAGATACCTCACCTCGCCCGCGCCAATCTCGATGATCGAGTAAAAATCGCCGCAGATAAGCAGATAGCACCCGTCCGCGCGGCTAGCCAGATCTTTTGCGGCGAGCTTCTTGCCCAAGATCACGTCGCGCGCGTCGCCGTCGTAAAAGTTCGGCTGAAGATCCAAAAACTCGAGCGGATTTAGCGCCGTCTCGTCCGCAAAGCGCGGATCTTGCAGGTCAAAAACTCCCTCGCTTTCTCGTCTAAGCGCGCTTAGCGTGCCGCAAACGCCTAGTTTTTCTGCTAAAATTTGCGCAAAAGAGCGCACGTAGCCGCCCTCGCTAAGCGCAACGCGAAAGCTCACGAAGGGGTGAGCGTAGCTTAAAATTTCAGCATCAAAAACCCGCATCGAGCTCTCTTTCAAGCTCACCTCTTCGCCCGCGCGAGCGAGCTTGTATGCGCGCACGCCGCTAATTTTTTTGGCACTGAAAGCGGGCGGGATAAATTTTATCTCGCCGCGCATTTGCGCCATAGCAGCGTCTAAAACCTCGCGCGAAAGCGGCAGGATTTGCTCCACGCGCCCTATGTTTTCATTATCGCCGCTTGGGCTCTGCACGCCCAGCCACAACGTCGCAGTGTAAACTTTTGGCTCCTTTTTCAAAAATCTAAAAAAGCGCGCGTATTGCCCGAATGCCACGATCAGCGCGCCGCTCGCGAAAGGATCTAGCGTGCCGCTAAAGCCCGCCTTTTTCACGCCGTATTTGCGCTTAAGAGCGCTTAAAAATTTATTGCTGCCGATGCCAGCGGGCTTGTCCGCCAAAAACAATCTATTCATAAGAGCCAATCTTTTCTACGAAATTTGACATTATCACGCGCGAAATTCCGCCGAAATTTATAGTGAGTCGGTCGCCATTTACCGCCGTAATCTGTCCGATGCCAAAGAGTTTGTGCTTAATCAGCTCGCCCTTGCTAAAGCCGCTACTTTGCTCGCGCGGAGGCTCTTTAGCCACCAAACCCGCCTCGGCTATAAACCTGCTAGCATCGAGCCTCTCGCGCTTGCCGCGATAAAAGCGGCTAGCGGCAAAGCTAAGCGTGAGAGTGCGTTTGGCGCGCGTAATCGCTACGTATGCGAGCCTACGCTCCTCCTCAATGTCATTGCTGTCACCCAAAAGCGGGAAAAAGCCCTCCTCCAGCCCGATTACGAAAAGATGCTCGAACTCAAGCCCTTTGCTCGCGTGCACGCTCATTATATTTATCGCATCGCCTATGATGGCGTCTTGATCGCTAAGAAGGCTCAGCTCGTTTAAAAATTCCGCCAGATCAAAATCGGGCTTATTGCTCGCCTCGTCCTTCAGCATCGCCAAAAACTCGTCGATGTTTGCAACGCGATCGGCGCCGTCCGGAAGCGAGGCATAGTAGGCCTTTAACCCGAAAGCGGGCTCCAGCGCGTCTATTTTTTTGATAGTATCGGCTAGCGCGGAGATAGAAGCGATGCCGCTTTTAAGCTCGGCTAGAGCTTGTGCAGCCTTGGCGCTAAGCCCCGCGTCAGGCTCGCTAAACGCGTCAAATAGGCTGATAAGTCGCAGGCGCGAAAGCTCCTCGAGCTTTGCCAGCGAGACCTTGCCGATGCCGCGCTTGGGTACGTTTATGATCCGCCTCATCGAAAAGTCGTCGTGCTCGTCGTTTACTAAGCGCAGATAGGCGATCGTATCCTTGATCTCGGCTCGCTCGTAAAATTTCACGCCGCCTACCATTTTATACGGGATTTTGGCTCGATTTAGCCCCTCCTCCAGCGCGCGCGAAAGAGCGTTTACGCGGTAAAGCACGGCGATTTCAGAGGGCGCTACGCCGCTTGAAAGCAGCTTTTTGATAGCTTCTGCGATCTTTGCCGCCTCGATACTCTCCTCGTCCGAGCGCAAAATTTCGATCTTTTCGCCGCCGCCGTTCATGCTAGTAAGGCTCTTGCCGAGGCGGTTTTTGTTATGCAAAATGAGCTCGTTGGCGGCATTTAAAATTTCATCCGTGGAGCGGTAATTTTGCTCGAGTTTGATAAATTTTACGTTTGAGAACTGATCTTTAAAATTTAAAATATTTTCTATCCGCGCGCCGCGCCAGCCGTAGATACTCTGATCGTCATCGCCCACTACTACGAGATTTTCGTGCGCGGTGCAGAGCTTTTGCAGCAGTTTGAATTGAATGTCGTTGGTATCCTGATACTCATCGACCGTGATGTAGGCGTAACGGCGCGAAATTTCATCGCATAGCCGCTCATTCGCGCTTAAAATTTTATAAGGCAAGATCAGCAGATCATCAAAATCCACAAGATTATTCGCCACCAAATACGCCTCGTAGCGTTTATATGCATCAGCGCAATGCGCGTAAAATCCGCTATACATCCTGCTTAGCTCGTCGTCCTCGCCCTTTAGAAGCTCATCGATATCTTTGGGGCCGATCAGAGAATTTTTGTAGGTTGAAATTTTAGCCGCCAATAGCGACGTGGGCAAATTTATCTCAAAGCCCTTGATGATCTTTTTCTTATCGTCGGTATCGATCACTTGGAAGTTTGCGCTACGTCCAAGCTCGCTAATATGAAATTTCAAAAACAAAAGCCCGAATTTATGAAAGGTGCACAGAAGCGGCACGCTGCTTAAATTTAGCCCGCTTATCAGATTAAGCGCTCGCGAACGCATCTCGGCGGCGGCTTTGTTCGTAAACGTAAGCGTGAGAGTGTTCTCCGCAGGCACGCCGTTTGAGAGCAAGTAGGCAAGGCGCGCGGTGATCGTTTTAGTTTTGCCGCTGCCCGCACCCGCTAAGATTAACATCGCTCCGTCCACGTGGCTCGCAGCCTCGCGCTGAGCGGGATTAAGACCTTCTAAAATATCACTCATTTTGAGAAAATTTTACGCGATTTTTCGCGCTTAAGCCACTCGGATTCGGGACGAGAAAAATTTACCGCGATAGGCTTGCCGTCCACGACGATCTGCAAAACCGCGTAAAACGGCACGCTAAGCGTGCTTGCAAAATCCTGCGGCCCAAAGCCCGCCTCGAAAACCAGCTCATCCTTGCTAAGATGCGCGCTGGAAAGCGTGTATTCCTCTAGCTGCAAAAAGATCGCGGGCATTTTGAAGCTTTTTAAAATTTCCTCCGGCAGCGGCGGGTCAAATTTTATCTGATCCGTCCTCGCAACGATGCCAAATCCGCATCCAAGAGCTAAAACGTAATCCAAAACCGCGCCTATATTCGCACTGCTCGCAGCGATAAATTTATCGTCTTTTAAAATTTTATCTATCATCCTAACCCCTCACAAACTCATCTACAAGCGCTGCGACCTGCTCTATGCCGATGCGCCAAAACTCGCTTTTATTGATGTCAAACCCAAATTTCGCCACTAGCTTTTGCGGCTCGTCGCTGCCGCCCGAGCTTAAAAACTCGGTGTAAATTTGGACGAAATTTTCGAGCCTGCCGCTCTTATACAGCCCGTAAAGCGCGAGCACCAAAAGCTGCGCGTAGGCGTAGGAGTAGCAGTAAAACGGCGAGTGAACGAAGTGCGGGATGTAGCTCCACCAGCTTTTGTAATGATCCTGCAAGATCAGCTCGCCGGCAAACATCTTGCGCGACTCCTCCATCCAAAGCTCGTCGATCTGCCCCGTGCTTAGCTCATCCGCGCTCGCATGCACGCGCCGCTCGAAAGTAGTAAATCCGATCTGGCGGTAAAGCGTCGCGAAGATATCCTCGATCTTTGCCGCAAGCATTGCTCTTAGCGCGGCTTTATCGCTTGCGATCTGCGAGGGCGTATCAGTATCGCGTGCTGCGTATTCGCACGAATCAGCAGAGCTTTGCAAAGCGGCATGTTTTACGGCGTGCTCGTTTGGGATTTCACCGCCCTGAGCCTCTTGCGAAGCGTCGCGCTTTAAATTTTGCGAGCCGTTTAAATTTGAAAAATTTTCGCGCATATAATCAAACACCAGCATCTCGCAGAAAACTGACGCGGTCTCCGCCGTCGTTAGCGGCGTGAAGGAGTTGAAATAGCCCACGCCGTAGCTTAGATACTGATGTATCGCGTGCCCCAGCTCGTGCGCGAGAGTAAATACGTCGCGGCGCTTGCGCGTGAAATTTAAAAGCACGAAAGGATGCGTGTCGCGCGAGCCCGAATGCGAAAACGCGCCGCTTTGCTTATTTTGCGCAGGCATCGCGTCGATCCAGTTTCGCTCAAATGCTGCCTGCGCGATCTGCTTAAATTTCGGGCTGAATTTTTCAAATGCCGCAAGCACGATCTGCTTAGCCTGCTCGAAGCTAAACTCGCTCTCATCGCCCCCAAGCGGCGCGTATCTGTCGTAATCATACAGCGCGTCGTAGCCTAAAATTTCGCGCTTTTTGGCGTAAAATTTACCGACCAAATCAAAGCTTCGCTCCGCCTCTGCGATCAGAGCATCGACGCTTGCGATATTTATCTGATTTTCCTCGTGCATCACCGCCTCGGCCTTATCGTAACCGCGTAGCTCGCAGCGAATTTTAAGATCGGTTTTGATCATATTGTAGATGTAACCAAGCAGGTGGGAGTTCTGCTCTAGCACCGCACTTAGCGAGGCTGCGGCGTCCTTTCGCATCTCGCGATCGGAGCTATGAAGCAGGCTTAAAATTTCCTCCTCGCCAAGCTTGCGCCCGCGAAAATCAAAGCTCATCCGCGCCATACTTTCGTCAAAAAGCCGCGAAAACGCCTCGCCGCTTACGGACGAAGTCTTTAAAAGCACGCTTTCTTGCGGCAAGCTTAGCTGGTGGGCTTTGCGCTGCTTAAGCAAGCTCAAATAGTATCTGAATCTCCCGCCCCCTGCGATAAACTCGTCCTGTTTTGCGCCGTCAAGCTCGTTAAACTCGAGCTCGAAAAAGAGCAGGCTCTGCGAAATGTCGTTGCAAGCCTGCTCCGTCTTAGCCTGCTGCGCCCCAAGGCTCGTATCTCGCGCGAATCTTAGATGCGCAAAGCTCATTATTTTGCCGATCTGCTCGCTGATGCTCTCATAAAGCTCAAGCGCGCCTAAAAACTCCTCCGCGCTAAGAGCGCGCAGCTTATCTTTAAATTTAGCTTCAAAATCCCTAGCCTGCGCGGAGGCGCTATCTATCGCGCCGCTAAATTCCGCTTCGTTTGCAAACAGCTCGCCTAAATTCCAATTCATCGATTTCCTTTTAAATTTTTTGGATAATTTTATCAAAAAAGAATAAGTAAAATTTTAAAAACCGCGAGATCCGCCGCATAGCGGAATTCGCGGTAAAATTTTAAGGTGAGTTATTTTTGCATACTTTGCGACGCGATCGCCGTAAAAATCACGTCCGTGGAGCTATTGATCGCGGTTTCTACCGAGTCTTGGATCACGCCGATGATAAAGCCGATCGCGACCACCTGCATTGCGATATCATTTGAGATATTAAAGAGCGAACACGCAAGCGGTATCAGCATCAACGAACCGCCTGGCACGCCGCTAGCGCCGCACGCACCGACTGCCGAGACCACGCAAAGCAGTAGCGCCGTCCAAAAATCGGGGCGCACGCCGAGCGTATGAGCCGCAGCAAGCGCCAAGATCGCGATTACCACCGCAGCGCCCGCCATATTTATCGTAGCTCCCAAAGGTATCGAGATCGAGCTTAGCTCGTCGCTGATGCCGAGCTTTTTGCATAAATTTAAATTTACCGGGATATTCGCCGCCGAGCTGCGGGTGAAAAACGCCGTGAGGCCGCTTTCGCGCAGGCAGGTAAATACGAGCGGATATGGATTTTTCTTAATCACCGCAAAGACGATGAGCGGATTTACCACGAGGGCTACGAACGCCATCGCACCTACTAGCACGACTACGATTCGCGCATATCCAAGCAGCGCATCGACGCCGGTTTGATACACGGTAGAAGCTACTAGGCCGAAAATTCCAAACGGCGCGAGCTGGATTACGAATTGCACGATTTTGGTTACCGCTTCGCTCAGATCGGTAAAAATTTTTTTCGTTTCGTTGGTACAAAATTTAAGCGCGACGCCAAGACCTATCGCCCAGGTTAAAATTCCTACGTAGTTTCCGTGCGCGATAGCGTTTAGCGGATTATCTACGACCTTAAAAAGCAGATCTTTTAGCACGATCCAAACGCTCGCAGGGACCGCATTTTCTGCCGCGCCGACATTGCTTAGAGCAAGCTGCGTCGGGAATAAAAAGCTAGCCGCCACCCCCACGCACGAGGCTAAAAAGGTGCCTACGATATATAGAACAACCACGCGTTTTAAGCCGCTTGCGCTACCGTATTGTTTATTTACGATCGAGCTTAAGATCAAGATAAAAACTAAAATCGGAGCTACCGCTTTAAGGGCGCCTACGAATAAATTTCCTAAAATTTCCGCAAAAGCTACTACGTTTATTAAAAACGAAGTGTGCTCTGCCGCAATATCGCCCGCCGCCGAACGCGCAGCAAAGCCCAAAATAGCGCCTATTATCAAGCCTGTAACTATGCGCAGAACTAGATTTTTATCTTTGTAGCTGGCTACTAATTTTTGAATCGAACTCATTTTTTACCTTTCAATCAAAACGTCGTTTGAAATATATCGAAATTTTATTTAAGCACATTTAAATTTGAGCGAAATTTCGCAATTTTTAGTTAATCTTAAAACCTCGTTCGATAAAATGGCGCGAAATTCTAATTAGGAGCAGATATGTATCTATTTACCAGCGAGGTCGTAAGCCCCGGACATCCGGATAAATGCGCTGATATCATCGCGGACAGCATCGTGGATGAAATTTTAAAACAAGATCCCAACGGGCGCGTCGCGGCGGAGGTTTTCATCGCGGGCAAACACGTAGTAATCGGCGGCGAAGTAAATGCCAAGATCGACTTTACCCACGACGATTACCGCCACATCGTAAAGGGCGCGCTTAGCGAGATCGGTTACAACGACAACCCTCATTTTACGCGCGCGCAGTGCCTGCATCCGCAAGATCTGCAAGTGGACGTATTTTTAAACCAGCAAAGCCCCGACATCAACCAAGGCGTCGATCAAGAGGGCGGCGAGATCGGAGCGGGAGATCAGGGCATAATGTTCGGCTTCGCAAGCTGCGAGACGAAAAATTTTATGCCGGCGGCGATCACCTACGCGAGGCTTCTTTGCGATCACGTTTACGCCTATGCAAAGTCCCACCCTAACGAGCTTGGCGTAGATATTAAGACGCAGGTTAGCGTCGATTACGGCACGAAGAGCAATTTTGAGGAGTGCAAGCCGCAAAGCATCCATACGATCGTGGTTTCCGCGCCCTGCGTCGAGAGCATGAGCATAGAGCGCGTCCGAGATCTGATCGGAAATTTAATCGATTCGGCGGGGCTTCCGAAGGAGCTTTACGACAAAAGCAAGACTATCATCTACATCAACCCGACCGGCCGCTACGTAAATCACAGCTCGCTTCACGACAGCGGCCTAACGGGGCGCAAACTGATCGTCGATAGCTTCGGCGGCTACAGCCCTATAGGCGGCGGCGCTCAAAGCAGCAAGGACTATACTAAGGTCGATCGCAGCGGGCTTTATGCGGCGCGCTACATCGCCAAAAATATCGTCGCAGCGGGGCTTGCGAAAAAATGCATCGTCCAGCTCAGCTACGCAATCGGCGTAGCTAAACCCGTCAGCGTCAGCGTCGATTGTATGGGGACGAACTTAGGCGCGGCGAGCGACGATGAGTTGTCCGCTTTCGTGCTTGAAAAATTCCCGCTCACGCCGCGCTGGATCATCGATAAATTCGGCCTTGATCGCCCGGGCAAAGAAAGCTTCCTCTACGCAGACGTCGCCGCACGCGGACAGGTCGGAAATGACGAATATCCGTGGGAGCAGCTCGACGGCGTGGAGCTTTTTAAGGCTTTGAAATAAAATTTTACGCTTTGCAGTAGCGCCTTTTTAGCTTACGACATTCGCTAGGCTTGCAGCAGCGAGCCTAGCTCAATATTCTACGCGGCTTTTGCATGCCGCGTAGTTTTATCGCATCCCAAAAAATAGCGTTGCGGCAAAATTCTGTATCAAAATTCTAAACCGTGGAATTTAAGAGTTTTCGCAGGTAGAATCGAATTTTAAAATTTTAAGCCTAACTCGCGCAAAATTTTTAAAATTAACGCAGTGAAATTCCAAGGCTGAGCCCGTCTAGTTTAGTGATAAATTCCAGCCGAGGTGGGCTTTTAAAATTTGCACACAAGCTTTAAATCTGCAATCGCTTAAAATGAAATTTAACCTATAAAATTTTTTCTAACGTGCTTTGTACTTAATCTCCGAAGGAGAAAATTTTATATTCTCCTTACTTGTGATATTTAAGCGTGTAAATTTTAAAATTTTGCCATTTTATTTGAAGTTCACTGCTTTATACAACAAGAAAACTCGAAGCAAATTTCACTTAAAAGTGGTATCGACAAGACAAAAACACTAAAATTTTAAAATGTGGAATTTATGAACGTTACCGATTTAAAATCTCAGATTAGCGCACTCCGCCAAAGCTCCTCCGCTAACTACGTAAAATGAAAAAGCAAGATTAAATTCTCTCCCGCACGATGTCGCCCGCAAGCAAGCACGGCGAAATATCAAGCTTAAATAACGCAAAAGATAAAAGAATAAAGCAAAAAGAGAGGAGGCTTGGAGCTTGATAAAATTCTAGCCTTGTGTGGCGGCAACCGAGCGGCTTTTTAAATTGGGCTTTAAACGCAGTGATGCAAATTGCACGCCTTAACTTAAATGCTAAGAGGCGATAAAATTTCATCACCGCTTTCATAAATTAAAATTTTAAAGATACTGCCAAACTACGCAGCTGCAAATAAGCAAATCGCCTGCATTTTAATCACCTGCGCCTGGCCTAAATTGCCTAAATTGCCGATCAAATTTAAGCCGCATACACCTTTATCTGGCGCTTAGTTTAGCCGCGCGGCATAAAAACGCAGATAAAAAATGAAGCACTATTTCGTCTGATTATCCTCGTTTTTTGGTGCGGCAGTGCTTGCGTTTATCTCGCTGGCTGCGCTATTTACGGGCTCAGGAACAGAGATTTTTTTCACCGAAGCGGTGAAATTCTGCTCGGCTTCAACGTCGCCCGTTTTTTCGATATATGTAAAATCACCCATCTTCGTCCACGTTCTAGCTTTAGCTAAAAACGCCTTTTGGCTCTCCCAAATCTCTTTGAAATCGGTATTTTTCTCGCTTTCTTCGGCTAAAATTTCATCCGTCGCCTTGCGAAGCGCACGCATAATTTCAGGCGAAAAAGAGCGAATCTGAACGTTCGGATATTTCTTTTTGATCTCGTCCCAAATTATTACATTCTTATAAAACGTCTCGTTTTCTGCATATTCTCGCGCCTTTGCGATAGAGGCTTCCAGGATATTTTGCAAATCCTTAGGAAGCTTCTGCCAAGTTTGTAGATTTATCACTATCTGCTGCTCGCTAGCGGGTTCTTGCCATCCCGTATAATAGTAATTTGCGACCTTGTGAAAGCCTAAAGGTATATCAAAGCTAGGACTTGCCCACTCTACCGCATCGATGGTGCCCATCTCTAGCGCCATATATAGCTCACCTACCGGTATCGTAGCGACTGCGACGCCAAGGCGGCTCATAACCTCCCCGCCAAAGCTTGGAATTCTAAATTTAAGCCCTTTTAAATCATCTAGCGTATTAATCTCTTTTTTAAACCAGCCACCCATCTGCATGCCGCTATTTAGGATATTAAAGACCTTTAGATTACTTTTAGCATAGAATTTATCCGCTAGCTCCTTGCCTCCGCCGAAGTAATACCAAGCGTGTTGCTCGTCTTTCGTCATACCAAAAGGCACCGTCGTAAACAGCATATTCGCGCTATTTTTACCTTTATAATAGTAGCTCGCAGTATAGCCTAAATCGTATTGTCCGTTTTTGACCATATCATAGATTGCAAAAGGCGCTTTATGCTTGCTAGGCGCGTCGATGCTGATTTTCAGCCTGCCATCAGACATACTATCTGCAAGATCTGCCATACGCTTGGCGACATCGCCTACGATAGGCATACTAAGTTCGTAAGTCTGAGCTAGCTTAAGGCGATAAACTTTCTTATCTGCGCCCCACAGCGACGTGGCTATAATCAAACTTAATCCGACAAGAATCGATTTTCTCATATACTACTCCCAAAATGAAATGGTGCGAATTTTATATAAAATCATCTAAATTCACGCTTTTATAACTAGCTTTTAAGCGAAATTTTCGCACAATTGCAGCCAAATTCGATAAGGAAAGGGCATGCAAGAAAAACATTACGAAGTAATCATCATAGGCGGCGGTATCACGGGCAGCGCGCTAGCATATGTACTGGCGGAATTTAGCGGAATCAAAAATATCGCTCTACTTGAAAAATACGAAGGGCTTGCGACGCTAAATTCTAAAGCCAGTGCAAATTCCCAGACGATTCATTGCGGCGACATCGAGACCAACTACGACCTGCAAAAAGCGACCGAAGTCAAGCGCAAGGCGGATATGATCGTGAAATATTGCCAAAAGCACGGATATGAGAATAAATTTTTATTTCAGGGGCAGAAAATGGCTCTTGGCGTGGGCAAAAGTGAGGTAGAGCTAATTAAAGACCGCTTTGAGAAATTTAAAGAGCTTTATCCGTATCTGCAGCTTTTTGACAAGGAAGAGCTCAAAAAAATCGAGCCCAAGCTAGTTTTTGACGGGCGCGGTGAGGAGCGAGCGGAGGATATCGTAGCAATGGGCGTGCAATCGGGAGTTTACACGACGATCGATTACGGCGCGATGGCGAATTCCTTCGTGCAAAACGCTAAAAACGTGGAGGGTAAAACCTGCGATCTGTACCTCAACACCGAAGTACAAAACATCACTAAAGTAGGCGATAAGTTCTATATCCGCACAGCAAATAGACTCTCGCTAAGCGCTGATTTTGTAGTCGTAGATGCGGGCGCCCACTCGCTGTGGCTCGCGCACAAAATGGGGCTTGGGCAGGATCTTAGCACGATTTGCATCGCGGGCAGCTTCTATCTAACCAAGCAAAAGCTTCTAAATGGCAAGGTTTACATGATGCAAAACCCAAAGCTTCCATTTGCCGCGCTTCACGGCGATCCGGATTTGCTCGCAGGCGGCTGCACGAGATTTGGCCCTACCGCGCTTACGATGCCGAAGCTCGAGCGCTACAAGGGCTGTCGTTCGGTGCCGGAATTTTTTCAATCATTAAATTTTGACATGGACGTAGCTAAGGTCATTTGGCAAAATTTTGGCGATAGCGAGGTAAGGGATTTCTTAATCCGCAATATAGGCTTTGAGATACCGATTTTAGGTAAAAAGCTTTTCGTCAAAAATGCGCGCAAGATCATACCTAGCATCCGCGAGGAGGATATTTACTACGCCAAGGGCTTTGGCGGCGTGCGCCCACAAGTAATCTCACACTCGCAAAAAAAGCTGCTTTTAGGCGAAGCAAGAATAGGCGAAAATCCGGGGATTATCTTTAATATGACCCCAAGCCCCGGCGCTACGAGCTGCCTAGGTAACGCGCTTCGCGACGCAAAAAGTGCTTGCGAATATTTAGGAGCGAGCTTTGATGATGCAAAATTTGACGCGGAAATGATGCAATAAAGAGGAATTTTTAAATTTTGCTCGGGCAAGAATTTTAAAATTTTACTTCGGCGAGGATTTTAGAATTTTGCTCGCGCTTCACATATATAGAGAGTTTTAAAATTTCATTCAAACGCGAATTTTTAGAATTTAACCTGCACTGCAAGCTATGAAATTTTAAAATTTCGCCGTGCCTTAGAATTCTAAAATTCTCTCGAGCCATAAAATTTTAAAATTCCTTCGTCTAGCGAATTTTAAAATTTAGAAATTTCAAAATTTTGCGTAAAATTTCGCCCAATGCGGCGATAAATTTTAAATTTAAAGGAGAAAAGATGCTTAAAAAAACCAAAATTTTAGCGACCATCGGGCCCGCAAGCGACAGCGAGGAGATGATGAGCGCGATGGTAAAGGCGGGCTGCAATGCCTTTAGGATGAACTTCAGCCACGGCACGCACGAGTATCACGAGACAAATTTAAACAAAATTCGCGCCGTAGAAAAGAGCCTGGGCGTACGAATAGGCGTCTTTCAGGACATCAGCGGTCCAAAGATCCGCGTCGGCAAACTCGAGGAAAATTTTAAACTAAAGACGGGCGATAAAATCACCTTCCTTCCTCGCGAAATAATCGGCAAAAAGACCGCGGAAGGCGAATACGAGCTGTGTATCAACCACCCTGAAATTTTGCCGTTAATGAAGACGGGTGAGTTTATCTACCTCTACGACGGCTCGATCCGCGCCAAGGTAGTCGCGGTAAGCGAGCAAAGCGTGCAGGCCGTGCTCGAAAACGACGGCTTTTTAAGCTCAAATAAAGGGGTAAACTTCCCAAATACCCGCCTAAATATCGACGTTATCACGCAAAAAGACCTCGCGGATCTGCGCTGGGGCGCGGCGCACGGCGTAAATTTCGTAGGCATCTCCTTCGTACAGTCGCAAAACGACATCCTGCGCGTGCGCGAAATTTTAAACTCGCTGGGCTCAAAAGCTAAAATTTACGCCAAGATCGAGAAATTCGACGCGGTCGAAAATATAGAGCAGATCATCGAGGCAAGCGACGGCATAATGGTCGCGCGCGGAGATCTGGGCATCGAGATGCCGTTTTATGAGATCCCGCGTATCCAAAAGCGCATCATCGCGTTAGCCAACGCCCGCTCAAAGCCCGTCATCACCGCCACGCAGATGATGCTCAGCATGACCGAGCACGAGCGCGCTACCAGAGCCGAGATCAGCGACGTCGCAAACGCAGTGCTCGACGGCACCGACGCCGTGATGCTAAGCGAGGAGAGCGCCATCGGCAAAAACCCCGCAGCCGTGGTCGCCGCGATGAGCGAGACGATCCGCGAGACCGAAAAGATCTATCCTTACGATAAATTTAATGATTACGACTTCTACGACGAGACCGATATGATCACTTCAAGCACCGCAGCGCTTGCAGCAAGGCTGGGCGCAGGCGCGATACTTTCGATCACGGGCTCGGGGCGTTCGGCGATCAAACTCGCACGCAACCGCGCTAAAATCGACATCATCGCAATCGCGCACGACGAGCAGACCGCGCACGCGCTAAGTCTCGTGTGGGGCGTAAATCCCGCGATGGTCAAGGAAAAAACGAGTATCAACTCGCTGCTCGCGCAAATCATAAACGAGGCTCTGCAGCGCGGGCTCATCGAGGAAGGCGGCACCTACGTGATGACGGCGGGCTTTCAAAGCGGCCATCCCGGCAGCACCGACTACATCCGCATCATCAAAAAAGATCAGATCGATTTCTACCGCGACGCGGCAAAAACGGGCTTTAGCGGTAAAATTTAAAAAATCAAAATGTCAAAGTCCATTAAAATCAAAGAATCGCGGTTAAATTTAACCCCTTGCTACGAACTAACGCCAAAAGAGGCGCGTGAGCTCGTCAGCATCGGTATCACCAGGCATGGCAAGATATATTTTCTATGCGAGGATGCGGGCGAATACCTCATTAAATTTATGCAAAATGGGCGGCTGCGCGAGATAAAAACCGGCGCGGACGAAAACGGCTACCACTTCGCCGTGTCCGTGGATTTTCCAAATCGTTGGGCGCTACTAAACGCTCGCTCGCGCTACGATAAGAAGCTAAAACGCAGCGAGGAAAATTTAAAATTTATCGATGAGCTGGGCGCCCAAACGGGCAAAATTTGCGTGGGCGACGGCATAGCAAAGATCATAGCGCAGGGCGGGCGGCTATACGTTTCATATTTTGGCGACGGGCTCTTCGGCAACTTCGGCGGAGACGAGTGCGAACTCGCCGTTTGGAACGAGGCGGGCGAAAAGCTCTATGGATTTGACCTCAGCCGGATTCACGACTGCTACGCGATAAATCTATTTGGCGACGCGTGCTACGCGCACTATTGCAGTAGCTTTGATTTTGTGCGTATCAAGGACGGGCAAGCCACGGCGTATACTCCGAAAATCAGTTCTTATAAACCGGGCTCCGCGACTATTGAAACGTGCGAGCTAGAATTTTCAAAGAGCGATTATATTTTTGCGAGCCGCGACTTCGCGCTGGATAAGCGAAGCGTGCTGTTTTACCCGGCTGATAACGACAAAGATGAGCTGTTTTTGTTTAAATTTAAAGGCGAAACGCTGCAATTCGACAGAAAAATCAGCCTAAATTTTCTCGGCGTAGACGGCTCGAAAAATAAGGGCTGCGGCTCGTATGGGAACGGCGAATATTTAGCTCTTTTAAAAGGCGCCAAAATTTATAAAATTTGCGTGAGCGAGCTAAATTGAAATGTAAATTTAGCAGCTAACGGCGTCTAAATTTAGCCGCGTAAAGCGTCGGGCTAAAGCCAAATCAAAAGAAAATAGAGTCGCCGCAAAATTAAAATTTCACAAAAATATATTCGTTAAAAATCAAGCTCGCGCTCTTAAATTTCAAGGTATAATTACGAGGAAACTTATAAAAATTTAACCGAAGGAGAGACCATGAAAAAATTTCGTTCACTGCTGCTCTGTGCGGCGGCAGCTGCGACTTTAAGCGCCCAGGGTGAGGACAAGGTGGAAAAAATCACTTCGATCGACATCTATGTTTCGCCGTTTTATTCGGCCAAGGATGGTAAGCCCGAATACGTGCACGTTTACGAGCCGATCGACGATCTGTTGATGAAAAACGACGTGACGAGCCTAAAAAAGGCGATCAAAATCATCGAAGACGCCCCGGACATGGTCGCTCCGACTACGCTAATGACTGTCGCTGCACGTGCTTATGATCTGGGGCTTAAGGACGACGCGGTATTTTGGTTCTACGCGGGCAAAAATCGATTCCTAACCTTCGCTCGCGTCATCGACATCAAGGACGAGATATTTCGTGAGACCGAGTCCGCGAACGCGGCGTTTTTACAGCTCGTCGGCAACGTGGTAAATCCATACGCATTCTGCGATCTCGCTAAACAGCGCGATGCAGCGGCACGCGCCAGGGACTGGGTCAAGGCACACCCGTATAAAGCGATATTTGATGAGAAATTTCCGTCTCGCTTCGCAGATCGCGCCATCGCGCTCAAGGCAGCCGAGGACAAAATGGATGCCGCGCTACTTAGGCAGGACGAGTTTTTCGCAGACCCCGCTAAAAAGGCGGACTTCCTAGCCAAGCGCAAAGCAAATAACGCGGATAAACGCTTCTGCGATTAGTATCGCCTAATCAGCGGCACTCTTTAAAAACCGGCATTATTTGAAATTTTGAGCTGCCAAAAATTTAGTATTGCATTTTTATCTCCTCAAACGGATCTGCGCGTGAATTTAAAATTTTATTACGTAGAATTTTATCGCTAACGGCACGCAGTGAAACTTTGATATAAATCAGCTCTAGATCTGTTTAAAATTTAGCAGAAGCTCGCACGCAATTCTATTTCGCATAAATTCTATCGACAACTAACGCAAAATCAGATCAAAATATTGCTAAAATTCCAGCCGTTTGGCGACGTAAAATTCCACCGCTACCGCCTAAAAATCGAAGTTTTTTAAATTTAGCCGCGCGGCGAAATTTTATCCGTTTTTATATACGAACATTATATAATTATCAAAAATTTTTCCAAGGAGAGAGGATGAAAAAGCTCGCTACGATACTTGCGCTGCTCTGTGTGGCGGCGTTCGCCAAGGAGTATGAGTATATGGTGCAAAGTATGAGCTACAGCTCACTTGGAGAGCGCAAGGAGAACACGCATCTAAGCTACGACGCGGCAGCGCGCAAGCTGGGGCAGATAAGAGATACGAACTCCTCGGACGGCCTAGGCTCTAGTTACAAAGAGATCAGCTACTTTGACGAAAAGGGGGATATGGTTAAATTTGAAGTATTTAACCTTGATCTTAAAAGCGGCAAGTGGAAAAAAATAGAAGATTACACAGAAAGCGTCAAAGACGGCGTCACGACGCGCGAGAGCAATTCGATAGCGGATGACGGCACGCGCAATGCGAGCAAAACCGTCTCCAGCTACGACGGCAACGCGACCGAAGATGTGCGATATAAGCTTGCAAAGGGCAAATGGCAAAAAGAGAGCATGAACAGATCCGTAAAAAACGCGTGGGATAAGGAGGATCTTACGATAAGCTTCAAATGGGACGGCAAGAGTTGGCAGCCCAAAGATAAGACCGAAATTTTCTACGACGCCGCAGGAGAGATGAACGGATACGTAACCTACGAGTTTGTAAATGGCGCGTGGCAAAACAGCGAGCGAGAGATACTTAACGGCGATCGAAACGGCAGTTACGAGCAGATACGCAGCACCTTCCAAAACGGCGCATGGCAAAACGCGACGATGAGCAAGCACGAGCTTGATGCCGCGAAAGGCGAGGGGATCGTTACGAGCTTCATCTGGAACGACGAGAAGGGCGCGTGGGATAATATGAGCAAACAGATCGTTATCAAAAAGGGGGCGGATCTTAATATAACCTCGTATCTGTGGGACGAGCGGCTTAAAGAGTGGGTCAAAAGCTACTCAAACGGCGAAATTTACGACAAATCGGGCGAGCGACTACTAGAGCAAAGCTACGAATCAAATTCCAGCAGCGGCAAATACGTCTATAGCTACGACGAGTACGGCAGCAATACCGCGATGGATATTTACAAGCTTGACGCGAGCGGCAAATGGGTGCAAACGGGACGTTCAGAGGCTACTTACGATACCCAAATCCCATCAGACAGCGTGGGGCACGGAGCCGCGCTGATGATGTTTGAGATGCCTAGTATCTACGCGATAACGAGCTTTAAGGAATTTAAGCTTAAAGACGGCAAATCCGAGCTCGTAACGGAGCAGACGTGGAAATATAAAAAGATAAAGTAGCGTTTGAAGATGCGCAGGTAAAATTTAGCCGCGAAATTTTATCTGCGCGGCGTCGCGCAAACGTCGCGGTTAAATTTAGCAGGCGCAGTGTTATTTATGCGGATACGGCGTCGCGCGAGCTTTACAGTTAAATTTAACGGCGCGGATGTTTCGTGCGCCGCGTAAATTTTAAAATTTAATCCTACGCCGCGGCAGGTCCGCACGCAGCGGTGGCAAAAGAAAAGGTTGGAAAATGATTTTACTCAAAGCGACAAGAGCGGCTATTTCGGCTTTAATTTCAGCGAGTATCTGTTTCGGCGTCGTAGAGGCGCAAGATCACGGCGCGGCAAGCGGACAAAAACAGACGATAGGGGGCGGCGGGAGAGATGATCAAACGCTCGCGGACAAGCAAAGTAGCGAAATAAGTGCAACAAAGCACGCAGACGAGCAAGGCGACGAGGCAAAAAATTTTAAAATCAAAAAGCGCTATTTTCGCAGCTGTTCGTGCCTACACAAACAAAAATCAAAGGAGCCCGCCCGCCTCTACGATGAAATTTCGCAAGAGCAAGCCGAAAAATCGGCGAGCTATTTCATCGGCTATTTCAAAGAGGGCAAGCTAAGTCGCTATGAGAAAATTTACGAAGGCGAGAGAGCTTTTTCGAGCGAGGATATAAAGCGGTAGACGCGATTTAAAATTCAGATAAAAGGAGCGGTCATGAGAGGTGTTTTTAAAATTTCACCCGAGGATGCAGCAGATTTTGCGGCGGCAAATTTAAAGGCGCGAGCGATTATTTCGGCGGGTGCTTTTAGGGCGCGATTGGCGGTAAATTCGAGGGCGCGGATGGCGGTTTTAGCAGGCTTTATTTTGGCGGCGACATTAGCGCTTGCGATGCCTGCAGGCGCGACCGAGACGGGCGAGACGCACGAAACGACATCAAATTTCAAAGCGCGAACGGATAAAATTTGCCTGCAAAAGACGAGCTACAAAACAGAAGGCGGCGCCGTGCCTCGCTACGAATATGAAGTGAGCCAAAACTACGACGCCAAAACCCGCCGCTTAGAAAAAATTTACAGAAAAAACAGCGAAGAGGGAGCGTCCGTATCGAAAAGCTTTAGTAAATTTGACGAAAGCGGCGAGCGCGAGATCGAAAATGTCGAATATGACTGGGACGCAAATACAAACAAATTTCGTGAAACGGCGATAAGCAAGCAGGAGATCGCAAAGGACGGCTCGAAAATTTATTTTAGTCTGCAAAAGGACGGCAAGCCATACGAGGGTGAAAAAGCCGTCGAAAAGCGCGAGGGCAAAACGGAAATTTTACAAAATTTCACGCTAAAAAAGGGCAGATGGACGCCGACGCACCTTGCAAAAAGGATTGTCGATGAAAACGACAGAAACAATTTCGTAGCGACCTATGAATGGAACGCCAAAGCGAAAAAATGGATGCCGTACGAAAAATCGATATATCACTACAATGGCGATGTTTACGCGGGCTCCGAAGGCTACGCGTGGCGCGGCAAATGGGTGCCGCTTACAAAACATACCGTCTTTACGGCTGCGGACGGGACGCGCAGCGAGATAAATTTTATATGGAAGGACGACACATGGCAGCGCGATGAAAAGATCTTGCGCAAGATCGAGCCTAAGTATAGGCGCTTTAGTGAGCTAAGATCGCGCTGGGACTCCGCAAAAAACGAGTGGAGGGAGT
The DNA here is from genome assembly GCA_963515585.1 of uncultured Campylobacter sp. Lineage (GTDB taxonomy): Bacteria > Campylobacterota > Campylobacteria > Campylobacterales > Campylobacteraceae > Campylobacter_B. The sequence continues at coordinate 108,259 of CAUPXM010000005.1, forward strand.
ACTACAAAAACGTGCACGAGGAGACCGAGGAAAGCAGGCCGCTACGCGAGCAAACCGTGCTTTGGCGCGAGGAGTCGCAGCGCTGGGAGGTCGTGTTTGAAAACGAGTTTAGCTACGACGCGAGCCGCAACGTGATAAAAAATCGCACGGCCTCCGATGGCAAGCAGTATGAGTATATCTACGACTACGACGAAGCGGGCAATAACATCTCGATCATCCTGCGCGAGCCTGATGAGAGCGGCAAATGGCACGAGACGCAAAGGACGCAAAACGTCTTTGAGCGGAGCATTTTAGCGCACGACGTCCTGGATCGCGGCTTCATCGGCGACTACATAGCCGCGGGCAAAAACGCGATCAAAAGCAGCAAGCAATATTTTCTAAAGGACGGCGAGTTTAAGCTAAACGAAACTCGCGAGTGGGTTTACGGAAAGTGTGAGCCGCAATAAAATTTGGAAAACCTCATGAACGAGCCTTATATCGTTAAAATTTCAGATAGCGACGCGATGATGTTCGGCTGCGAAGCGGACGAGCGGGTGCGCGAATTTGCCGCCAAATTTGACGGCCGGGAGTACGAAAGCGAGTTTGAGCGGACCAGCTATCTGCTCGGCACGGACGTTTTTATCGAGGTTGCGAGCGAGGAGAGCTTAAATGAAGGTGCTTTACGCGCTCAAATTCCAAACGAAAAGTCTTTGGACGCTGACGGCGGCACGACGTTTTTGAGCCTGCGCGAGTGGGACGGCAAGGAACACTGGCGGGTTCGCGCGAGCGGTGAAATTTTACGCGCCATCAGCGAGGATGAGGACGGCGGTGCGGCGTATCTGCTCCTTAGCCCGAGACATATCGCCGCAGAGGAGCTGCGAGGCGCCTTTGCAGACAAGCCGCCGCAGGAATTTGCGCGCATTACCCGTGGCCTCGAAGCCAAATACGACTGCAAGGACCGAATACTCTGCTACATCGTTTGCTATTTTACGCCGAAAGGCAAAGAGGGGATGCGGGCAGACTTCGGCGTCTAAATTTAAAGCGCGGCGGATAAATTTAAAATTTGACCGCGCAGCGCACTCGCGCCGAATAGCGAGAGTTTGATCTTGCGCGTAAGACCTGCGCCGCATGAGTGCAAACAAAATTTAAGCGATAAAATTTAAACCGCCGCGACAAGCGAAAAGGGAGTCAGAATGATAAAATCCATAAAATTTAGGGGCGAGAGCATCGAGGAGCTGGAGGTTTGGTACTACGCCCCAAAGCACGAATACAGCGCGGCGGAGTTCGCGCGAGAGTGCGGCAAGCTCGTGCGCGCGGACTTTGGGCTCGCCTCCCTTTACGAGATAAAATTTGAAAAATTTATGCCAAGCGAGCCCGATGATTTTATGAAAGAGCGGATAACGGCAGCTTTGAGCGCGGCAGGGCTATCGGACGAGCCTCGTAATTTCGCAATGGGCGGCGAGAACGACTGGGACTGGCAGGAGTGCTCGTTTGAGGCGAGCGGGCAGCGATTTTTACGCATCTGGGCGACATCGGCTTGATAAATTTAGTCCCGCTAGCGGGCTTTGAGGCGAAGTACGAGTTTTTAAAATTTAAAGTTTCAAGCGGCGCATACCATCGCGCCGAAACGCATTTCATCGAGCCTTAAATTTTAAAATTTCGGTCGCGAGCTTTCGGATTTTAAAATTTAAACGGCGCTGGGCTTTGAGGTGCAGCGCGAATTTTGCGGCGCGGTAAAATAGCAGCGCAAACGATAAAAAACGGCGCTCGCTAAGTAGAATTTTATAAAAGGTGAATGCGGCGCGCCGTATTTAGGACGCAAAAAGCTTAAACGGGCTTAGGAAGTAAATTTCGATCTAAATTTAGGCGAGGCGCCAAAAATTTAAAAATTTAAACGCAAGGAGTGAAAAATGGATGTTTTGCAGAGTTTCGGGCGAGAGTATGTGCGGCAGCTCAGAGACGGGTCGCTGGCGTGGTTGGATGCGGTCATGAGCGGGCGGATGAAAGGAGCGCGATGCGAGCGGCTGTATGCATCGATAGCGGACTTTTCGCCGCAGCAGAGGGAGGCGCTAAGGACGCTTTGCGCGCATCTTACCGATCACGTCCTGCATGAGACGCTAAATTTTTTCGAGCAAAGCGAGCGCTGGCGGCTTGTGGACGAGGCGGGCGAAAATCTAGCCGAGCTCTCGGACGGGCTTTGCGGCGAGCTCTACGGCGAGGACGGCTGGATAGAGAGATTTAGCGGCTATCCCGCGAGCCTGAAATAATGCACTACGAATTTACCGCCCTGCTTTGAGACAAATTTATTTGAAGGGAAAATATGAAAAACCTATTTCTGGCCGCACTTACGGCATTAGCGCTTAGCGGTTGCGCGGGCTTAAAATGCGGCGCAAAAGACGGGCGAGACGTCGCCGAGATCGACGTGCCCGAAGATGGCTGGACGAGATACCTAGGCACCGACGGCGAGATCAAGGAGGTCGCATTTTTCACGGCGTTTTTCTCGGGGCAGTTCCGCCCACACCCAAAAGATGGTGAAAAGATCGGCTTTGTGCTTACCAAAAAGAGCGGCGAACGCATACCGATAAGGCTCGGCAATATGTATAAGGCGGCAGACGGTGCATTTGCGCTAGCGGGTCTGGACGCGCAGAGCGACGTATGGGGCGGAGCGGAGGAGCTGCGCAGAGCAAAACGGGTGAAATTTTACAAATTTCAAGAGGGCAGCGTCAAAGTAACGGACTATGAGGCGCAAGGCGGGCTTTGCGAGGCGTTTTACGCAGGCGAAAAGATAAGCGTCAAAAGCGTGCTAAGCCACCGCACGAGCAAGTCTGGCGGAGCTAGCGGCGAAATTTCCACCGCGCAGACGCAGGGCGAAATATCGCGCGACGTCGTCAAGGCTTTAAACTCGCACGAAAAGCCGTCGCCGCAAAGCTCTAGCAAAAATTTAGCGAACAAAAAGAGCGCCGCGCAAAAAACCGATAGCGAGGCGTTAAAACCGGAGGCAGAGGCGCTAAAAAATATTATCTGCTACAGATAAAAACAAAGTCGATTGAAATTTCAGTTTAATGAGTAAAAATTTTGCTAAAATTTTAAATAAAAATATCTTTTTAAGGAGTAAAAAATGAGAAAAAGCGTTTTATTTTTCCTATTGCCGCTGTTTTTGTTCGGCGGCGAGGCGCAAAAGCAGCTAAACGTCTTTCAGCTAACGCCGTCAAAGATGCCGCCGCAGCAGTTTAAGGTCGAAGCGATCTTTTCGAAAGAGATTAAAGCCGACTGCAACGACGCGTATCTGATCGGCGGCAAAATAGAGCAAAAAGAGAGCTCGGACGGGCTTTATTACGAGTTTAGCGGCGGCGATGAGCTTGCTCAGACGCTGATGCTCTGCGACGGCAAGAAGCAAAAGAAGCGGATCTATTACGAGCTTACGCATCCATTCGCCTACGACGGCGGCGAAATTAGAATTTTGGCGCCCAAAGACGTTAAGGTCGAGCTTAGAATTTACGAGCTCGTAGAGAGCAAAGAGCCTAAAATCCGCAAGATGAAATAATTTCACAAGAAGCAGGGCGGACCGAGCTTATGCATGGTGGAATTTCCGCCATGCAATAGATCTTTCATCGCGCAATGGTTTTGCGCGTAGGCGAGATAAATTTTACGGCGAAGAATGGAATTTCGGCACCGATGGGTCGTTTGGTTAAAATTTCAGTATAATTTCGCAAGAACAAGGAGAGAGCATGTCAGAGAGAATTTTTGAAAGCCTAAAAGAGCTTTTGACGCAGCAGGGGACGCGCTTCCGCGTCGTAGCTCACGAAAGCGCGGGCACCTCCGCCGAGGTCGCCAAAATCCGCGGCACGCAGCTAGGACAAGGCGCAAAGGCGCTGGTTTGCACGATCAAGGGCTTTAAGGACGGGCAAATCTCTTTCGCGCAAAATTTAAATTTAGCAAGCGCCGGTGACGCACAAAGCTCCAACGCTTCTTGCGTTGCAACCGCTCAAGGCTGCGAAAACGACGCCTGCGCGGGAAATTTAACTTTAACCGCCGATCAAATTTGCGCAAACGTGCCACAGCAGCTGAAGCTTCCTAGCGACAAACCCGCGGGCAGAAACGGTAGAATCTATGTCCTAGCGGTCTTCGCAGCCGATCATAAAACCGATTTAAAGCGCTTGGCAGAGGGGCTTGGCGGCACAAAAGCATCGCTCGTAAGCCCCGATGAAGTGGGCGATCTCACGGACTGCGTCATCGGCTCGGTGCCGCCTTTTAGCTTCCACGACAAACTGCTGCTGATCGCCGATCCGTCGCTGTTCGGACGCTTTGATGAGATCGCTTTCAACGCGGGCTTGCTCGATCACTCGATCATCCTAAACGCGCAGGATTACGCGCGCATCGCAGCTCCGCGCATCGTTAGCTTCACCGAAAAGGCTCAGGATGACGAATAATCGCGCATCGTCCGTTTCACACAAGAACAAGAGGACTCGGATTAAATTAACCTAAAAGCAATGGTAGAAAAAGACAGTGCGAGAGTGGTTGTAAAAAGGGCGCTTTGATTTTTGATCTTTTTTCTTCATATTAAGGCTTTAAAATTTGCAGTATGATCAGGAGCAAAGAGATTGCGATCGAAACAAGGGGGAATGCTATGAAGAAGGTGTGGATATTTTTGCTGTGTCTACTTGCGCTATGCGGCATGGAAAATGCCGCGGCTAAGGGAGACGATGCGCCGCGGCCAGAGATTTATCAGAGTATGAAAGATATTTACGACAATCTGCCGATCGCGCAACTACCGATGCGCTATCCGGGAGGAATTTCGCCCTTAGCGGCTATCGATAAAAATTTACTTGATAAAAATAAGCTGTTTTCGTTCGCAAAGGAGAACTTTTTAATCGACAATCTAAGCACGTATTGGGAGAGGATCAAAAAGACATAAGGGCTTGTCGTTTGCCAGAAAAGAGCGTCAAAACAATTCTGCTGAGGCTTTATCTGAGTGATTTTCAAGATAGCAGGCACGGGCACGAATATGTTTTTATGTGCCTTTTAAACGACGCATTTCGTATAAGTGATTGTCGCGAAATTTACGCCGATTACGTGCACTGCGGTAAAAGCAAGCCGCCGATGCGCGCCAAGCAGGAGTTCGTCATCGACGCCGATTTGCGCTGCACAGTAACAACGCTCTACTATACTTTAGATGCCGGCAAGGAGCTGCACAGAAATGTCTGCGTGCACGAAATAAAAAACGGCGCGATCGTTACTAAGGATTAAAATCCGAGGCGATTTTGCGAGATGATTTTAGCCGCAAATTTCATAAGCAGAGCGGCAAACTGAGACGTGAATTCGCTCTATCTATGAGCCCCGGCTATTTCAAATCGCGATAAAATAACGCTTAAACCGAGCCTCGAATTCATCATATTGATGAGGCGCTGTTTCGAGCCGCGCCAAAACGGCTCGTAAATCTTTGGTGCACCGCAGCGTCCCACTAAGATGCATCGCCTTACGGAGCATTTTAACGACGCGAGCGCTTTATTTGTTTTGGCTTCCTGCGACAAGCTGAATATCAAATCTGAAATTCTTGGCAAGCCCCAAAAGCAGCGAGGATAAAACATCCAAATTTTAAAATTTAAAAATTTTTAAAAAAATGTGAGTTTAAAAAGAATTAATCGCGACGATATCGCATCGCCGCGACTGAAGAAGGCATCATCATGCCCGCGAAGGTATTTATTTCATAGCGCCTTGTTGTTTCATCTGATCCATCATCTGCTTAAATATCTCTTTAGCTTGTTTGCAAGTGGCCTCTTGCTGCTCCTTAGGAAGTGCGCTGATCTGATCCATAGACTGCTTTTTTTGATCCTCATACATCTTGACCTGCTGCTCTTGACCCGCTTGTTTGTAGGTATCAACCATCTTATCAAGATCTGCGAAGTACTCTTTGCAGCTATCTGAAAGATCTGCGGCGCTAAGACTTAGCGCAAAGCCAAAACTAGCCAAAACTAAAAGTGATTTTTTCATTTTTCTCTCCTTGTAAAAAATCAGCGAAAGTATATCATTTCGCTTAGTAAATTTGCCTTAAATTTTAATCAAATACGGCCGTTTTTTTAAATTTATAGCGCTTTTGAAATTTTAAAATTTTACTCTTACCTCGACGCTTACATTTTTTAAAATTTAACTCGTCTTTAAATTTTAAAATTTCAGCTCGCAATTTCGCAACTGCCGCCGGTGCTTTTTAAAATTTCGCTTCGCAATTTTTAAGCTGTATGCGCAAACCGCCTTAAGCCATATGCGGGTAAATTTAAGCCCTGAGCCGCTTTTTAAAATTTCATTTCGTAATTTCGCTACCGCCGCAAAATCACTTCTCTTCAAATCTAATTTGTACCGATTTTTTGTGCGCGCCGAGCCCCTCTGCGTCCGCTAGCGCCATGCACGCGCCTCCGAGCTCGTCTATGGCGCGCTTATTTAGCGCTATAATCGAGCTTCGTTTGATGAAGTTATAAACCCCAAGAGGCGAGAAAAATCGCGCGCTTCCGCCGGTCGGCAGCGTGTGGTTAGGGCCTGCGAGGTAATCGCCCATCGCTTCAGGCGTGTAGTGGCCCAAAAATATCGCGCCTGCGTGGCGTATGCGCGGAAGCAGCTCGTAGGCGTTTTCGGTCGCGATCTCAAGGTGCTCGACGGCAAGCTCGTTCATCAGCCCCACGCACTCGTTCATATCACGCGCGATGATGATCGCGCCCTTGTTTTGGATGCTGGCGCGAGCGATCGGCTCACGCGCGAGCGTAGGAAGCTCGCGTTCTATATGTTCAGCGACGCAAAGAGCAAATTTTTCATCATCGCTTATCAAAAAGCTACTCGCGATCTCGTCGTGCTCGGCTTGGCTGAGTAGATCTACGGCGATGTTGCGCGGATTTGCCGCAGCGTTTGCGATGATGCCCACTTCGCTAGGGCCCGCGATCATATCGATATTCACGTCGCCAAACACGAGCTTTTTAGCGGTTGCGACGAAGATATTCCCAGGGCCCGTGATGACGTCAACCTTGCCGATCGTGCGCGTGCCGTATGCCATCGCCGCGATCGCGCTGGCGCCGCCCACCTTGTAGGCCTTTTTGATCCCCAGCACATGCATCGCCGCAAGCAGCAGCTCATTTACGGTGCCGCCCACGGCGGGGGTGCAGACGCTGATATCCTCCACGCCCGCGACGATTGCTGGGATCGCATTCATCAGAAGCGAACTCGGATACGCCGCCTTGCCGCCCGGGATATACAGCCCCGCGCGATCTACGGGCGTGATCTTTTGCCCAAGCATCGCGCCGCTTGGATCGAAGCTGAACCAGCTTCTCTCAAGCTGTTTTTCATGATAGGCGTAGATGCGCTCGTATGCGACCTGTAGCGCGTTTTTAAGCTCTGCGCTTAGGTCTTCGTAGGCACGGCTCATCTGCTCTTGCGTGATAGCCAGATCACCCTGTACGCGCCATCTGTCAAATTTCTCGATCTGTTCGGCTAGCGCCTCATCGCCGCGCGTTCTGATCTCCTCGATGATGCCGCTTACGACGGGCATAACCGATCTCATGTCCGTCTCGCCGCGGCACATTAGCCTCGCAAATTCCTCTTTGAAATTTGCGTCCGTGCTTCTTAAAATTTTCATTTTCGCTCCTTTTTTGCTTGGAATTTTAACGCTTTTTGCTAAATTTCGCCTTTAAGCTTGCGGCTGCGTAAATTTATAGCTCGCCGATTTTCAAAAGATTAAGCTAAAATGAAATAAAATAGCCGAAATTTTAAACGGAGCGATGTATGAAAAAGATATTTTTGACGCTGATCGCCACAGCGGCTTTATCGCTAGCAGAAGCCACAGCTTTGTCATCGACAGAACAAGAGGATCCCGGTATAAGCAAGTTGCAAAGCGAATGCGATAATAACAACACCTTAGCATGCGTAAATCTCGCCATGGCATACTATTCAGGGGATGGTGTGAAGCAGGATTATGAGAAAGCAAAAGAGCTAAATTCTAAAGCCTGTAATTTGGGCGACGGCTGGGGTTGCACCACCTTAGGGGCGTCATACGAATACGGCAAGGGCGCGGAGCAAGATTATAAAAAAGCAACTGAACTGTATTCTAAGGCCTGCGACTTAAAAAATAGCATAGCTTGCGGCAATCTGGGTGTTTTATACTACTCAGGCAAGGGAGTAAAGCAAGATTACAAAAAAGCAACCGAACTGCTTTCCAAAGCTTGCGATTTGCAAGAAGGTGACGGATGCTACAATCTCGGGCTTTTATATGCCTCGGGCGAAGGCGCAAAACAGGATTATAAAAAAGCAAGCGAGCTATATTTGAAAGCTTGCGATTTAAAACATGGCGAAAGCTGCCATAATCTTGGAATTTTATATGAAAAAGGAGAAGGCGTAAAACAAAGCTACCAAAAAGCGAATCAATTCTATTCTAAAGCTTGCGATTTAGAAGTTGCCGAAGGATGTTACAATCTTGGAGCTTCATACTATTTAGGCAATCATACAAAGCAGGACTATAAGAAAGCAAATGAATTGTTTTCTAGGACTTGTGATTTAGGATATAGCATAGGATGCTATGCTCTAGGGTTTTGGTATGCCTCAGGCGAAGGCATAGAACAAGACTTTGAAAAAGCAATAAATTTATATTCTAGAGCTTGCGATTTGGGGCATAACACAGGATGCTATAATCTAGGAGTTTTGTATAGTTCCAGCGAAGGTGTAAAGCGGGACTATAAGAAAGCGAGCGAACTATATTCCAAAGCTTGCAATTTGGGGAACGGGCTAGGATGTAGTGATCTAGGAGTTTTATATGAACAAGGGGAAGTCATAGAGCAAAACTATAACAAAGCAAATGAGCTATATTCTAAAGCTTGCGATTTGGATGTCGGTGAAGGTTGCAATAGTCTCGGGGTTCTATATGAGTCTGGTAAAGGTGTAAAACAAGACTTTGAAAAAGCAAAAGACCTGTATTCTAAAGCTTGCAATCTTGGAGATGGACTAGGATGTGTCAACTTAGGAGCTTTATATGAACAAGGAAAAGGTGTAAAACAAGATTACCAAATAGCAAATAAATTATTTTCCAAGGCTTGTGATTTAGAAATTGCCGAAGGGTGCTACAATCTAGGATTTTTATATCATTCAGGCTACGGTGTAAACCAAGACTATAAAAAAGCAAGTGAATTATATTCCAAAGCTTGTGATTTAGAATATGGTATAGGATGTCATAATCTTGGATTTTTATATTATTCAGGCGCAGGCACAAAGCAAGATTACGAAAAAGCGAGCGAATTGTTTTCTAAGGCTTGTGATTTAGAAGCCGGTGAAGGGTGTGATGGCCTCGGACATCTATATGAATCTGGTAAAGGTGTAAAACAAGATTACCGAATAGCAAATAAATTATTTTCCAAGGCTTGTGATTTAGAAATTGCCGAAGGGTGCAATAATCTTGGATATTTATATGAATCCGGCAAAGGGGTAAAAAAAGATAAGAGTATGGCAAAAAAATACTATGGTAAAGCCTGCGATCTAGGGATTAAACGCAGTTGCTACACCTATAAAAAACTAAACGAGCAAGGTTTTTGATCCATTTAAATTTTAAGCCGCCCGTTAAGCCCGTTTAAATTTGTGGCTTAAATTTAAAGGTCTAAATTTAAACTATATCATCCGCGCGGCAGCGCTAAAAGCGCGTCAAAATATGCGGGCTTAAAATTTAAATCCATTCCGCCGCAGTAGGCGTTATATAAACGCCACGTAAGCGCTACGGTAAAATTTAAGCGAGCCGCCCGTTCATAATATTCGCGCCAAAATAAAAGGATATGTTCCGCGCCGCCATTGAAATTTCAGATGAGCCGTTAATTCGTCAAGAATTTTAAAATTTTAAGCCCTCTTTTTTGCGGGCTAAAATTTCGAGCGAGCCGTTAAGGGCGAGCCGCTAATTCGTAGCGTTCGCGTCGAACTGCAAAAATTTCCTGATCTCCTCCATCGCTTCTTTGTTTGAAAGGGTAAATTTGATCTCGATGCGGCGGCTGGCGTCTTTGTCCTCGACGCCTCTGCGCATCACGGGCTGCGTGTAGCTGCGACCGCTGGCGATGAGATATTTTTGCAGTCGCTCATCTTTATTCCACGAGTTGATGAAATCCATCACCGCAAACGCCCTATTTTGCGAGAGCTCGAGGTTGTACAAATACCCGCCGTCGCTGTCCGTGTGCCCTTCGATGATGATCTGATCTAAATTTTCGCGAATTTCATTATTATTTAAAAGCGCGGCAAAATAGCTCTGCAGCGTCGAGCGGAGCGCCTCTTTGGCACCCTCTTTCAGCTCGCTTGAGCCCTTGTCGAAAAGGATCGACGAGCTTAGCGTCATCGCGCCGCTTTCGTTGTCGATGCGGATCTTGCCGCCCAGCTTCTCCTTCAGATCGGCGATGATCTTAACCTTCATTCCAGTGAGGTTGCGGATGCGGTTTTTCGTGACGTTGAGGTCCTGTAAAATTTTATTAAAATCGCTCTCCTTCTGCGTGAGCTGATCGAGCAAAAAGGCGATTTTAAGCTCTTTTTGGCTGATCGTAGCGTTGGCGTCGTCGCGCGCTTTTTGCAGAAGCGAGTTGATGTCTAAATTCTCTTTTTTCAGCTTCTCAGCCATATCGGTTAGATCTTCGATCTGTATGAAATAGATAGAATTTTGCTTGCGAAGGTCGGTATTTTCGATGTTCAGCTTCTCAAGCTGGTCGCTAAAAATTTTATTCAGCGCCTCAAGCTCGGCGCTTTTTTTCTCCTGGCTCTGTAGGCTTGCTAGAGCGCTTGAAATTTGACTTTCTTTCTCCTGCAGGTTGCTTTGCGTGAGGAAGTATTTGACGATGATGCCGCCTACTAAAAGCACGAAAACAAAAAGCAGTCCCGCCATCAAGTCGGCGTACGCGATCCAAAAGGTCTCTTTTTCTTCGTTATTCGTTTTCATCTAAAAGTGCTTTTTCATCGATGCTCGCAAGCGTTTTACGAAGCTCTTCGATGATGCTTTCGTTGCTCGTCCGCGCAGCTCCATCTCCAGCTAAAAGTGCCTTCAAATCAGCGCTTAACCCCTTAAAGCTAGCGTCAATTTTAGCGGCGTAAGCATTCTGCGAACTTGAAATTTCGCCCGCAAACCCACCTAAGGAGGCATTTAGGCTCTTTATTTGAGCGCTTAATGCATTCGTAACGTTAGCCAGCTCGCCTTGTCCGTCCGTTAAAGTCTTAGACTGGCTTAGATACTGCGCGGAAATTCCGTTTTGAATTTCGATTAGGCTTGCAGGCACGGACTTAAGCGCAGATAAAATTTGAGCGAAGCTCTTATCTAACTCGCCGTGAGCGAGATTTGTCCTTTGGACCATCTCTCCTGCTTTTTCAAGCTCTTCTTGTGTAATCGCCATACTTCGCTTCTCGGCTTCCATTACGCTTTCAAAAGCGCCGATTTTTTCATCGATTAGGCGGTTTAGCCTTTCGGTAAAATTCGTAGAGCTCATCATCGCAAATGAGCGCGAAATTTCAGAATTAGCGTTTAAAATTTCACTCAGATAGCCCTGTGTTATTTCGTCTTTGTTCCAGAAGAAATTTTTAGTGGAATTTTTGTATTTAATGAGCAGACGCTCATATTTACTAATGCCCTTTTTCTCAAAATATATCCACCAAAGCGCTAAGAAAATTCCATAGATCGAGACGTAAAATGCTGTACCTACGCCGCCTAGAAGCTGCGCGATCTCGGTTTCTAACCCATCGATATTGCTTGAGGAAAAGTGTGGCATCGAAATCGCAATCGAGATGAAAGTTCCTAAAATTCCAAGCATCGGAAAGACTGCCGATGCGACGGAAGCGTAGTTTTGATTACGCAGCGAATAGCCGTATTCGTCCACAAAAAGATCAAAGCTGGCATCGGATTTTTTCTTACCGCCAATGCTTAGGAGATTGGCGACGATGTAATTTTTTAGCTCTCGCTTGAAATCATCGATATTATTTTGAAAATTTAAGCAGCCATATTCTGCATTATGACGAGCTAAAATTAGTGCAATAATGAGCAAAACCGCAAGCATCAGGATCGAGTGCGTTTCTACCTTCAGCCCGATAAGCCCCAAATAGCCCAGCAAAAACACCACAAAAACCGCGATCGGCAGAGCTGCGATCTTAAAAAAAACGCCCGCTAGCGAGCGCTCCTTCGCCTCAGGTAGCGTGATATCGAGCACTTCGTTATTCGGGCGATCCATATTAGTTCCTATTTAGGCAATTTAGATTGTCAAATGCGACCTGCAAGCGCGCCACCATACTCTGCTCGCCTGCTCTCAGCCATTTGCGAGGATCGTAGAATTTTTTATTCGGTTTATCCTCACCTTCCGGATTGCCGATTTGAGCTTGCAAATAGCCGCGATTTTTGGCCTCATAAGCGCGCACGCCGTCCCAAAACGCCCACTGCGTGTCGGTGTCGATATTCATCTTTACCACGCCGTAGCTCACGGCCGCCTTGATGTCGGAGGTCTCGCTGCCGCTGCCGCCGTGAAAGACGAAATTTACGGGCTTTTCGGATTGCAGATTAAATTTCTCGCGCACGAATTTTTGCGAATTTTTTAAAATTTCAGGTCTCAGCACGACATTGCCCGGTTTATACACGCCGTGGACGTTGCCGAAGCTCGCCGCGATGCTGAATCTATCGCTGATTTTGCTTAGCCGCTCGTAGGCAAGCGCGACATCTGCGGGCTGGGTGTAAAGCCGCGCGTTATCGACGCCGGTATTATCGACACCATCCTCTTCGCCGCCTGTGACGCCAAGCTCGATCTCAAGCGAAATTCCAAGATCGCTTAAAATTTCCAAATACTTCTCGCAGGTAGCTAAATTTAGCTCCAAATCATCCTCGCTAAAATCGAGCATGTGCGAGCTAAACAGCGGCACGCCGTGAGCTTTTTTATGAGTGGTATTAGCTTTGATAAGCTCGTCGATCCACGGAAGCAGCTTCCTTGCGGCATGATCGGTATGTAAAATCACCGCAACGCCATAATGAGCCGCCAGAGCATGTACTTGATGTGCGCCTGCGATAGCGCCCAAAACTGCGGCATTAGGGCAAGTAGCGCCCGCATAAAACGCCGCGCCGCCGTTGCTAAACTGAATTATTACGGGCGAATTTGCAATTTTAGCGCTTTCCAAGACGGCGTTTATGGAGTTGCTCCCCACTACGTTTACCGCAGGGATCGCAAAGCCCTGCTGCTTCGCATACGCATAGACCTTACTTACGTCATCGCCGCTTAAAACGCCCGGTTTTACTATATCTAAAACGCCCATTTTTAGCTCCTATATTATTTATACTCGATTTTAGCGTTTTTGTGAAGATCTGCCGCTTTTTGCTCGACTACTTTTGCCGCTTTTTGCTGTCTAAGCACGCGCTCAATAAAAGGCTTTGCCTCGCTTTGACTTAACTGCTTTTTAGCTTGAGACTCCTCTTTTAACACGACGTGATATCCGACTCTGCTTCTAATCGCTTTAGTAGTGATTTGACCATCTTTTATCTTAGAGATCGCATCGGCAAAAGGCTTGACCTGATCGCTAGGCATCCAGCCTAGCTCGCCGCCGGTTTGTTTAGCCTGCGGATCGATAGATTTAGCTTTGGCAAGCTCTGCAAATTTAGTAAATAGCGCACTGTCGCTAAGCCCTTTTAACTGCTTAATAATATCGTTTGCCTCGGCTTCGGTTTTAACGACGATCTGAGCCGCTTTGATTCTCGCAGGCTCAGTAAAGCGCGCTTTGTTTTTGTTATAAAAATCGGCTATTTCTTTATCGTCAATATTTATTTTGCTGGCTTCTTTAGCCTGCCATACACGAAGCGCTAAGTTATCTTTTACGATTTCAAGCTCTTTTTTATAAACGTCCTCGTCCATAACGCCCGATTTTTTAGCTTCATCCGTTAGCAGCATCAGATCGATGCCTTTATCGATAAGCTCCTTCTTTTGATCGGCATTAAGAGCAGCGATATCTACATTGCCTATGCCTTGAAGTAGCGGAGCAAGCTCTTTTTCGGTTACGTCTTTGCCATTTACGGTAGCGTAAACGGTAGCGTTAAGGCTGATAGCGGCAGCCAAACTAAGTGCTGTAAATAAAACTTTTTTCATCATGATTCCTTAAAAAATTTTAATGGCGATTATAACTCAAAGTTGTTAACAATCAAACTGTACTTTAGAATTTTAGGGTAGAATTCCGCCTTGAGGAAATGCAAATGAGAAGTAAAAAAGATATTTTAGAGATAAAAAAGAGAATTTTACAAAACTTCGCAGAAGAGCGCAGCGAGCTGAAATTTAAAGACACTTACCAGCTTTTGGTCTGCGTGATGCTAAGCGCGCAGTGTACCGACAAGCGTGTAAATTTGATTACGCCGCGCTTTTTTGCGGAATTTCCTAGCGTTGCAGAGCTTGCAAAGGCCAATCTGGCGAGCGTAAAGCTGCTAATTAGCTCGTGCAATTTCTACAACAACAAAGCGGTAAATTTGATCAAAATGGCACAGGCGGTGGTTAGCGACTTTGGCGGCGTCATTCCTCTGGATGAAGCGGGGCTAAAATCTCTTGCGGGCGTGGGGCAAAAGACCGCTCACGTCGTGCTTTTAGAGGGCGTGGGCGCAAACGTGATGGCGGTGGATACGCATGTCTTTCGCGTCGCGCATCGCCTGGGGCTGAGTCGCGCAAAGATGCCCGAGCTTACGGAGCGCGATCTGAGCGAGGCTTTTAAGACGGATCTTGGCAAACTGCACCAAGGCATGGTGCTTTTCGGCCGCTACACCTGTAAAGCGATAAAGCCGAACTGCAAGGAGTGCTTTTTAAACGAGCTGTGCCACAGCAAGGATAAGAATTTTCCGTAAAATTTTAGCCTGCAGATGCGAGCTTAAATTTGCGCGCTTAAATTTGACGGAATTTTAAAATTTTGACGCCTTGCTTAAAGCCGCTTTACGACAGATGTTCGGCTTATTATGGCGCGGAAAATTTAGATTGAAATTTTATAAACGCCTCTTTTGATTTTTATCTTTTAGAAAAATTTAAAATTTTGCTTTTTGGAGCTTACTGTTTTGCCAGCCAAGCCCGGTATCCTTCGCTTTTAATCACGTCCGCGATGCTTTTTGCCATCTCCTGCGGCAAAAATTCGGACTTTTTATCGATGACGGACACTAGCGCGTAAGTGCTATCGTAATCTTGCAGCGCTAGGCCCGCGCGCACCAGCGTTTCGTATAAAAACGGCTCGTCTTTTTCGATGCTTACCGCATCATCGTTTAAAAACCCATAGATGAACGCAAGCTGTTTTTTATCGCCGATTTTTAAAAAATAATCGGCTAAATTCGTCGCACTCTTAATGATGATTTTGCGTAGGTCATCTATCTGCCGCGCAGAGTAACGCTGGGTAATCAGCCGCCAATTTTCCGCCATCCTCGCCGCAATGATAGACAGCTTGAAAGCTCTGCCGCCATAAGCGTATTTTTCGCTTTCGTCGCCGATTTTTTCTATAGCCCCGAATTCGCTCACTATGTACTCGTATAGCTCCTCATCGCTGCCGCTGAAATTTTCTAAATATATCGTCTCGGCGATAGTCTCGGAATTTTTGGGCAGATCGCCCGCGTATTCGGGCTCCTGCTCTTCATTTTCTTCGTCCCAGGCGGCTTTTCTAGCTTCAAAAGTTTTAAAATCCACCAGCGGATTAACGCCCTTTTTTACAAATTTAAAAAAGGCAGAAATATCGATCTGATACTCATCTACGCAAATTCCGTCCTTAAACATCAGCTCGCTATTTTCAAAAAATTCCCAACCCTCAAGCGCGCCCAGGTAGCTTTGACCGATCTGTCCGTCTAGGACATAGACGCATTCTCTAGCGCCATGATCAGGCATTGCGTGGTCGTTTGAGACGATATACGGCGCTTGCGTTTTTCCAAAAACCTGCAACATTCCGTCGTTGTATTCGCCGCTTATGCCCCAAAGCGCCGTTAGATTGCCGCCGATTGCGATAACGCCGTCCTGCGAATGCAGATAATTGCACGCCGTATCTTTAGCGACCTGCAAAAACAGATAATCATCATCGACGATATCACCGCTGATAAATAAATTTCCGTTAACAAACATCGCTCGTGCGCTATTTTTATCGCCCGCTTCGCTAAATTTATCCTTAAGCCAAACAGAATTTATCGTGTCCTCCGAAAGACTAAGATCGCCGTCAAACACCAGCACGTCAAAACTACTATCCAAATGTAAATTTGAGCCGTATTTTTTCTCAAATTCATCATAAGGCAGTATAAAAACGGGTGGAATTTTGGTTGCGAGAGAGCTGCGGTTTTCGTATCGCTTTACCTGCGATTTAATAATCTGCTCGCAATTTTGCAGAAAATTTTTGATCTGGTTTTCCATTTTTATCTCCTTTTAAATTTGCTATTTGCGGCGGGTGTTCCTGTCATATAGCCTGCGGAGCGAAAATTTTGCCAAATTTCGAAAAAGCACTCGCGAGACGAGCCGCCCAAATAAAATAAAGGCGAAGTATTTTTGTTCTAGAAGAGGCGGATTTAAATTTTACGACGGGAGCTACCTCGTCGGTAGTGACCGAGTAAAATTTAAATCCAACGAAGTATAGGACAAAAAGGCAAGCCGCTAAATTTATTGCAATCTAGCGATTATGTTTCTCACCACCTCCGCTATCATCTCCACCGACGCTATCTCGCAGTGCTCGTTTACCGAGTGAGGCGAGTGGATGTTTGGGCCTATGGAGCAGGCTTGTAGCTCGGGCTGTTTTGCGACCAGTACGCCGCACTCAAGGCCTGCGTGCACGGCGGCAAATTTAGCCTGCGGCTTTTGTTTTTGCAGCTCCTCAAGCACCAGATGGGCAAAGTCGCTGATACACGGCGCCCAGTTCGCCGAGCGGTCGGTTACTCTAACCTCAAAGCCCAGCGCGCTAGCTAGCGTAGCGGTCTCAAAGCCCAGATTTTCGAGCCCCTCGCGCTTCATCGCGCGAGCGAAAAAGTCAAACTCGATCACTTCGCCCTTTTGCTTGACGGTCGAGAGATTTATGCTTTCATTTACCATGCCAAGCTGCGTATCGTAGCTGCGCACACCCTGGGCAAATGAGTTAATTAGCGCCAAAATTTTACCGC
>CAUPXM010000006.1:0-114785 GCA_963515585.1 uncultured Campylobacter sp.
GTTTTTTCGGTTTTTTCGGTTTTTTCGGTTTTTTCGGTTTTTTCGGTTTTTTCGGTTTTTTCGGCGGCGCTTTCGTGTTTGACACGCCTGGAAACTAGAAGCTTGACGTGCGCGGAAGCTGGAATTTTCCGCCGAGCGAGTAGCTATTTCGCAGACGACAAATCGAGCTAAATTCCACGTTAAATTTTAAAACGCACCTCTAAATTTACAAAACTTGATAGGATTCATATCAAGTTTATTTATTCTGCTCTTGACAAGATTAGCACTCCATGATATAATCTGCCAAAATTTTCAAAAAGGACCGCATAATGGCAAAGAAAAAATTTAAGACCGAAGTGAATGATCTGCTAAATTTGATGATCCATTCGCTTTATTCAAATAAGGAGATTTTCCTGCGCGAGCTGATCTCAAACGCAAGCGACGCGCTGGATAAATTAAACTATCTAAGCCTTACGAACGACGATTACAAGGCGCTTTCGTATGCGCCGCGCATCGATATAAAGATCGACAAAGAGACCAAAACGCTAAGCATCGGCGACAACGGCATCGGTATGGACGAGGCCGAGCTCGAGAGCAATCTCGGCACCATCGCGCGCAGCGGCACGAAGGGCTTTATGGCGAGCCTTAGCGGCGATGCAGCGAAGGACAGCAACCTCATCGGGCAGTTCGGCGTCGGGTTTTATTCGGCGTTTATGGTTGCAGATCGCATCGAGGTGATCAGCCGCAAGCCGCTCTCGCAAGAGGGCTATAAATGGAGCAGCGACGCGAGCAACTACATGGTCGAAAAGGCGCAGAAAGAGGACTTCGGCACGACGATAATTCTGCATATGAAAGATGAGGAGTTTTTGGATGGCTACAGGCTCGAAGGCATTATCAAAAAATACTCCAACCACATCCCTTACCCGATCTTTATGGATAAGGAAGAATACGTGTCTGCGCAAAAAGAGGGCGAGCAGGGGCATAGCGAAATCAAAAACGTCCAGATCAACCGCGCGAGCGCACTTTGGCAGCTGCCAAAAAGCAGCCTAAAGCCGAGCGATTACAATGAATTTTATAAGCAGATCAGCCACGACAGCGGCGATCCGCTGTTTTACATCCACACAAAGGCCGAAGGCACGCATGAGTACACGACGCTTTTTTACGTGCCGAGCAGCGAGCCCTTTGATCTATACCGCGTCGATTATCAAAGCGGCGTGAAGCTCTACGTCAAGCGCGTTTTCATCACCGACGACGCCAAAGAACTGCTGCCTAGCTACCTGCGCTTCGTACGCGGCATAATGGACGTCGAGGATCTGCCGCTAAACGTAAGTCGCGAAATTTTGCAAGAAAATCGAATTCTAGCCTACGTACGCGAACAAAGCGTCAAAAAAATTCTATCCGAGCTGCAGAAGCTTTTGCAGAACGATCGCGAAAAATACATAAAATTTTACGAATTATTCGGCAGGGTTTTGAAAGAGGGGCTTTACGGCTTCGGCGCAAACAAAGAGGAAATTTTAAAGCTTTGCCTTTTTAAATCAAACCTGCGAGACGGTCTCATCACGCTTAGCGAGTATAAGGAAAAAATGGGCGCGGAGCAAAAAGAGATCTATTATATCGCGGGAAACAGCGCCGCGATGCTTAAAAGCTCACCTCTGATCGAGAAATTTAACGCCGAAGGCACGGAGGTGCTGCTCTGCGACGATGAGATCGATACGATCGTGATGCCGGGCGTTTTTGAGTTTGATAAGACGTCGGTTAAAAATGCGACCTCGATCAAGCAAGAAGCTGTGAGCGACGATGCCGCGACGCCGCAAGCCAAAGAGATCGCCGCAAAGATCAAAGAAATTTTAGGCGAACGCGTCAAGGACGTTAAAATTTCATCGCGTCTAAGCAGCTCGCTTTCCTGCCTTGTTTTTGACGAGAACGACCCAGATTTTGCGACGCAGCAGCTGCTTAAGCAGATGGGAGGTCGCAATCTGCCGCCTGTAAAGCCGATTTTGGAGATCAACGCAGATCACGAGATCGTCAAAAAGCTGCAGGCCGACAAACTAATGCTGCCGCAAGTAGCCGAGATAATCTACGATCTGGCGCGCCTTAGCGAGGGGCAGGAGCTTGAAAATCCGAGCGAGTTTATCAAAAACGTAAACGAGCTGATCGCAAAAGCTCTGTAGATTATCTAAATTTAGAGCTTCGATCCGCTACCTAAATTCCGCGCGGCTGCATATATCTATGTAGCCGCGTTTTAAATTTAAAGAGAAATTTCTGCAGGCAAACTTCACGAGCTTTTTAAATTTTAAAATTTAAAAGCGGCGAAATTTCACCCTTTGATTTCGGTAAAATTCTATCCGGCGGCTCGGTTTGGCGTTTTTGAAATTTTGAAATTTTGATCGCTTTTATTCGCGAGTCGAGGTTGGGGCGCAAGCCAAAAATTTTCGCCAAAGCATGAAATCATAAATCGGGCGATAAATTTCACTATTCATTAATTTAATCTTTACAAAGTTGCGTAGTTTTATTTTAAATTTCCCCCTTTTTATCGCAAACGGCGAGATTGTTTGATATAATTCATTTCATAAATATTTGTAAATCTTTATGAAAGGAGATTTCGAATGAAACTCATCAAACTAAGTTTAGCTGCGGCGGTTTGCGCATGTGCTGTATCCTCGCTAAGCGCGGCGGAGAGCGTAGCCGATGCGATTACTAACGGTAAGCTTGGCGGAACGGTAAAGACTACTTACGCCAGTAAAACCGTAGATAATAGAGGCGAAACCGCTACGGGCGATAACGACTACAAGGCATTCGGCGTGGGTCTTGAGCTAGGATACGTTACCGATCCTCTTTATGGCTTTAGAATAGGGCTTACCGGACAAGGCTGGTTGATGCCGTATCACGTAGGCTCAAGCAATAAGATCGCCCACGATAAGGAGTGGTATACTAAAGGTGCGGTATTATCGGAATTATACCTAGGATACGGCATAGGAAATACCGATATAAAGGCGGGTAGACAATATGTCGTTACTCCGCTGGTAGCAGGCAACTATACGAGGGCGTTTAAAGAAGCTTTCGAGGGCGTAGCGATATCTAATAAAGATATCCCCGATACTACCTTGTGGGGCGGATGGTTTTATAAATTCCAAGGAAGGAGCAAAACCGCTATGGGCGCTCCAGCTGGCGAAGGAAAGGCTCCTTTATTTAAAGATAGGGTGATTCTAGGTAATATGACCGGTCCTGTCGCCGTAAAATTTGAAAATATCTTCTCTGCATATGTTCAAAATAAATCCTTGCCTTATACTACTTTAACCGGCGCTTACGCAGCGGTAACGGACGTAAAACCCGCTAACGCATTAAAAGACGGCGACGTTAGCTTGTATCTTGCCGAGGCAAATGTAAAAGTGCCGGTAGGCGAAATTTTAAAGCTAGGATTTGATCTTAACTACAAAGGTTCGCGTGTGGACGGAGGGCTGGAGTCAAGAAGGCTTGACGGCGATATGTTCGGCGCAAGAGTATCGGTTAGCGAGTTTTTCGGATTCGGCCTATCGTATGCTTATACGACCGTTAGCGACGATGATGCCGTTATTTTGGGCGTAGGCAACGGCCCGGGATCATACACCGCTCTGCCTATTAGAGGTCCATTCGTATTCACGGGATACGCGGGTATGGATACGCATAAGGTCGTGCTTGATTACAACTTCGGCACTATTGGCCTAGATGGCTTCAAAACCGCGCTACACTACGTAAAAGGCGATCAAGACAGAGTAGGTGGTGCGAATAATATCAATGCTAGCGGGGCTGCGGGCCAAAAGGTCGGCACCAGCATGGACGTAGAGGGCTGGGCGGTAACGGCAAACTACGCTCCTAAGGCCGTTAAGGGGCTAAGCTTGGGCGTAAACTACACCGCGCTTGAGAGAAGCGACCACTATGCTAGCGGCGTAAATAGGAAGTTCGACGAGAACGAGATATGGTTGCAGGCTGCGTATAAATTTGATCTAAGCGGCAACTAAAGCTTTAAAGAGCGGAGTATTTTCCGCTCTTTCTTATCCGTATTATTTTGCCTCATATATGACGCAAAAAAGGGCGTTTGAACCCGAAAAATTTACTCTTTCTCATCTGCATTATCAAGCGAGCTCGCGCTTGATAAATGTTTCATCCAAGTCTCCTAAATTTAAACATGCTCTTAAATTTTAAATGAAATGGAGGTGAAATATATCTAAAATTTCGCCGCAGAGCTTGACGTACCGAAATTTAAATAAAGCTTGGGCGTTGAAATTTTGACGAGGATTTTATTCTGCGCGCTTTATAGGAATTTTAAATTTATAAGAATTTTAGAAATTTCCTTATAATTACAAGAAATATACCTTTATAGCGTTTTAAATCTTTTGATACGAAAGCGTGTGGATATTCTTTTAGGTGCATCGTTACAGACTCTCCTATTCCAGGCGCATTTAAAATTCCTTTTGGAACATGCCATGCAACAAACGCCATTTTATTTCTCTTACTTATCGATTAAGTTTTGTAACTCCATAGTGTAGTTCTCTCTTGATTTATATAGATCAATATCTCTATATGTTTTCAATGCAGCTTCTAATATATTTAAAATATCTTGAAATTTTAAGGTTAAAGTATATTTTGGTTTTAAACTTAAAAGTTGCCAAATTCTATGAAAGTCATTCGGTATTTTTGTTTTATTGATTTTACAACTTTCATCTAAAATAGCTTCGATATATTTTCCATCATAATGTAAAACCCAAATAGATTTAGAAAGCAATGCTCTGTCATAATTTGGGTCTGGAAAGCTATAAATTTTTAAAAGCCAACAGTCTAATTGCCTATCTATTGTAAAATTTAGATTCGGCAACTTTGCTCCATAATTATACTTACCATATAGCGCACTCAATCCATACTTCTTATCATCCTCTTTGGTGATGATTGCGTTTTCAAACGCCATCGCTTCCTCCTAAAATTTTAATTCGATTATACCCTCGATAATTTATGCTAGCCTTATGCTCTCATAACGTGAGTATGAAATTTTAAGTTAGTACTATAGTAAGGCTCATAGAGATGCAATTGTAAGGGTTTTTGTGGATACTTTTCGTTTACGACCTGGCGAGTAAGAAGCGTATAAACTTAAGTTGCGGGCGGTTGGTTTAATATAGTCTGATAGATGAAATTTTAAATCGAGAATTCGGGTAAATTTTAAATCTAAAAGTCGATAAAATTTAATAAAAATTTCACAAAAACCTCGCCAAAATTTCAAAAATCCCGTCAAGGTCTCAGCTAAACCTAGGCGGAATTTTGAAATTTAGAAATTCTAGGATTTCAAGCGGCGTTATTTCTTCGCGCTAGAAGCGTCCATAAAGGCCTGCTCTTCGGGGCTCGGTTTATACTCGTCGCCGAAAAATTCCTTCTTAGCTTTGATCTTTTCCTCCATCATCTTCTTTTCGTAAATTTTATACGTCGGTCGCCAGTACTCTAGGTAGTTGCGAAGTCCGATGCCGTGTCCCGCGCTTACGTGGCAGCTCGCGCATTTAAGCTCCTTATCTGTTCCCAAGAGCTTTTTATAGTGCGCGTGCATGCGCTGCGCCTGCTCAGAGGTGATCTTGCTGTCGATCACGGTGGCGTGGCAGCTCGTGCAGCCGTTGTCAAACACATAGTGCTCGCGGTTTTTGCGCCTTGCGCTCCAGTCGTATTTTTCAGGCTCGTCGAAGAAGTGCGAGTAGCCCTCCAGCACGCCGTTTTTTGCCTTTTGATAGACATATTTTACGATATTGTCGTGCGGCAGGTGGCAGTCGACGCATTTGGCTTTGACGCCCGTTTTGCCCTTGCCCGAGTGGACGTCATCTTGATAGGCGATCACCATCGGATCCATCTCGTGGCAGACGTCGCAGAATTTATCGGTGCTTGTTTTTTCAAGCGCGTAGTGCACCGGTACGACGACGAAAAACCCTACAATGCCGCTTATTAAGATGATAAGCGCTAGTAATTTTTTAGAAATTCTCATGGCGTCACCCCCATCCATTGCGGCACTTCGTGCTCGTGGCATTCGGTACACATATTCGTAGATGCCTTGTGCTCGTTGTGGCATTCGTCGCAGTACAGCGTAGGACCGTCGTGGACGGAGTTATGCGGATTAGCCTTAAGCGTATCCATAAATTTAAGCCTCAAAGCGAGTTGCTTTTTGTCGCCGTGGCAGCTGATACAGCCCTTGTCGCCGATGCTTTTAAATTTAGACGGATCGCTTCCTTGATTTACGTGGCAATCGACGCAGTCAAACGACAAATGCTCGTGATGAGGTTTGATTTTGTATTTTGCCCGAAGCTCATCTGAAACGACTATGTTCGTGGCGTTGGCGTCATTAGCACTCGGCGCGCCGAACAAAGTCGCGATGATACAGCACAGAAACAGCGCTGTAAAACTGAAATTTTTCATTTACAACCTTTTAGAAAACTGCCTTGCCGGTCCGCTTTCGCTACCGGCAAGGCTTTAAAGAGCTTACGCTCGGGCCTAGCTAGGCGATCTGCTCGCCAGCGATCATTCCGAAAACTATGCAGTCGGTAATTGCGACGGTGCCTAAGCGGCTAGCGCCGTGAGTTCCGCCGGTGATCTCGCCCGCAGCCCAAAGCCCAGGGATCGGTTTATTCGTCTTAGATGATAAGACCTCGGCTTTGGTGTTGATCTTTAGACCGCCCATCGTGTGGTGAGGCTTCGGCGAGAGGCGGATGACGTAGAAAGGTCCCGCTTCGTTGATCTCGCTAAGCGCGCTTTCTTGCTTGCCGAACTCGTCTTTTTTCGCCTTAACGCCTTCGTTGTATTTTTTGACGCTCTCTTTTAAGGCATCTGCAGGCACGCTGTATTTACTAGCGATCTCATCTAGGCTCGCGCATTCGCCCACTAGCTTGCCGCTTGCCATGCCTTTAGAAATAACCTCTT
The DNA here is from genome assembly GCA_963515585.1 of uncultured Campylobacter sp. Taxonomy (GTDB): domain Bacteria; phylum Campylobacterota; class Campylobacteria; order Campylobacterales; family Campylobacteraceae; genus Campylobacter_B. The sequence goes on from CAUPXM010000006.1 coordinate 6,904, forward strand.
CGCTTAGGTCTTTAAACGCCATTTTGGTATCGGCGAAGGTTATCGGATAGGCTTTCGGATCCTCGCGTAAAATTTTAAACTCCGCGTCCGCGCGGGTCTTGCGGTCTGCAAGCTCGTTCATAAAGCGCTTGCCGTTGCGCACGTCCACGGCGATGCCGTATTTAAAGGTGCCTTGCTGAGTTAGGATCGGAGCGGTGCCGAAGCCCTTCTCATCGGGGCTCGCCCACGGACCGAACTGGATCCAGTCTACTTGCACCGGATACGCGCCGATCTCAAAGGCTTTTAGTAGCACGCCCGCGGTAGCTCCTGCGTGATTTGTGCTATCGACGTCATCAGGGATGCGCGGATCTTGAAGCTTACGGAAAATTTTATCGCGACAAAAGCCGCCCGCTGCGAGTACTACGCCCTTTTTGGCTTTGAGCGTCTTTTTGGTGCCGCTCGTGTTTTCAAGATCGTCGCTGTAGAGATTCGGATCAAATTTATACTCCTCGCGGATCACGACGCCCGCCACGCGATCTCCGTCCATTACGAAATCGTCAAATTTCGCGCGGCGGCGAAGCTCGCAGCCCTTATCTTTTAGCGCTTCAAATTTTTCAAGCATCGGCTGGATGTAGCCAGAGCCGCTATCATTCGTAGTTAGCATCGAGCGCGCGACGCTGTGTCCGCCGAAGTGCGCGCAGTGATCCATCTTAAATTGCACGCCGCTATCGACGAGGAATTTAAACGCGTCCAAGCCGCGATCGGCCAGGGTGCTTAAAAGCTCGGGGTGGTTGATGCCAAGGCCCGCCTTTAGGCAGTCGTTCATAAATAGCTCTTTGCTGTCTTTAACGCCGGTTTTTTCCTGTACGGGGTTCATCGGTACGCTCATACCGCCGCCGTTGATGACTGAGTTTCCGCCGATACGACCCATCTTTTCTAGAATCAAGACTTTGTTGCCTTTCTCGGCTGCTTTTAAGCCCGCCGCAAGTCCAGCAAAGCCGCTACCGATGATGATTACATCCCACTCCTCGTCAAATTTGACATCCTTTGCGTCCACCGCGCTTGCTTGCGCATTCACCGCGCCAAGCGCAAGTGCGCCGGCTCCTACCATACCCATTTTCAGTATGTCGCGTCTCTGCATATTTGTCCCTTTACTTAGAGATTTTTTAATCTTAAAGATTAATGTCATAATTTTATATTAAATCTTTATGTAAGTCAAATGTTATTTAGTATATAATTTAATAGCTAAAGGCTATAAAATTTCAACCGAAGGGGCAAAAAATGAGCCTGCGACATATGGAATTTGCGGTAAAAATTTCGGAGCTTAAAAGCTTTACAAAGGCGGCGAGCGAGCTTGGAATTGCACAACCGTCGCTTTCAAAGAGCATTATGCTTTTAGAAAAGGAGCTCGGGATCGAAATTTTCGATAGAAAAAACGGCCTTGAGCTTACATACGCGGGCGAAATTTACATCGCCAGAGCGAAAAATATGCTTAGGCTCAATAAGGAGCTAAATAACGAAATCCGCGGGCTTTCGTCGATCAAGACGGGCAAGCTCGTTATCGGCGCGACCTCGACCAGCTTTAAATTTATCGAAAAGATCATCTCGGTCTTTTGTAGTAGGTTTTCTAAGGCCGATATCAGGATCGTGCATGTCCACTCTGAGCCTGCACTTATAGAGATGCTAAAAAGCGGCGAGCTTGATATCATCTATGCCGCACACTTCGGCGAGCTTTCTGCGGAGGGGCTTGAGTGCGAGTTTATAAAAAAGCGCAGGCTGCTTCTAAGCGTCTGCTCCTCTCATCCTGCCGTTTCGCGAGCGAGTATAAATTCTACCGAGAAATACCCTAAAATCGCGCTTAGCGAGTTTAAATCCGATAAATTTGCAATCAGCAGTAAAATTTTAAAAAGCGAATCGAACTTTAAAAAGATCTTTGAAAACGCCGGCTTTACGCCTCAAATTTTCTGCGACACCTCCTATCTGTACGTGGCTAACGCGATGGTCGCGGCGGGGCTTTGCGTGAGTTTCAGCTTCGCGCGGTATATTTTTGAGACGCAAAAGGACTACATCACGCTCTTTGACGTCGCGGATGAGCCGCTTTTGGACGTGTCGTTTTCGGTCGTGTATAAAAAACCCTCCAAGCTCGCAAAGGAATTTATAAAGATGATAAAAGCGGGCAAAAGCGGCGAGTAGGGCGGATTTGCGCGCAGATTTAAATTAATAACGCGCCGCAAGGATTTAAATTTAAAAATGCACTGCATGGGTTTAAATTTAATAGCATGCTTTGAGACGCTACGCCAAAGATCAACTTTTAAAATTTATCCCGCAACCTTGTTTTTTAAATTCCGGTTCGCAGCTTGCTTAGCCGAAATTTCATCTCAAATTTTATCTTGCGCTCTAATCGGTTAAATTTTTATCTTGCACATGCAGACTAAATTTTATCTCGCGGCGCGCTAGGCTAAATTTTCATTCGCGGCGGCTACGTAAATTTACGGCGCGCTCTTTTATAAAATTTTATCTGCAAGCGGGCAAAGAGCGTCTATTTAGTACTTTCGGCTCCCGCTTGATTAGCTTTTCTTGCTCGCCGCCAAAGCTTGCGCTAAGATCGCCGCTAGCGCGATGTTGAGGCTGACGCAGAGCCCAAACAGCGCCACGGCTTTAGTGGAGCTGAAAGCGAGCGTAAAAAAAGAGATTATGCTGGTTAAAGACGCGAGCGTGATGCCGAAAATTTTATCGCCAAGCGCCATCTTATCGTTGTTTGCAAAGATCATATAGTCTATCCCCACGGCGCCTGATAGGATCAGCGCAAAGATCGCAAATATATTCACGCTCACGCCGAATGCGCTAAGTAGGGCGAGCACGGCTAAATTTGTCGCAAAAACGCAGATGACGATCAGCCACGCCGTCCGCGCGCCGAAAAACGCCCACAATAGCGCGAGAGCGAGCGCGTATGCGGCGCATTTTAGATACAAGGCGTTGATTTTGATCTGCGAAAACGCCTCGCTTATGGCGCTTCTCATGTTTAGATGCAGCGCGCCCATCTGCGCGGCAAGCTCGCTTACGGCTGCTTTATCGCGCACGCCGCGCAAAAAAGCGATATGCGGATCGATGCTCGGCATCGCGGCAAAAAGAACGGAGCTTCTAGCCTGCTCGTAGCTTAAAATAGGCGCATCTGCGATCTTAGCAAAGTTTGCATCCACGAGCTCGCGGCTAAGCCCGAGACGTAAAAATGCGCTTCTATCGTAGTTTGCAAAGGCTTGTTTGATAAAGCTCTGCGTAGCTGGATCCAAAATCGGCGCGCCGGTGTATGAGTCCGCAAGACCGCGCGCCACGGCCTCTTTGGCTACTGCGCCCGCATCGTTGCCCACGATCAGATCAAAGCTGGAGCCTCCGATACTTGCGAGCTTGGCGCTCATCGCGATAAGGTTTTTATCTAAGCTCGCGTATTCGCTGACGTCGTCCTTAAGCTCCATTTTAAAATACAAAAATGCAAGCAGTGCCGCGCAAACGATGGCAAGCGCTTTGAGGCTTAGGTTTATCTTGCAAAGCGCCTTTGCGTAGAGTTCAAGAGCTTTTGCAAAGAGCGGAGCGGGGCAAAATTCCGCTCCTTCAAGAAGTAGCGGCAGGGCGAAGTAGCTAAAGCAAAACGCCCCCGCAAGTGCGGCTATCGCAAAGATCGCGATCTCTTTGAGCAGAAAAAACGGGCTGAATAAAAATACGAAGTAGCCTCCCGCGGTGATGAAAAACCCTAGAAGCAGGATGTTTCGCATGCTTTTTATCGAGCGAGCTTCGATGCGGCGCGAGATGTTTGCGCCGAGCCAGTGCACCGCGTAATCCAGCATCAGCCCGATTAGGCTCGTCGAAACCACGGCGCTTAGGATGTGGATCGAGCCGCGGATCGCCATCGTAGCCGCTACGCCGCAGGCAAGCCCGAAAAGCGCGGGCAGTAGCAGGCAGAAGATCCGTGCGCGCGAAAATGCAGCCAGCAGCAGCGCTGCGCACAGGCTAAGCGATACGGCGCCCGCGACGGAGCTTTCACGCACGCCCGTGCTTTTGCCCATCGCGCTAAAAAGGGCGGTGCCGGAGATTAAAATTTCGCTTTTTTGCGCCTCGCGCACCAGCGCGCTAAGCGCGTCGTCGTTTGCTTTCGGAGCGAGCTTGGCCGTAGCGAGGTAGTGCGGCGTGCCGTCAATGGCCGCGATGAAGCGGTTTTGCGCAGGATCGAGCTTGATTGCGCCGCGAGAGCTGAGGCGCGAGTGAAGGCTAAGCGAGAAAAAATCCTGCGAGAGGCTAAGTGGGCGAAATTTTGAGTAAAGCTCACGCGCGCTACGCTCAAAAAAGGCCTGTGGATCGCTTTTTAAAAGCTCCACGCTCGCATCATCGAGCATCGCGGGCGCAAAGCGCGCAAGCTCGCTCTGATACACGCTCGCGTCCTTTACCTCGTAGATTATGCTCTCAAAAAGCCCGCTTTTTTGCATATCTGCAATGAATGCGTCAAAGCTCGCCTTCTCCGCGCTTGCGACGATGATTTGCCTCGCGATCTCGCGGTTGAAATCCTCGACGCTCTGTTTCTGCTCGCCAGAAATTTCAATGCCGCTTAGCTCGTAAAAATCGGAATTTACGCGGTTTAAATTTAACGCTATAAAGGCGCAAAGCACGATGAATGCTGCGCCGAATACCGCTAGGATGGCGCTCTTACTCATCTAAGCTCACGACACCCGAAAATACGTTTTCGCTCACGTCCCCGTTAGCGCTGCTAATTCGCAGCACCCTGACGTAGGCGCCGCCCTCGATCACGATATTTTTAAAGATATTTTGCAGCATCCCTTTTGGGCTTAGCTCGGCGCGCCACGCATCTTTGCTGCCGCTTAGCGCGATCGAGAAATTTTTGCTAAGTCGCGCTACGTCCAGGCGCGAGATCGCCAAAAAGGTGTCCTTATCAAAAAGCGAATCGGCGCTTTTGATCCACGTCGCGCCGCTGCGCTCAAAAACGCCGTCCGCGCCGATTTTTAGCTCGCTTCGCACGGGCTCTAGCGTCGTCCAAAACAGCTCGCCGCCTTTGATCCTAAACTCGCCGCTGCTTCGTACGGGCTCAGCAAAGCCCTCGATGCTGAGCGTTTCGCTAAATTTGCCGCCGATATTATCGGTCTTAAGCGCTAGATCGCTTACTTCAAGCGCGCTCGCAAGCCCCAAAATCGCTAAAAATAAAGCTAAAATTTTCATCGTAGTCCTTTAAATTTTATGCTCGCTAAAATTTTACTGCTCGTTATCGCTAGGCAAAATTTCATTCGCCGCGGCATTTTGAGGGCGCTCTTGCTCGGGCGCGGCTTTACTTGCCGATGAAATTTTATCTGCCGCTGAAATTTTACTCGCGGAATTTTTCCCCGCTAAAATTTTATCCGCGCACGCCCTTAACTGCGGCGGTATCTCATACAGCGTCCTTTTGGAAGCAAGCTCCACCGCGGCTTGCGACGTGGTTGCCTTGGCTAGGAGCGCGCCGGATGGGCTTTTGATGCCGTAGGAGAATTTTATGATCGTGTCGCATTCAAGTAGCTCGATGCTCACCGCAACCTCGTCGTCAAAAAGTATCGGTGCGATAAATTTAAACTCCATTTTGATAATGGGATATATAAATCCATCATCTCTCATCTGCATATATGTGTAACCTGCGTCGCGCCAAAACTCGCATCTAGCGTCCTCGCAGAGCTTTACGTAGTTGCCGTGCCACATCACGCCCATCGGATCGGCGTCGTAAAATCTGGCGCGAAATTTATACTCTTTCATTCCTCTCTCCGCTATGAAATTTTTCATCTTGCGCGGCGGATTTTGCGGCGGCTAAATTTGAATTATCTAAATTTAGCGCAGTATCCGAGCTCGCCGTACTTTTTAAATTTGACGTGGCATTCGAACTTGCCGTGTCGTTTAAATCCGCTGCGCCATTTAAATTTGACGCAGCGTTTGAACTCGTCTCGTCGAAATTTTGCGCGGCGGCGCGCTCCACATCGCTCGCGTCTTTTCCTTGCGCCCAAAAATCAAAGAAATTATACCACTGGGAAGGAAATTCTTTGGCATAAAGCTCCAGTTGCCGCACGTAGCATTTAAGCGCTAGCGCGACCGATTGCGCCTTATCGCGGCTCTTTAGCGGCGCAGGTAGCGGCTGCAGCCGAAGCTCGCGCCCTTCGCGCCCTTCGTAGCACCATAGGCTAAATAGCGGCGCGTCTAAAATTTTGGCGAGCAGATAGCCGCCGATCGGGAAATTTGCGCTGCGTCCTAAAAAATCCTCGCTTTGAAATTTATCCGAGCTCACCGGTATGCGATCGCCCATTATCGCGATATGCTCGCCGTTTTGCAGAAGCTCTTTTATTTGCAGCATCTCGCCGATGCCGAGCTCGCCGACGTAGAGAATTTTCACGCCGCCGCCCATTTTTTCGATAAATTTCATAAAATTTTCGCTGTGTTTGCGAAAGATCAGCACGTTGATTTTTATCCCCGCCGTGCTTGCCGAAAGGGCGCGCGCGATCTCGGTGTTGCCGAAGTGCGAAGTGATTAAAATTTTGCCCGTTCCGTCGCTTAAAAGCTCTTTCATACCGCTTTGCACGCGTATTTGATCCAGCGCGATCTTGCCGTTCCAAACCGCGATTTTTTCGCACAGGCTGAGGGAAAATTTATAAAAATTTGCGTAAATTTCGCGTACTTTTGGCTCGCGATCAAGCGCGCGTCTCAAAAACTCCCTAATCGCGCGCCGTTCGTTTTTAAGCAGCGCAAAATAGATCGCCGAGATGCAAAGCGCGGTGCCTCGTATGCAAAAATCGGGCGTGTAAAGCGTGACGAAGCGGGCTAAATTTAAAAGCGCTACGCCCGCCTTTTCGTTGTTTTCGCTCCAGTGCTTAGCCATCGCGCCCGTCCTTTCCGGCGGCATGTTGCGACGAGACTTTTACGAGCGAGCTTTGCGCTGAATTTTCCGCCTGTGAGCTTTGCGCTGCGGCGTTGTCGCCGCATTTTTCGGTACCAGCTTTTTCGTCTGCGCCGCCGTCTATCTCCTCTTCTGCACCTTTGCGACTATCGCGCCGCGCGCCGCTGCAAAGGTTTTGCCCCGCTAGCCCTTGCAAAATTTCATTCGCGCTCTGCTGCGAAACATCCTGCAAGCCGCGTTTTTTAAATTTATCGCAGGCGCGCTCTAACGCTCTTTTTGCAAGCCAAAGCGGGAGCCCGCAAAATAGCTTCGCGTGCATCAGCGAAATTCCGAAATTATCCCAAAACGGCGCGAAATGGCTCACTCCGCCCGCTTCGTAGCGCACCGCCAGATCGAGCCATTTTATCTCTAGCCCCGCGCGCACGGCCAGGATTAAAATTTCGGCATCAAAGCCCATCCTGCGGTTTTTGGTGCGGGACAGAAGCGGCACGATCCCCTCTAGCGGGTAAATTCTAAAGCCGCACATCGCGTCTTTTATGCGGTGCGAAAGGGTATTTACCACGCACCAAAAATTCATTATCTTACGTCCGTGTAGGCGGGATTTGGGCGCGCTTTCGTCATACACGGGAGCGGCGCAGATCAGCGCAGCTGGCTTGCGCGCCGCAAACGTCAAAAATTCCTCGCATCTGCTTACGTCGTGCTGAAAGTCCGCGTCGATCTGAAAGGCGTGCGTAAATCCAAGCTCCTTCGCCCACGCCAGCCCGTCGCACACGGCAGCGCCTTTGCCGCCGTTTTGCGCGCGGGCGTAAATTTGAGCAGTAAGCCCCTTTAGCGCGCTTTTGCTCGCCTCGTCGCTGCCGTCGTCCACGATCAGCACGGGCGCGATTGGCGCCAGGGCGTGCACGAGCTCGGCGATGCGCGCGGGGTGGTTGAAGTAGGGCAGTAAAAACGCGGGCTTAAAGGCAGATTCTTCCACTGGCGCAGACCTTGTCGTTTGAAATTTCAAAGCGGAGTTTGCCGCTTGCCTCAGTGATTTTGATTGAAATTTCATCGCCCGGGCGGATGAAATTTTTAAATTTTAAATTTTCTATCTTTTGCATGCCGTCCAGCTCGTAGCCGAGGGCTTTCGCGCAGATTAATACGAAGCGAAGCTGCATAAACGCGGGCACTAGCGGAAATCGCGCAAAGTGTCCGTCGAAATAAAAATCGCTAGCGCGCACCTTCGCGCGAAACTCATTCTCCGCGCTTTGCTCGAAAAGCGGCACCTCGTAGCGCTGCAGGGCGCTTAAAAAGTCTTTTTTGCTTAGCTTGCCCTGCTCGTTAAAAGGCAGCTTGCTCGCAATCTTGAAGTAGCGTAAAATCGCGCCGAATTCGGGCTTCAAAAAGGCCTTTAGCTCGTCCGTGACGCCCTTCTTGCCACCTGCGCGAAACGCCTGTTCACCGCACTCGCTAAGCTTGATAAGAGCTACGGCGCGGTCGCGCTGCGGGTGCAGATCGATCCTGCACTCGCCGATAAATTCGTGCGAGCGGAGTTTGGCTTCGAGCAGATCGAGGCTCACGCGGTTTTCGTTGATTTTGACGGTGCGGTCGCCGCGCCCCAAAAGCGTGATCTCATCTGCGCGCACATAGCCGAAATCGCGGCTTTCGAAGCGCTCGCACCAAGGCGAGCTGATCGTAAACTCGCCCGTTTGCGAAAATTTGCAGGCGGGCCGCTTTGCCCTAAATTTATCGCAAAGCCCGCTCTCTCGCGTAAATTTATCGTCGTGTTTGGTCGCAGAGTTTGGTGCGGAGCTGTTTTCTGTATCGGTCGCGGTTTTATCGCTAATGTCTGCATTAAATTTAGACGCCTGCTTGCTCGCGAGGCTTGTGTCTTGCCCGTCCGCATTTTGCTCGCCTGCACAGCGCGTTTTAGGCTCTGCCGCAGAATTTTCGCCGCAAGAGCTTGCCTTAAGATCGGCAGTAGCGGGTAATATCCCATTGCGCTTTGTCGCACCGCTATCAATATCCGTGCGGATCTGCACGCTTACGGGAGCAAATTTCTTAAGTCCCGCGCCCTCGTTGCAGGCGATCACGCCCGTTTCGCTCGAGCCGTAAATATCGACGATGCGGGCATTGCTAAGCGCTGCCAACCTATCTCGGATCGCAGGACTTAGCGGCGCACCGGCGCTAAAAATGGTGCCCAAAGGCGCTATGTTTGCGGCATCTGCGTGCTCGCATAGCGCGCCGAGCACCGTGGGCGAGCTGATCAGCACGGCGCCCGCAAGATCTGCCGCGAGGATGATTTCAGGGTAGTTTAGCCCGCCTTTTTGCGTGCGTGAGCCGCAAAGCAGCGGCACGAAGATGCTAAACGTGAGCCCGAACATATTTTGGTGTGAGACGCCCGATAAAAATCGATCGCTTGCGCAAAGGCTGAATCTTTCTACTAAAAATTCCGCCTCCAAAACCATATCGCGCAGGCTTTTTTCGATGTTTTTCGCCTCGCCCGTGGAGCCTGAAGTTTTGATATAAAATTTTTGATCGGCGCGCAGCAGATGCAAAGAGACAGCCTCTTGCTCGCACGGCGCGTGATTTTGCGGCGCGTTTTTAGATGAAATTTTAAGCGCGGATTTTCCCGTATCGTGCGGCGAAATGTTTTCTAAATCATTAGGGCTGCGTTCATTTGGGCTTTGCGCTGCGGCGAGATTTGGAATTTTCACGTCGCCACCGAGATGAAATTCGCCGCTAAATTTGGGCTCTCGCAGCAGTACGGGCGCAAAACCCGCAATCAGCGCGCCGAAAAAAAACGCTATGAACTCCGCCGCATCCTCGCCGTAAATTTCGATCATCGGCGCGTTTTTTTGCTCTTGCATCTGCGCCGTTTGCGGGGCGTGCGCGGCATCTGAGCCGCCGCTAGAATTTTCCGCGTCATTGAAATTTGTGCTGCCGCCAGAATTTTCCGCATCTTTTAAATTTACATTTGCCGCGCTGCTTTGGAGTTTATCCGCGCCTTTTAAGTTTGCCGCTTCGCTCTGCTTGCACCGAGTTTCCGCTAAATCGCGCGCAAGAGCCGCCGCGGCAAGGATTTCGCGCTCGTAAGGCTTCAAAGAATTAATCAAATTTTTTAACATAAAATTTCCTAAAAATCATCTCGCCGCCGATCAGCGCGCCGATGAGGACGTATGAGATCGCGCCGCAATAAACGCTCCAATAAATTTTATCTCGCGGTAGCAGCAGCGCCGCGCTAAGTAGACCGTTTAGCACGAAAAATCCGAGCCAAATTTCGGTAAGCTTGCGCGTGTAGACGCGGCCGTGCTCGTTGAGACCTGGCTGCTTCAAAAGCGCCAGGCGCGTGATCGCGGGCGTCGATCTTAGGCTGAGCGCGAAAAGCGCCGCGAGCGAGAAATTTATTATGAGCGGATACAGATACGCGAGCGCTCCGCCGCCAAATACGGCGCACAGCGCAAAAAATGCCGCGCACGCGCCCTTAATAGCGCGATCTTTACTTTCAAAAACAGCTCGCGCTCCCCATAGCGCGCTCATCGCCGCGAGCAAGCAGACCCGCGCGCCGCCGTGCAAAAAATAGAGGCCGAAAGGGTAAAACACGCTCAAAATTATGGTAGCTGTTTTTAAAAATATCGTTCGTCGCAATCTTTGTAATCCTTAAATTTAGCCGCAAGGGCTTGGTTTTTGCCGCGGCAGCTTTAGCTTCGTCACGGCGTTGGGCTTTGCTGCGGTAGTTTCGGTTTTTGTTACGGCGGCTAGGCTCTTGCCGCGGGCGTGATCGGCGCGATTATTACTACGCTTCGATACTTTAAATTTAGCCTTGACGTTCAAATTTTAGGCGCCATGCTTTTAAAATTTAAATTTAGCCTTACTCGCCGCTTTTAAATTTAGCTGCGTCCTAGTTTAACTCGCACCGCCGCGCTCGCGATCAGATCCGCTAAATCAAATTTAGCCGAAATTTTAAAATTTTGAAATTTTATTAAAACAGCGGCCGCAAAAGAAACAACGTCTTTTAAAATTTCAAAATTTCATTCAAGCTTGCAGATTAAAATTTTAAATTTTAGCCTACAAAGCGCTTTTTCATGCTAGTTTAAAAGCAGCAAATAAGCAGGCTTTGTGCCGTGCCGCTTAACTGCTAAGCCTGCAAAAGCTGCGCGCCGCGCCCTTTTGATAATATCGCCGCAAGTTATCAAACTACCGCAAGCCGTCAAATAAACGACGCCTATGTTATCCGCTCGCCCGCTGCCCCGTGCCGCCGCAAAGTAAACTACCAAGCCGCCGCACGCTCGATCTTGCCGCGCTGCACGGCGAAATTTAACTCTTGCCGCCCGTAGTTTCTCCGCTCGCGCCTTGATCGAGCTTCGCCGCTACGGCATCCACGATGTCGTCAAGGGTTTGGATGTTTTTAAAATCATCGGGCATCAGCTTGTAGCCGGTGTTTTTCTTGACGTAATCGACCAGATCGATCGCGTCGATGCTGTCGATTTGCAGATCCTCGTAAATTTTAGCCTCCGGCACGACCTTGCTCTCGTCGATCTCGAAAAGCTCCACGAGCGCCTTTTTTAAAATTTCAAAAATTTCATCTTTACTCATTTTTACTCCTATTTTCGGCGATGTATTGCGCCAAAGACGCAACGGATGAGAAAATTTGCTTTAAATTTTGGGTTTTTGAGTTAAGCACGATGCCGTATTTTTTCTGCACCAAAAGCCCGAGCTCCAGCGCATCGACCGAATCAAGCCCAAGCCCGTCGCCAAAAAGCGGCTCATCGTCATTTATGTCGCCGGGCGCTACGTCTTCGAGGTTCAGCCCCGAAATGATCAGCTCCTTAAGCTCCAAAATTTCTTCGTTCACAGATTCTCCTTTTCATATAGATTTGATATTTTTTCGTAGAGTTTGCGCACTCGGATCGGGTTTGGGCGATCCGGCTCAAAGCCCGTTAGATCCAGCGCGCACAGCTCGTAGAGGTCGTATTTCATCCGAACCTCGGGCGTATCGTACCACACTTGTCCTTTTTTTAGGCTTTTAGGATCCATTTTTATCGCGACGCAATTCATATTTTTTGCGAAATTTATCGCGATGTAAAACGCTGCTTTGTGCATGGCGATGCGATCTGCGGTGCGCGTGCCCTCGGGGAAGATTATTAAGCTTTCTCCTCGCGCAAGGGCGCTGCGGCACGCATCTATCATCGCTTCCGAGCCGGTGTTTGGGATGTAGCCCGCGGCTGCGATGGCGGCGGAGAGGAAGGGGTTTTTGCACAGGCTTTCCTTGACTACGCAGTTTGCGCGCCGCACGTGAGCTAAAAAGATCACCACGTCAAGCAGGCTAGGGTGGTTTGCGACGATGAGAGTGCCGCTAGGAGGGAGCTTACAGCGCCAGTTCACGCCGATGCTGCCGTAAAGTCGCGCGAGCAGCAAAAATATGCGCCACGAGATCATTATAAAATCGCGTACGAAATTTCGCACGGCGCCTATGCGGTTTAGCCTCAGCAGCGCTACGGGGAGGAAGAGTAGGTTTCCCATCATACACAGCGCGCCGAAGCTTGCGAAGCACAGCGCGATGCCGATCTGCTTGATTTTGTGCCTTAGCGGATTTGTCTGCTTCATCGCGCGGCGCCTCTTTTGGTAGGGATTGTGCGGCAGCTCTCGTTGGAGATTTTGCAGCTCTCGGCGAGGGTTTTGTCGTTCTTGGCGGGGATTTGATGGCTCGTCATACGCGCGATCTCGATAAAATTTTTACGGCTTGCCGCCTGCTGCATCGCAATGAAATTTCTGCGGTTTTCTGCGCGCGATATTTTGCCTTGCAGTGTATGCCGAAGCAATAGAGCTTTCATGGTCTGAGCGGAGGCGATCTCGGCGCCCTGCGTGTGTCGAAACAATAGAATTTTGGCGGCGCACGGCAAACTGCGCTTTTGCAGAATTCTTGCCGTTTGCCGTGCGTACTGCCTCGGTGAAATTTCCGCAGCTTGCCGCATGCTTCGTCGCGCGTATTGCTGCGATAAAATTTCTATCTTTTGCTGCACATATCGTTGCGGTACAATTTCCGCGGTTTGCCACGCACGCCGTCGCGACGAAATTTCTGCAAAGCGCCATATGCGCTGTTTTGGCGCCGCCATATGACGCGTCGTTTGATTAAATTTATAGCTCGCGGCGTCGTTAAATTTAAAATTCATCGTAGCGCCTTGTCGTGTGCATCCTGCGTGAGCGGCTACTCGGTTCATCGCGCGGCTAAATTTAAACTCGTAGCCCAAGCTTTGATCTGCTAAATTTATAAAATTTACAGCCTGCTGCGCGTAGCATTTCAGCTCGCCGCATCTGTCTTTATAGCGGAATTGTGCGGTGTTTTCCGCGCGCCGCTGCGGTAAAATTTTTATGGCTCGCAGCTCGCAGCGTTTAGGCAGATTTTTTTCGGTTCGTTGCGTATGCCTCGGCGGCGCATTTTCGCAGCGCGCCTCATTGCAACGCGATTTGGGGGCGTATGGCGCGCGCCCTTTCGGCGTGCTTTCAAGATGCGCCGTTTGGCTGAGCTCATATTCGATAGCGCGGCTAAATTTAAAACCTTCACTATATCCGAGTTTGGCGGAGCGGCTAAATTTAAAGCTCGTCGTTCGCGCCCTTGCGGCTCCGCGCGGCAGGGGATTTTGATCAAATTTGCTCATCTCGCCGCGCTTGCTCATGCGATGAAATTCTGCTATTTTAACGCTCACGATCTTGCCTTAAAAAAGCTGCGATTTTGGCGGGATCTTTGATGCGCCAAAGATAGTCCAAAACTCCGTCGCTGCTGCGCCATTCGCGCTTGCCGGAGAGGATTTTAGCTAAAAATTCTACCGCGGTATCTAGCGGGATTTTGCCGCCCTCTTTAAAACTTCGTAAAATTTCATTCTCGGCTCGCGGTTTCGGATTTTGCGGCTCTAGGCTCTGCGCCGTCGCGTCCGCAACGTGCGGCGAAATTTCGATCTGCACGTCATCTCCGCGCTGAAGCACCAAAAGTAGGGCGCAGGCGAAGTCGCAGCGCTTCAGATAGTCGTTATTTGCCTCCTCAAAATAGCAGAGCAGGGCGATTTTGTCGCTATCCGATTTGCATTCGCCGTCCTTGCCTGCTTCATTTGCGTCCTGCGCGGAGCCGAAATTTTCCGCGCTTTCTTTTAGCCTTGCAGTGGCGATTATTGCGCCGTTTTCAAGCGCACACACTGCGGAGATCGTCGAAATTTCGGCATGGTTTTGCGTAAAAATCGCATTTTGCGCCGCGATCGCATTGAGTACGCTGACGCAGAAGCTCGAAGGCGAGACGCTTTCGTCCATAGAGCTGAGCAGGCTAAAACAGCGGTTGATCTCGCCCAGGCGCGAGCAAAAGACGAGCGGCATTCCTCCGCGCTGCGTCGCGGTATCATCGCTTGCTTTTAAATTTTGCCTTATCAAATTTAAGGAATTTTCATTTGCCGAATCCTGCGGCGCCGAATTTAAATTTTGTGGCATAAAATTTAAAGAATTCTCATTTGAAAAATCCTGCGGCGACGGGTTTTGTGCGGCGGCGCGGCTTTTATTCGCATCTAAATTTTGAGGCGCGAGATTTAAGGAGTCTTTCTCAGCTAAACTTTGCGGCGCGTTTTGCGAAATTTCGCCTAAAAGCGAGATGCAAAGTTTTGCCCCGAGCCCCAAGCGGCGACGCTGCAACGGCGGAATATGATCAAGAGCCGGCTTTTTCTTTAAAGGCTCTAAGGCTAAAATTTCCTCTTTTAAGCGAGCGTGGGTAGAAATTTTTAAGTTTTCTACGAAGCTTTTTTGTAAAACCCCATTTTTGCACGCTGCAAAATTTGCGGGATTTATAGAATTCTGCTTGCAGTCCGGAATATCTGTAAAATCTTGCGTAGAATTTAACGCGAAATCATACGTAAAATTTTGACTTGCATCGCAAGCGAGATCGGAATCTCCGCCTAAATTTACTTCGAAAATTCCGCTCGAGCAAGCGGCGAGTTTTATATAAAGCTCCGCCGGCTCGCCCGAAATTATCGCGCTTGCGTAAGATATACCGAAGCTTAGTTTATTTTGCAATATAGCCTCTTAGTGTGACACCGCTCATTATCGTGCCTACGCCGCATTCAAACTCTTTGTCGCTTACGAAAACGTTTTTATAATAGTAGCTCGTGATATTGACGACCTTGTTGCCGCCCTCTTTTTTGGCGCGATCTTGAAAGCTAAGTAGCGCCGATAAAAACGCGCGGTTGCATGCGGCTTGATCGCTCTTGCCGACGCCGTTTGCTTTTTTATTCGAGCTTAGCTGCTGCGTGATCTTTCTGCCTGCGGATTTGTTGCCGAAGTAGAATTTTATGTTCGGATCAAGCTTGGCTTTGGCGTCTGGCTCTGCGAGTGCCGCAGCGATCGGGAAGCGCACGATATCGTTTTTGGCATAAGCCGCATTAGCGACAAAAAGCGTCGCAACTACGAAAAATAGAAATTTTTTCATTTTCTCTCCTTTAGTCGATAAATTTTTTAAAAATCAAAGATGTATTTACGCCGCCGAAAGCGAAGTTATTATTCATGACGTAGTCCGTCTTTATCTCCTGCGGCTGCGTGAGGTACCTAAGCGGCGCACATTCCGGATCGATAGTTTGTAAATTTAGATTCGGATAGAATAGCCCCTCGTTCATCATCATCACCGAGATGAAGCTTTCTAGCGCCCCGCACGCGCCCAAAGTATGACCCAAATAGCCCTTGTAGGAGCTCACTGGCGTTTGCGAGCCGAAAATTTCATGCGTTGCAGCAGATTCCGCGACGTCGCCCTGTCTGGTCGCCGTAGCGTGGGCGTTTACGTGCCCGATGAGATCCGGCGAAATCGCGGCGTCTTTGAGCGCCAGCTGCATCGCCGCGCGCATAGTCTCACTCTGTGGACGGGTGATATGCGTGCCGTCACAGGTCGTGCCGAAGCCCACTATTTCTGCGTAAATTTTAGCGCCGCGCGCAAGTGCGCTTCCTAGGCTTTCTAGCACGAACATAGCGCCACCTTCGCCTAAAACCAGCCCATCACGCGCTATATCAAAAGGCGCAGGGCTGAGAGTAGGGGTGTCGTTTTTGCAGCTTGTCGCGTAGAGCTTATCAAATACGAATGCCTGGCTTGGGTGCAATTCGTCTGCGCCGCCTGCCAGCATCATATCCGCAAGGCCGAATTTTATCGCTTCGTAGGAGTAGCCGATCGCTTGAGATGCGCTCGTGCACGCAGAGCTCGTGGGGATGAGCCTACCTTTTAGCCCGTAGTAGATCGCGATATTTGCAGCGACGGTGTGAGGCATCATCTTGACGTATGAGTTGGCGTTGAAGGTGCTATCCTTGCCATGCAAAATATCTATGACTTCGCCAGTAGCCTTCGCATCGCCGCTACAGCTACCCGCTGCGACGCCCATACGACCGTCCTTTATGCGCTCATCCTCTAAAAGCCCCGCATCCGCCAGAGCTTCGCCCGCAGCATCGACGCCAAACATCGCTACCTTGCCCATCGAGCGGGTATCTTTGCGGCTCCAGTGTGCAGGCGGCGCGTAGTTCGGTATCGGCGCGCCAAGCCTGGTGTTTAGCTCCTCGCCGAAAATATCCCATTCGCTCATATAAACTACGGCGCTTTTTTGCTGCGCCAAATTCTGCTTTATGCTCGCCCAGTCCCGCCCGAATGCACAGACGTTGCCAAAACCCGTAATAACTACTCTATTTAACATAATCCACCGTCTATTTTAATAACCTCTTTTGTGATGTATGCGGAATTTTCGCTTAGCAAAAACTCCACCAAATGTGCTACCTCGCTCGGCTCGCCGATGCGGCCTAGCGGGATCGCGCCTAAAATTTGCTCGCTTGCAGCTTCGTTTATGCCTTCGCTCATCGCCGTTTTGATGAGCCCCGGGGCTACGACGTTTACCGTGATCTTGCGGCTTGCAAGTTCTATCGCCAGGGATTTGGCCGCGGCGATTAGGCCTCCTTTGCTAGCGGCGTAGTTGCTCTGGCCGCGGTTGCCGGCAATTCCGCTAACCGAGCTCATCACGACGATACGCCCGCCCTTTTTGGCGCGGATCATCGGCATCAGCGCGGGCTTTAGGACGTTATAAAACCCGCCTAAATTCGTATCTATCACGCTTTGCCAATCCTCGCGCTCAAACCACACGAAGGAGTTATCCCGCGTGATGCCCGCGTTTAGCACGATGCCCCAGTACGCGCCGTTTGGCCCTATATCTGCTTCGATCTGCTCCTGTGCCGCAGCGGTATCTGCGACGTCAAATTTTAAAATTTGAACTTCCGCCGCGCCCGCATCCGAGCAACGCTTCGCTACGTCATTAAGCTTTGCTTCGTTGCGCCCGTTTAGCGCCAAGCCGTAGCCCTTTTGCGCTAAATTTAACGCGCACGCCTCGCCGATACCGCCGCTTGCTCCGGTGATTAAAATTCTCTTAGCCATTTATACTCTTTATCATTTCGTCGCTCGCGCGCATTACGCTTAGCGTGGCGCTTGCGATATGTTCGTCGCCGCAGCGGATCTCGCAGTCGAAGATATATAAACCCTCGCCGTCGCTTACGCTCTGCCTTGCCGTCGTGATTACGCGCTCGCCTACCTTTAGACTCGCGCGCGAAATATCCAGGTTTCGCACGCCCAGCAAAAACCCGAGCCTCGCCTCGCCGTCATTTCGGTAGCCCGAATACACGCCGATGCACTGCGCCATGATCTCCATATACGCGTAGCTGCCGAGCTCTGCGTTTTCGGTAAACGGCGAGTCCTCTTTAACGCTAAATGCGCAGCTTACGTAGCCATCGCTAACCTCTAAAATTTCATCCGCGAAGACCATATATCCGCTCTGCGGTAGTATGCTAGAGGCTCTCATACGCGTCCTATTATGGTTATGGCGTTATCGCCGCCGAAAGCAAAGCTTAGATTCATCGCGGTATCTACGCGCGCTTTTTTTGCTTCGCACGCGAGATTAAATTTAAACAGCGCCGCGGAGATTTCGCTCGTTTGCGAAGTTTGATCCGCAGCGTCTTTTAAAATTTTATCGCCTGCGTCTTGCAAAGCTTTAGACGCGGTCAAAATTTCATCCGCGCTGCTTTTTGAAATTTTACCCTGCGCGTTTTGCAGAATTTCACCGCCCGAGCTACATAAAATTTGATCGCTTTCGCTGTTTAAAATTTCATCGTTCGAGCCGTACCCCGCCTGCGCGCCACGAAAAATTTCAGCCTCCGAACCGCGCCAAATTTTATCGTTCGTAAAATTTGGCGGGATCACGCCCTGTCTGATCGCCTCGTAGCAGACGGCGAGCTCAATCGCCCCCGCAGCGCCCAGGGTGTGTCCGGTCGCCCATTTGGACGAGCTTGCTGGCGCTAAGGGTAGGGCGGTACTCATAGCCAAGGCCTCCATCGCGTCGTTGGCCGCAGTGCCGGTGCCGTGCAGATTTACGTAGTCCACGCTTTGCAGCTGCGCCGATTTTAGCGCGGTTTTGATCGCTTTGATCTGCATGCGCGCGCCGGGATCAGGTTTGGTTATGTGGTAGGCGTCGGAGTTTGCGGCGTGAGCCAAAAGCGCAACATCGCTTATACGCTCGCGCGAGAGCACGAAAGCGCAGGCTCCTTCGCCTAGATTTGTACCTGATCGCGCCTCTGAAAACGGCTTGAGCGGCTGCTCGCTTAAAATTTCAAGCGCGCTAAAGCCCTGCAGCGTGAGCTCATCTAATGCATCGGCGCCGCCGAAAACAACCGCGTCGCAAAGTCCCGCGCAGATGAGGCGCGAAGCTTCGATCAGAGCTTTGTTTCCGCTGGTGCAGGCGCTAGAAACTCCGATCGCGACGGATTTTAGCCCGAAGCGTTCGCGGATAAAATTTGCGGGATTTGCGTGGGAGTTGCGCTCGAAGCAGAAGTTTTTAAATTTATCGTTTGCGGCTTTTGAATTTTTCGCGAAATTTTCGCCGTTTGCAGTAGAAATTTCACTGCACGACGCGTAATTTCCGCCGTCTTGCGAGATAAAATTTCCCGCGTCTTTGCCGCAAGCGAAAAATTCCGCATAGTTTTCCTGCACGCCGGTGTTGGTGGTCGCAAATACCACTCCTACGCGGTGCGCGCCAAATTTTTGCACGGCTTGCTCGATCTGCCCCTGCACGCCGAGGCAGGCGTAAAGCGCCAGGGCGTTCGTGTGCGTGGCGTAGGCGCGATCTTTGATCTTCGGTAGCGGCGTATCCACGCGCCCAAAGATGAAATTTTTACCGCAGACGCTAAGCTTTCGCAGCGCGGATCTTTTTTCGCACAGCGCACTAAAAAGCTCTACGGCGCTGTTTGCGCCCGCGCAGATGAGACCGGGGCTACTTAGATACTGCGTCATATCGGCGCCCCTTTGCGTTTATGGTGAAATTCGATTTATCCGCATTCTCAAGCAGGGCTAAAAATACGCGCTCGCTTTGCGAATCGGGCGGCAGGAAGCCGTCGTTGCGAAATTTAGCCTCGCCGCCTTTGATCGATAAAATTTTACGTGCGATCGGCGCGCCTAGCATATCGAGCCAGACGAGCTTGTAGCGGCTCTCCTCGCCGTTTGCGGGTGAAATTTTGGAGATTAGGGCTCTACTTTTTACGCCGAGCTCGTCCGTTAGGATGAACTGCTTTTGGCTAAATTCCGCTATCTGCTCGGGCGCTTTGCGCGCGCATCCGCCTATAAAAAACGCGGCGCAAAGCAGAATGAAAGCCGTTTTAGAAATAGCGTAAAAACGATAAACAGGTCTCAAAAATTCTCCCTAAAAACGAGCGAAATCAAAATTTCGCCATCTAAAATATAGCTCTTGTGTGACCACGCCCTGCCGCGCTCATCAAGCGCCAGAGCCTCTCCATCTGCGCCTCGCGCCAGCCCCACGCGAGCAAGCGCGTAAAAACCCAGGCTTCGCGCCTTAATCAGCGCCTCTTTGATCGTGTAAATTTTATAAAAAACGAGCGCCTTTTCGCTCTCGTCCGCCGCCGCTAAAAGCTCGCGCTCAAAGGCGTTGAAACAAAATTCGCTCGCCGCGGCGAAATTCCGCGGTTTTAAAATTTCAAGATCGAGTCCGAATTTTTGCCTCGCAAAACCTACGGCAACAATCGTTTTGCCATCCGCGCTTTTGTGCGAGATGCAAAATTTGCCGCGTTTTTTAAAGCGCGCCTTAAGCGCCCGCGAAACGCGAAACTCGCGCAGATGGGCTCGCGCGCGCGCCAGCTTCTTATCGCGCCTGCTCAAAAGCCGCCGCGGAGCGCACAGATCCTCGTCGGTGATTAAAATTTTTATCTCGCTCATAAAGCCCTGATTTTACTAAAATAGTCTTTATAAAAATATAAAATAGCGCTGCAGCGTTAGAATTTCGTTTAAAATTTATTTGATGCGATTGGGTTTAAAGGCGCACTAAAACATAAAATTTATCGCGTTTGCGCTAAAGCCTCGGGCGCGGTAAAATTTTAAAATTTATCGTGCTTGCGATCTGCGCCGTGCGCTTTTTGGTTCGACATATTCTACTTTGCGGCATAGGTTTCGTTCGTTACGCTCGTCTTGTTCGTCGTATTTTGTGCGACGACCGTCATGTTTGGTTAAATTTTAGCGAGGCTGTATCAAGAGGCAGGCAGTGCAAGGTTTTGAAAATATCGGCGCGGAATTTTAAAAATCCGCGATAAAATTTCTGCCGCATGCGGCGTTTGCGCCGGAGCTTTTGCGGCGAAATCTAGAAGCGCTGTGCGATGAAATTTTAAAATTCCGAAGCGAAATTTAAAATCGCGAGCAGTGCGCGGCGCAGCAGACATCGTAGTATAACAGCGCAAAATTGGCCGCATTTGAATAAAACGGTATAAAATTTAAGCGCTCCTGAATACGGCAGCTTGAAATTTAATTAAAGCGGCACGAAATTCAATCGCGCTTAGCTGTCGCAACCGCATTAAATCCCGAGCCGTGCCGCGCTGCGCCGAGCAGAATGCTTTAAGGTTCGTTCCGCATCGCGCCATTTGTATTAAATTCCGTGTCGCGTCGCACTAAATTTGCGTTAAATTCCGAGCGCATTAAATTTACGTCAAAATTCCGCCGCCGCGAGGACGGCGTTTGATTTTATTTTTTGATCATGCGTTTGTATGGGCCGAAGCGGTGATCGTTCTCGTCAAATCCGTCGTTGTAAGGCCCCACGTCCATATCCATTTGCTTGACGTCTAGATCGGGGAAATCTTTCTTCCTATCGGGTTTGATCTTGCGCGGTTTTGAGTTTATATACGCCGTCACGTCGAAAGCTTCCTCCCAGCTTAGCGAGGCGTCCCCTTTGGGCATAGTGGCTTTGACATACCTCGCTCCTTCGATGAGCCTATACATACCGGCGCCCGTATTGTAGCTATCATCGCCCCAAAGCGCGGGGAATGTGTAGTAATCGCCGCTTTGAGCAAATCCCTCGTTTTTTATCCCTTCGCCGTTTTCGCCGTGGCAGGCGGCGCATTTTGCGGCGTAAATTTCGCGTCCTTTTTTAGGATCCGCCGCGCGGTCTAAAAACTGCGCCTTCGGCAGCCCCTGGCCTTTTACCTTTGCGCCGACCTCATATCCTGCGGAGAGCCAGTGCATGTAGGCGATCATCGCGCGCATCTCTTTGGAGTTCGTAGGGATCGCTTTGCCCGCCATCGAGCGCTGAAAACAGCCGTTTATGCGGTCTTGCAGCGTGACTAGCTGATCCGATCTCGCGACATACTGCGGAAATCTCGCGTAGATACCCACGAACGGGCTTTGATCGGGCACGACGCCGCCGCTCGTATGACAGCTCGAACAGGAGAGGTTGTTGCCAGCAAAGCGCATTTTTTCGTCCTTTGCCTGCGGTCCGAGATATCTCGTCGTCTCGTTGATGAGCTTTGCGCCGTAGATGACGGTCTTTGCATAAGGCGAGTCGCCGAGCTTTGCCTCGTCTATGACGCCGTTTTCGTCGATGCCTACGGGCAGCCTAAACTCCTGCGTCTTTTGCTCGTACGGCACGGCTTTTTTGGCGTTGAGTTTGGCTACATCAAAGCCTAAAACGGGCGTAAAAAAGAGCGGAAGCGCTAAAACAAGGGCGGTTTTTCTCATAAGTTCTCCTTTAAAAAGTAAAATATACATTTGAAATTATTGAATTTTTTAGTTAAATGTGCGTTAAAATTTTAAAAAAGAAGCTATTGTGAGGGCTTGCGCGTAGCAAAAATTTAAAAGAGCCGAAATTTAACTTAGCGCGACGATGAAATTTGACGCAAATTTTGCGCGGCCTAGCGATAAAATTTAAAGTAAATGGCGAGATTTTTTAAAATTTGAGCGGGTGATTTTGGCAGAAGCTGCGTGATTAGATTGCTTGATTTCGTCATGCGATAAATTTTGGCAGTGCGGCGAGCTACGCAGAAAAAGAAGTCGAGGCGTGACGCAGCGGATTTTTTTAAGGCTTGCGAGAGTAAAATTTAAAAGATTGCCTCACTCCCGTCGCTCGTTTCGTGCACCGCTCGGCACGCTTGCTGCGCCTATGTATTTTTTATCGCGCGCACGGATCGCTTCATTTGTGCGCCTATGTATTTTTTTGTGTCACGGATGCGGCATCGCGCCGCGTATAAAATGCGGAGTACATGCAAGCGCTCGCGGGAAACGAACGGATAAAATTTAGGCGGGTAATTTCGCTCATTCGCGACCGCGGTATATTTGATCCGTGCCGCCCCTGCTACTCCGCCACAAACGAGCCGTTTGCAAAAACGTGTCGCGGCATGCCGTCGAAATACAAGTCGCAAATTAGTATTTCAGCGCGAGATTTGCAAAAGCATGTCGCGGTGCATCGCAGCAGGATCGCCGCCGCATTCGAAATTTATCGGCGCGATGGGGCGAGGCGGATCGTCTCGTCTATGTGCCGCTTGGGCGGCGCGCGTATTTATGCTCGCTCTGCACGCGCCTTAAAACGGGCGCTAGGTTTGAAATTTAACCCGAGCGGGCTAGGAATTTTAAATTTAAGCGGATTTGGGCTTTGGCGGTCGGATCTGCCTGCGCGCCGCGCAGGACCGTATCCGCGCTAGAAATATTGCCGCCTAGATAAAATTTCGCGCGACAGGCGCCGTAATGCGGCAGCAATATGAGATTTTAACGCTCTTGAGTAAAACGTAAAGGAATTGGGGGAATCGAAGTAGCATCGGCAAGTATGAAATTTTAATGTTTTTGAATAAAACGGCTCGAAACTTAATCGTTCTTAAGTAGAGCAAGGGCAAATTAGCCTTTATAGCCAAGCTCACGATAGTTATAATTTTGAATTAAACGGTGAAATTTAAATACAACAGCATGGAATGAACTTAAACGCCTCGGATAAAAACGTTAATTTTAACTGCACTAAACTACCGCTCTATCTGAGCTAAGCCGAGCCGTATCGTGCTGTGATGGGCGGTTGAGTTAAATTTCATGCTGCGTCGCACCGGATTTGCTTTAATCTCGCACTGAGTTACGCCGTGCCACACTAAATTTGCCGCCAAGCCGCATTAAATTTTATGTAAAAATTTCGCCGCTAAGCTATGACAAATTTAGATTCAAATTTCGCTAGTATGCCTATCTGTGGTAATTTTTTACGAATTTTTCTATGCGCTCAAAGCCGCGTTTTAGATTTTCCATAGAGCACGCAAAGCTTATGCGGAAGTGCCCATCCATGCCAAATCCGCTTCCTGGCACCGTGGCTACGAGCCCTTTATCTAGCAGTTGCATGCAGAATTTCATACTATCAGGTTCTACCTGAGAGCAATCTATGAAGAAATAAAATGCGCCGTCAGGTTTTACGACACTAAGCCCTGGGATCGCGCCTATCGCGTCCGTGCCAAAATCGCGCCTGCGCTCGTATTCGCGCCTCATCTCCTCGATATAATCGTCTGCCTCGCCCCGCAGCACTGGCATAGCGCCTGCCTGGACGATGCTTGCTACGTTGCTGACGCTTTGACTTTGTAAGTTTATCATCGCCTTATTTAGCTCATCGATCGCACAGGCGGTGTAGCCGAAGCGCCAGCCGGGCATCGCGCCGCATTTGCTTAGCCCGTTGATCGTCACGGTGCGCCTAAACATATCCTCGCTGATGCTTGCTGCGGCTATGAAGCTCTTGCCGAAGACAATTTTTTCGTAAATTTCATCGGCAATTACTAAAATATCCGTGCCCTTTAGCACTTCCGCAAGCTCTTGCAGCTCCTGGCGCGAATATACGGCGCCTGCGGGGTTACTCGGGTTGAAAAGGCACAGCGCCTTCGTGCGCGGCGTGATCGCGGCTTTGAGCTGTGAGGCGGTGATTTTATATTGGTTTTCCGCTTTGGTGTCTACGATGATGGGCTTGCTGCCGCAGAATTTTACAATTTCTGGGTAAGTGACCCAATAAGGCGCCGGTATTATAACCTCATCGCCTTCGTTTAAGATGCAGTTAAAGGCGTTAAATAGCGAGTGTTTGGCGCCTACGTTGGTGATGATCTGATCGGGCCTGTAATTTAGGCCGTTGTCGCGCTTTAGCTTCTGCGCGATTAAATTTAAAATTTCAGGCGTGCCGGCAACAGGCGTATATTTTCCGCAGCCCTTAGCCATAGCCTCTATGACAGCTTTTTTGGCGACTTCTGCGGTATCGAAATCAGGCTCACCCGCACTTAGGATTACGACGTCTTGCCCCTGCGCTTTCATCTGCTTGGCTTTGGTGCTGATTGCGATTGTTAGGCTTTCGCCGAGCTTGCTTACGCGACTTGAAAGTGTTAATTTCATTGATGCTCCTTGGATTGGTTTAGACAATTTAAAATTTGATTTTTGACGCTAAAAGCCCTACCGCTACTTGGGTCTTGGTTGTAGATATCGTCGATTTTATAATCTCCTCCGCTACGGACGAGTTTGTAGATTATCGTCTGCGCACCGTAGGGGCAGGTTTGAGTTACTACGACAGTATCGCGCTGCCCTAGCTCAAAATCATATTTCGCGTCGTCGCAGACATCTTGACCGCCGATTATCGGATCGTAGTCCAAGCAGCCTACCTCACCTTCGCCAGCAGATGCTTCATCCTGCATAAGCGCAGATTTGAAAGAAGCCGATAAGACATTTTTGTGATTGCCGAAATAGGTATCCTTGATGTATAGACTTTTTACTAGGCTTATTCTGGCGTCGTCCGCGGAATTTTTCGCACTATTAGCATCGCTGCCGCTTGCCGACAAAATAGCAAAAATTGTAAAAAATAGAGCTTTTTTCACTTTAACCCTCTTATTTTAATGATTTTAGATACTCTTCGTAGAATTTGTTTAGATCCTCATCCATTGCGGAGATATCTTTTCTGCCGCTGCAGATGCAATCTTCCAAAATTTCGATACGCTTGATGAGATATTTGATAAGCTCCTGGCTGATATCGGGAATTTTATTATGCGCCAAAGGATCGCTCTCGCAGCTGCCTAAAATTCTAGCCGGCACACCTACGGCGGTGCAGTTTGGCGCGACGTCCTTTACGACGACGGAATTTGCGCCGATTTTGGAATTTTCGCCGATAGTTATGTTGCCTAATACTTTAGCTCCTGCACCCACTACGACGCCGTTTTGCAGCGTCGGATGGCGCTTGCCGTGCTCTAAGCTCACGCCGCCTAGAGTGACGCCCTGATAGATCAGACAGTTATCGCCGATGATCGCGGTTTCTCCGATGACAAGCCCCGTAGCGTGGTCAAAAAACACGCCCGAGCCGATCTGCGCGCCGGGGTTTATATCTACGGCGGTGATTATACGAGTAAGTCCGCTGATCGCGCGAGCTATAAGCTTAAAACCTCGCTCGTAGAAAAAGTGCGCGAAGCGGTAATTTATCAGCGCCCAGACGCCGGGATAGCAGAAAAATATCTCAAATACGCTGTTGCATGCGGGGTCTTGGCGCATCGGCTCGGTGAAGTCTCGTTTTAAAATTTGCCAAAAACTCATTTGATCGTCTTTAAGTAGCTGTTGTCGTTTAAAAACAGATATAGCTCGCCCAGGATATGCTTTTTCTCTTTTGCGTCTATGAGGTCTGATTCTTCGATCCGCTCGTTTAGGCTTTCGCGGATATCTACTACGTCGTAGTCCATATCCTCCAAGATGTCGATGACCGATTGCGATTCGATGAAATCCTTGATCTCAAAGCCGCCGTCATCGCGCAAGATCACGGTAGCTTCGCTTGGATGAGCGAAAAGATTGTGATTCATACCTAGCACCTCTTGATACGCTCCGACAAGGAAAAAGCCTAAAAAATACTCCTCCTCTTCGGGGTCCACGTCGTGCAAAAATAGCGGGTTGGTCTCTCTATCAAATCCGATCTCTCCGTCGCTATCGCAGGTGATATCCCAGATCGACGCCGATAGCGTGGCGCGTTCATCCAGCCTCTCTAGCGGCATGATCGGAAAGTGCTGCTTGATGCCCCAAAAATCGGGCAGGCTTTGAAAGATTGAGAAATTTACCAAATAGCGTTCTTGGGCGTTGCCTAGGGAGTTTAAGAAATTGCTGTATTCTTGCTTGTTGCCTAAAATTCCATACGCCTTTCGCATTATTAGATGAACCAAAATTTCGCCGTTTGAGCGGTCGATTAGATCGACGTATCCCAGATCAAAAAGGGTAAGCACGCTCTCCATATGCGACATGGCGTCGTGCAGATATTCTAGCGCGTTGGACGGCTTTAGAGTTTTATACAGATCGTATAGCTCGGCGACTACCGGCGGATTATCCTTTTTTAGGGCGAGCTTCTCTTCGGCGTATTCTTGGGTAAAAAGCTCCAAAATCGGCGCTACGAGCACCGCATGGCTGGCGGCTACGTATCTGCCGCTCTCGATAAAAATATCCGGCTCGGCCTCTTTTTTATCCTCTGCGATCGATTTTAGCAAAAAGACCACGTCGTTGGCGTATTCTTTTAGCGTATAGTTGCGGTTGGAGCTTTCTTTGGCTTGGGAGTATTCGATAGCGAGACCTCCGCCTAAATTTATGGATTTTAAATTTTTCGCACCCATTTTGCGAAGCTCGGTGTAGATATTGCCCGCCTCGATAAGGGCCTTTTTGAGCGGGTGGATCTCTGTAATCTGCGAGCCGATATGAAAATGAATCATCGTAAACTGCTCGATGAGGTCGTTTTTCTTGAGCAAATTTATCGCTTCTATGAGCTCGGTCGATGTAAGACCGAATTTAGAATTTATCCCGCCGCTTTTCGCCCACATTCCGCTTCCGGAGTTGTGCAGCCTGATGCGAAGCCCGATGAAAGGCTTTGGCGCGAATCGCTCCTTAGCCGTTTCGATGATGGTTTCAAGCTCGTTTAACCCCTCGATCGTAAGCGTTACGTTATGCCCCATCTCTGCGGCGATGAAACCGATATTTATAAGCTCCTTATCTTTAAAACCGTTTACGGTAATCGGCGCGCCGTAGTTATTATACGCCATCGCTAGCAGCAGTTCGGGTTTGCTGCCGGCCTCGAGTCCGTATCCGTAAGGCTCGCCGATATCGACTAAATTTTTAACGAAACCCGGGAATTGATTTACCTTAAGCGGATAGACGGCGTGGAATTTTCCCTTGTAGCCAAACTCCTTTATGGCTCGGTTAAAATTTGAGTAAATTTCAACGATCTGCTTTTTGATGAGGTGCGGGAAGCGCAGCAGTATCGGGCCTCGCACGCCGTCTGCGCGGATCTCTTTTATTATATCCACTAAAGGCTGCTTGAAATCGGAGTTTAGGCATAGTTTGCCGCCGTCTATCGTGAAGTTGGAATTTCCCCAAATATTTAGTCCGTAATCGCTCATGCTCTATCCTTAAAAAACGCTTCGACCTCTTTAAATTTGATCGCAAAGGTGCTTTGATCCTCTAAATTTTTACACCATACCTCGGCGCGATCAAACTCGTCCTGCCCGATGCAAAGGCAAAATTTCGCCTCCGCCCCGTCAGCCGCTTTTAAATGCTTGGCTAGGCTCTTGGGCTCGTATGAAATTTGAGTTTTACAAAACTTTCGCAGCTTTAGCGCAAATGAAAATGCCGTGCTAACAAACGCCTCATCCAGCGCGCCGATATAAATCCCCTCGCGCTCTTGAGGGGCTTCGCGCGTTTTTAAAATTTCGGCTATTCGCTCGATGCCGATCGCAAAGCCCACGCCAGCCGTCTTTCTGCCGCCTAAAAACTCCACGAGTCTGTCATAGCGCCCGCCGCCGCCTACGGCACTTTGTGCGCCAAGCTCGGATGAGACGAACTCAAAGGCGGTTTTGCAGTAGTAATCAAGCCCGCGCACGAGCTTCGCATCGATTTCAAATTTTTGTCCGTTTTGGGTTAAAATTCTTTGCAGCTGTGCAAATTCCGCGGCGCAGGTGTCGTTCAAATTTTCAGTTATGAGCGGCGCGGCGGCTAAAATTTTCTGGCAGCTTTCGTTTTTGCAGTCCAGTACGCGGATAGGATTGGTGTCGATGCGCCTTTGGCAGTCCTCGCAGAGCCTGTCTTTGCGCTCTTGTAAGAAATTTACGAGCTTAGTTTTATACGCAGGCATGCACTCCTCGTCGCCTAAAGAGTTGATTTTAAGCGTTGCAGCGACATTTAGCTCGCGTAAAATTTGAGCTAGCATCAAGATCACGCTCGCATCCTCATAGACGCTATTTTCGCCGAAGCACTCGACGCCGAATTGATGAAACTCGCGCAGACGCCCCTTTTGTGGGCGCTCGTAGCGAAACATCGAGCCTTGATAATAAAATTTATGCACGCCGCCGCTTCGGTCTAGCTTTTTTTCGATAAAGGCGCGCACGACGCCCGCGGTGCCTTCGGGGCGCAGACAGACGCTATCTCCGCTTTTGTCGCTAAACTCATACATCTCTTTGCCGACGATGTCGCTGCTCTCGCCGACGCTGCGGCGAAATAGCGCGGTCTGTTCGAGCTTAGGCGTTTCGATGAGACAAAAGCCGTAATTGCGCGCCACGCGCTCGCACACGTTTAAAATTTGCGAGTAGATGCGCGCCTGCTCGCCTGAAATATCGTTCATACCGCGAAGTGCCTTGATCATCTATGAAATCCTTTGCGAAATTTTAAAATTTTCAAATTTTTGCGGCGATTATAGTTAAATTTACCTAAATTTTAAGCCCTGCCGCTGCCGCTTCGTATCGGTTCTGCTTATTTTCATCGCGCGCCGCGATGATTTTAAAATTTCAAATTTATTCTTAAAATGCGGATTGCGCGATCTTTGAGAATTATTTTAAACGATCGGCGTTTATAAAATTTACGGCGCGACGATCGGCGTAACGGCTGCTAATATTGCATTCTGAGAGCTTGCAAATACAGCGTCAGGCTTATAAAAACAGCGCGCCGCTGTGTTTAATGTATCCCGCACTGCGAAGCGGTTTGATTTTAAATTTAATTTGCGATGTGTCGCGCCAGCTCGCCGTACGCTTCGTAAATTTAAAGCGCTACACAAAATTTAACGCATTGCGTAAAATTTTAAATTTTACCGCGGCGCAGATCGCACCATTTCGGCTTAGGTGCTATTTTAAACCGGCTAAGCTCGGCGGTAAAATTTCTACTTCGCCGCCTTGAAGCTCAAGAATTCCTCGTAGCGGCGATCGATGATCTCTTTGATCTCGGCGTAATTTTGCGGCGAATTTTCTATGTAAAAATAGGCGTTGTCGAAGTTTTTATCGCCGAATTTTCGCGCGACGAAATCGTCGTAATCTTGCAAATACCAGCCGTGCGTTTTGGCAAATTTCGTGCGGTCCGTGGTGTAGTAGGCCTTCGCAAAGGCCTTGCCCGCGGTGTTTAGCTCCTCGCTGCTCAGCACGCCGTCCATGGCGCCCAAAAAATACTGACGATAATCAAAGCTATCGTCCATCCGCGCTATATCGTCCGCAAAATCCGCCGCGAAGTCCTTGGAGTAGAGCTTGCGCTCCATGCACCAGCGGAAGAAAAACGCGATGTGCGTCGCGCCGTTTTCCTGCGGGATATCTGTCGGCGCATTTTTCGCGCCCCAGTGCCATTTTGCCTTGTCGTAGGTCACGTAAACCATTTTGCTCTCCTTTTTTTGGACTTTAAGTTGCATAAATTTTAGAAATTAAAAGCAAACGACGTTTAGTAAAGCTCTAAATTTTATCCGCTGCAATCTGCGCCGTGAAATTTCAAATTTTATATCAGATCGCTCCTTGCCTCATAATCGCATTCGCTTCATAAAATTTTGCCGCGGCTAAAATTACGTTTAAATTCTATCGCGCCTCGTAGAATTTCACGCGCCTCGTCCTATGTCCTTTAGTCGCTGCTTTGCCGCCGCCGTCACGTCCTCTTCGTAATCATACCACGCAAACATCGCGCCGTGCTGCACCGAGCCGCCCAGCAGATCGCCTCCCTGGCGGTTTTTCAGATCAATATTTGCGACCTTAAATCCATCCAGCGTCGCAGCGAACTCGCGCAGGCGCTGCGGCGGGGATTTGAGCTTGGTGTAGAGGTAGCAGCGCCCCGCCTGGCCTTTGCGTCCGACGCGCCCTCGCAGCTGATGAAGCGACGCGAGCCCCATTCGCTCGGCGCCCACGATTAAAATGACGCTAAGCCGCGGCAGCGAGATACCCACTTCGACGATCGTCGTGGTTATCAGCAGCCGCCCCTCGTCGCGGAAGCGGCGCAGGATCTCCTCCTTGTCCTTGTCGCTGCCGTGGGTAATCATCACGTCCGCAAACTGAGCCTTCCAAAACGGCGCCGCCTCCTCAAGGCTTTGATAGACCGAGCTCTCGCTTTGTTGCACTAGCGGATAGACGATGATCGCTTGATTGCCCGCGGCGAGCTCGCGGCGCAGATCCTGCATAAAGCCCGTAAATCCGTCGTTTTGCAGGATTATAGTTTTGATCTGTTTTTCAAACGGCAGCTGTTTTAAAAAGCTAAAGCTCACGAGCTCGGATTGGATCATGCTTAGCGTACGCGGTATCGGTGTGGCGCTAAACTGAATGAAATGCGCTCGAAACTCGCCGTTTTCGGTGAGGCGCGCGATCTTTTCGCGCTGATTCGAGCCGAAGCGGTGCTGCTCATCGACCATTATGAGATTTGACGGCGCGAGCTCGTGGTAGAGCAGGGCGTGAGTGCCGATGATAAGGTGCGCGCCTGCGAAATTCGGCTCGCGATCGCCGCTTTTTACGAGCAGGACTTTGATCTGCGGCGGCAGTAGACGGCGCGCCTCGGCGTAAATCTGCTCCGCCAAGATGCTTGTAGGCGCCATCAGATAGCTGATGCGCGGGTAGTTCATAGCTGCAGCGGCGAGGATCACGAGCGTCTTGCCGCTGCCTACGTCGCCCATGACGACGCGGCGGCGCGCTAGAGGGCTTTGCAGATCGCCAGCGATGTCCTTTATCGCGCTTAATTGATCGCGCGTAGGCTCAAAAGGAAGCGAGGCAAGCCAGTTTGAAATGTCGTGTAGCGGGTAAATTTGCGCCGGGAAACTCGTTTTTTTCGCGCTTAGCTTTTGCAGGTAGTTTAGAATTTCGACAAATTTAAGCGTGCGTAAAATTGCAGCACCGCTCATCTGCGTGACGGCTGCGGCTCGGACGGTCTTGGCGTCATGGATGGTTCTGGCGTCGCTTGCAATTTGAGCGATTGTAGGTATGGCGGTTGTAGCTTGGGCGGCTGCGGTCTGGATAGTTTCAGTTTGATAATGCGTAGGTTGGGCGGAACAATCGCGCAAAGCGCTCATCGGTGCGGCGAGCGCGTCTTGAATAGCCTCGGCGGCGCTTGCAATTTGAGCGATCATAGGCTCTGCAGTTGCGATCCGCGCGGCTACTACCTGAAGCTTTTCGGTTTGATTACACGTAGGCTGCACTCCCGTAGCTTGTGCGCTCAAAGTTTGGGTGGTCGCGGCTTGTGCGCTCGCTACTTGGCTTGAAGTTTGGATTGCCGTAGGTTTTCCACTTACCTCTTGAGTTTGGGCGGCTACGGGTTGCAAATCTGCGATTCGAACATCTGAAGTTTGAACCGCTGTGGATTGCGTATCTACGTCCTGGGTGCTTGTAATTTGTTGCGCGACTATGGCTTCGGCTACGGACTGCTTGGTCGCGACATGCTCTAGCATGGGTTGTGCGGTCGCAGCTTGAGCATCTGCCGGCCGTATCGCTGTTTGGGTACCGGATACTAGGTCGTTTGAAATTTTATCGCCGCTTGCAGCCGCGTCATTGTCGGTTTTAAGATCGTCTGAAATTTCATCTTTGTGCGCCTCGGCGCCGTATACGGCAAGAAAATCTTCATTGCTTTGAACGTTAAAATTTTCGTCATTGTAAATCTCTGCGCAGCGCACCCGAGGCTGATTGCCGTCTAAAATTTCATCGCTCGCAATCTCGCCGTCACGGAGGCTTGGGAAGAGTGAAGTCTCCGCGTCCTTTGGAATTTCGCCGCTTAAAATTTCATTCGCCGCGTCGCGCTTTGCTTCGCAGGCAAGAGCTCTGTCGTTTTGAGGATAGTTTGAAATTTTACCCCTAAAAATTTCATCATTTTGCGATCCGTCCTTTAAAATTTCAGCGGCGGCGGAGCTTTGCGAGCTTGGAATTTCGCCGTTATCTAAAATTCCGTCGTCATTTAAAATTTTATCGCTGCTTGAAATTCCGCCATTTAAAATTTCACTGCCGCTCGGAATTCTGCCGCTGTTTGAAACGTCGTCGCACTCGCCGAAATTTTCCGCGCCGCCCTCCTTGAGCTGCCTATTTAGCGCGGCTAGCATTCGCACGCTGCGCGGCGAGCTCTCGTGTAGCGCAAGCAGTACCGCCGCCTCGTCCACGCGCAGCCCGCAGGCTAAAAGCGCGTCCGCGCTTAGGTATTTTTTAATCAGCTTTTGTGCCGCTGCATCACTCAGCGCGGCTTTGTATTTGGGCGCGATCCTTCCCGGCTCGCTTACGATTTTTGGGTTTACGAACTGCCACGAGCCGAAGTTTTCGTCGCATTTGCCGTGGATGAAAAATTTTTTACCGCGCTTAAAGGCGCCGAAGTGCCAGCTTTTGGCGTTGAAGATCACGATTTTGATCTCGCGCTCCCAGCTGAGGCAGTGTGCCGTGACGATGAGCATCGAGCCGCGCCTGTGCTGGAAGAGGCACTCGACCTCCGCAGTGCTCTCGCCCGCGCAGGGCGCATCCCCCACGCTCAGATCGTCGAAGCTTTTGGGCAGAAGCAGCGCCAGATCCAAAAGCGTCGTGATGCCCGTCTTTTGCAGTGCCGCCGCATCTTTTGCTTCAAAAACCAATTTTCATCCTTTAAATTTTATAGGTGCTAAGCTCTTGCGCTACGAAATTTTACGCGCCGCATCGAACGCTTGTTTAAATTTGCTCGAAATTTCGTTATTGCGGCAAATTTGCTTGCCGGCTGCGCCTGTAAATTTTGCCTGGCTTGCGCGTTATTTATTTGGCGGCCGTACTTTGCGGCGCGCACCCGGTTTTAAAAACAGAGCGCGAGCGCTTGAAATTTCATAGCACGATTTGCAAACCGCAAAAATTCAATTACGGCAGCCGCCACCGCGCGCCTTTTTAAATTTCACGGCGCGGCTTACAGACGGCGTGCTAAATCGGGCTTTTATTTTGCGCGCTGAAATTTTCCGAGCCGCGCACGGCGCCTTTAAATTTAGCTGCTTTTGCAAGGCTCGTAAATTTAATCGCTTCTGCAAAGCCCTGCAAATTCTAACGCGACGCAGGCGCGGTTTTAAATTTAAACGCACAAGCCGTCCGCAAACGCAGCGTAAAAGTAAAATTTAGCACCGTCCGCGCCGCTTTACAAATTTTAAAATTTACCCAAATTTTAAGCCGGTCGCAGGTATGCACTCGCTGTGCCACGACGGGCTAAATTTCAAGCCCCTTTTTCGCGGCGGCCTCGTCGCAAATGACGGAAAAGCTTAGGTTTATGATCTCGTCGTGTGACTTGATGAAATCGTTGAGCGTTCCAAGCTTTAGCGTCTCGATGCGCTTTAAATTTCGCTCGAATTCGCCGAATGCATAGCCCTTGTAATACTCGCTCTGCGCGATCGCCGCTCGCTTAAACATCGTCTCTTTTTGTAGCACGGCGCTTCCGATTAGGAATTTTTTTGCGCTTTTCAGCTCCGCTTCGCTCACGCCAGATGCGATAAATTTCGCGATCTCCTCTTTTACGAGCGCGGCGGCGTTTTGCAAATTTTCGTTTTTGGTCTGCAGATAGCCCCAAAACTCGCGGCGGCTAAGCTCGAAATCGCCGCGCGCATATACCGAGTACGCAAGCCCGTGCTTGACGCGGATACGCTCCATCAGCCTGCTGCCAAAACCGCTGCTTCCGAGCACGAAAAGCGCGGTGTTTGCGATGAACTCCTGCTCCTTCGGTAGCGTAAAGGGCGCGCCGAAGTAGATGTAGGCTTGCTGCGTCTGCTCCTTTTGGATCTTTATTTTTTTCGCATCGCTCGGCGCGAAAAACGGCAGCTCGCGCTTTTTACCGCTTGAAAAGAGGCTTAGAATTTCCGCGATTTTCGGGTTTTTATCGCTCACGTCGCCGCATAAAACGACGTATAAATTCTCTAAACTAAGCGAGGCGAAAAACTCCCGCACGTCCTTCATCGTGATCCGCTCTACGCTCGCCTCGTCGCCTATGAGCGGCCGCTCGAGCCTCGTGCGCGGATACAGAAGCGCTTTTAGGTTGCATGTCGCGATGTAATCGAACTCGCTTTTTAGCACAGCGATCTCACCTATAGTTTGCATTTTTAGCTTTTCTAGCACCGATAGCGTTAAATTGGGCTCTTTAAGCAGCTCTCGCAGCATGTCTAAGCCGAAATCGAAGTGCTCTTTTAGGCAGTTTAGCTGGATGCCGAAGGTCTCAAAATTGCTCGCGGCGCTGATTTCGACCGCGCGGATATCGAGCTTGCGGTGAAATTCGCTCACTCCTAGCGTCTTTGAGCCCTCGCCCAAAACGCCCGCGCAGATACGCGTAAGACCCAGGGTCTTCTCGCTCACCGCGCCGCTTGCTTTGAAAATTAACTTGAAGCTCGCCACCGGCAGCGAATCGTCGAACTGATACAAAAAGTCTATTTTAGTGCTCTTGCCGCCTTTGGTCTTAAGTGAAATCTCTTTTTTTTCCATCGTTTTCCTTTATAAAATTTTTAAATTTCATCGCTCTTTCGGGCGCGATTTTAAAATTTTGACGCAGCCAAGCGCATTGCTTTTGAAATTTATACGCTCAAGCTCACTTTTAAAATTTCGCTAAAACAAGTTTTCAAAATTTTATTCAAACTCGCTTCTAAAATTTCGCGCTAGGGTAGTTTTGCCTGTCCTGCTTTAAAATTTAATCGCGCCGCATTTTTTGTAAAATTTCAGCGCCCGAAACAGCGCGCCGCCGCAACGCATTCTAGCTACGAGACGAAATTGTCACGGCGCATTTGCGGCACAAAACGAAATATCCGCGCCTAAACGGGGCGCATTACCGCTGCCAAACACGCAGCTCTACGGCGTATCGAAACCGCAATATGTTTTGTCACCGCAAACACAGCAAGCGCCTTCACAAAATACCTTCTGCGCGCCGTCTCCACCGCATTTATCTTGCGGCGTAGAATTTTGCGTCCGAAAAATTATAAGGCGAAATTTCGCAGCGAAATGAAATTTTACCGTGCAAATTCCGCTTGAGCCCGTAAATTTAACCCCGTACCGATATTAAAATTTTAAATTCCGTTGTAAAATTCCACGCTCGCGATCGCAAAAATTCGCTATCTGTTTTAAGGCAAATTTGCCGCTAAATTCGCGCCGTAAGCGCATAAATTTCTTGCCGCAAACGCGCAAACCCCGCACCTAAGCGTACATCTCCAAAATATCGTAGTTGGTGTTGCGTTTGGCGGGTATTTCGCCTACGTCGCGGATCAGCGCTATCATCTCGTCCTTGCTCATCCGAAAGCTCGCGCCCGCCGCCTTTACGACGTTTTCCTCCATCATCGTGCTTCCAAGATCGTTCGCGCCGAATTTCAGCGCCAACTGTCCGATGTAGCTGCCCTGCGTGACCCAGCTGCTTTGGATGTTTTTGAAATTATCCAAAAATAGCCGCGAGACGGCGAGCAGGCGCAGGTAGCGGTTCGGGCTTTGTTTTTTGATCTCGGGGTGCTCGCGCAAAAGGCGGGTGTTTTGCCCCTGAAAGCTCCATAAAATGAACGCTCGAAAGCCGCCCGTGCGGTCTTGCAGCTCGCGGATTTTTTCCCAGTGCTCTACGATCTCGCGCGTACTTTCAAGCGTGCCAAACATCATCGTGGCGGTCGTTTTCATACCGATGCCGTGCGCCTCCTCGTGCACTCTAAGCCACGTGGCGCTGTCGCTTTTGCGCGGCGCTACGAGGTCTCGCACGCGGTCGCTTAAAATTTCGGCTCCGGCTCCGGGCATCGAGTAGAGCCCCTTGGCTTGCAGCCTGCGAAGCACTTCGAGCGTGCTGATGCCGCTAAGACGCGCGATATAATCGATCTCGATCGCCGAGAAGCCGTGGATCGTGATGCTCGGGTACTTTTTGCGGATGAACTCCACCAGATCCTCGTACCATTCGATTTTCAGCTTCGGATGGACGCCGCCTTGAAATAAAATTTGCGTGCCGCCCACGGCGATGAGCTCCTCGATCTTTTCACTAATCTGCTCAAAGCTCAGCACATAGGCGTCCGCGTCGCTTGCGTGGCGGTAAAATGCGCAAAATTTGCAATCTATCATGCAGGCGTTGGTGTAGTTTATGTTTCGATCGATGATGAAGGTCGTGACGCGATTCGGATGCAGCTCGCGCTTGCGCGCAAACGCCGCGCGTCCAAGCTCGTTCAGATCGGCATGTTCTATTAAATTTAAGGCTTCATCTATACTTAGTCTTTTCAAATTTATCCTTCCGATTTGCCTTTGCGATACGGCTTTAATGCATCGATGATTTTTTGATTTAGCGTCGGCAGATAGTCCTTGATAGCTATCTCTATCAGCTCAAAATTTAGCCGTTCGTATTCGTGCGAAGCAATATTTCTGGTGGCGTTGATAGCTCTTATTTCATCTTTACTAAAGATCGCCAAAGCATGCAAATCGTTGCTTTCTTGCAGCCCTTTTAACAGGGCGTGGATATTGATGAACTGCATCATTATCGCAGGCTGCAAAACGTCCTCGTCGGCAAGTGCCTGTGCTACGCCGCCCTCGCATTTTTTTAGGATGGATGAAATTTTGGCGGATATCTTTTTTAATCGCTCGACGCTTGATTTTTCAAACATAAATCGCTCCTTGCAGCAGCTTTGTTTTTTCTTCGCGACTTAAAGAGGTAGTATCGCACAGATCGACATTTGCATTAAATTTACTGGATAGCTTCTTTTTAAAATCGTCTAAAAAAACCAGCGCCGAAAAAGGGTTTCCTAGATTTTTTACCATTTTTGCCCCGTCGGTTTCGATCGCGATGTCGATGTCTGAAAACGCGTCGGCGCTACCCTTGGCGTAGCTGCCGAAAAGTCCTAGCTCGGTAACGCCAACCGCAAAAAGCCTCTTTTTTTGCGACGATAAAAATTTTAAAATTTCATCTTTGCTGTTGATTGTTTTTTTC
The DNA here is from genome assembly GCA_963515585.1 of uncultured Campylobacter sp. Lineage (GTDB taxonomy): Bacteria > Campylobacterota > Campylobacteria > Campylobacterales > Campylobacteraceae > Campylobacter_B. The sequence continues at coordinate 44,238 of CAUPXM010000006.1, forward strand.
GGTGCGGTTTTAGTGCTCACTCTGCGCCTCTTTCAGATCTTCGGGCGTTTCTTCTTTAGCGCCAGAGCTTCGCGCGTCTTTGCTTGCGGCGACGTTAGAATTTTTATCGTCGGTACTCGTGCTGTCGGCACCGCTTAAATTTGCGTCGCCGTTATTTAAATTTACGCCGTCTGTGCCGCTAGAATTTCGACTGCTATCTTTTTTAATCACGATCTGGCCGTTTTTTACGCCTAAAATTTCGACGCGGTCGCCCTCGTTAAGATCCGAAATTTCATCGCTTTTCCAAAACGTACCTTTGAAATAGACCATGCCATTTTTGACGGTGCCGGTGCCGCTTTCGTCTAAAAAATTATCCTTATGCTTCTCTTCTGGTTTGAAAAAGCGTGATTTTAGCGGCTTTTTAAATGCGATCAGAAGCACGAAAGAGAGCACGAACGAAAGTAGAATTTGCACGTCCCAATCAAGATGAAAGCCGAAGCTCAAAAGCCCCGTGATAAAAAATCCGGCGCTAAAAAATATAAAGGTAAAATCCATCACCAAAAGCTCGACGATCGCCAAAATCACGCCGATTATGATAAAAATCAGCGCGTTCATTTGAGCTCCTTCGCGCCGTTTTTGCCGAGGAATTCTTTAAGCACGCTAAGAGAGCCGATAAGCTCGCTCGTTTCGTAAGGGATCAAAATTTTATCCTTGCTCGGGTTTTTGGACAGCTCGCTGAAAGCGTTTACGCGACCTTGCGCAAGCAGGTATTCGGCGGCGAAGTGTGACGAGCCCATCGCGATATTGATGCTCTCCATCGCGTCTTTTTGACCTTGTGCTAGCGCGATCTGCTCGTATTTTTTCGCATCCGCCATACGCTCGATCGCCTCGGCTTCGAGCACTTTCTCCTGCTTTAGCGCCTCGGCATTTCGGATGAGGGCTGCTTTTTCCGCCTCGGCTTTAAGCTCGATCGCGCGCTTTTCGCGCTCGGCTTTCATCTGCATATTCATCGCCTCTTCGATGCCGTGCGGTACCGAAATTTCGGAAATTTCCACGCGCATGATCTTTACGCCCCAGTTATCCGCAGCGTCGCCCAGAGCGATTTGCAGTTTGGAATTTAACTGATCGCGCGAACTAAGCGTGCTATCTAGGCTCATCTCGCCGATCGCGCTACGTAGCGTCGTCATCGCTAAATTTGAAATCGCGCGGCGATAATCCTCGACGTTGTAAAGCGCCATCTTGCCGTCGATGACCTTCAAAAACACGATACCGTCCACGCTTATGTTGACGTTATCTTTGGTGATGACCTGCTGCTTACTGATGTCTACGAGCTGCTCGCGCACGCTCATCTTAGCGCGCACCGCGTCAAAAAACGGCACGATAATGTGAAAGCCGCCGTCAAGCACCTTGTGAAAGCGACCCAACCGCTCGATGATTAAAATTTCCGATTGTGAGACGATCTTGACCCCCATCTTTAGAATTGCCGCGATGAGGACGCAAAATACTATTACTGTAGTTACGAACCCTTCCATTTTCACTCCTGAATTAAAATTTCGCAATTATAGCATTTTTAGCTTATTTTGGCTTTTAAGGCGCGTCGTGATACAATTTCGCTAGATTTTTTATATTAAATTTACGGGATAAAATTTTATGATCAGATACATCGTCCTGCTTCGCCATTCACGCAACTACCGCCTGCTCTTTTCGGCGGGCTTTATATGTATGTTCGGCTTGTGGTTTTCGGTCGTTGGGGTCGCTACGCTACTGATTGAACTTGGCGCGCCGGTATGGGCGATTACGGCGGTGGGCGTCGTTTCGTTCGTGCCGAACGTCTTTTTAGCGCCCATCAACGGCATCATCGTGGATAAATTTCAACCAAAGCCCCTGATGACGGCGATGTTTATAACCGAGATGATCAGTATTTTCATGCTGATTTTTATCGATAGTTTGGATTATCTGTGGCTGCTGCTTCTGATTGTGGTCGTGCGAAGCGTCGCGGGCACGCTGTTTTTTCAGACCGAATCCTCCACGCTGCCGAAATTTCTAAGCCGCTCCTATTTAAAGCTTGCTAACGAGATGACGGGCATTATCTGGACGATCACATATACCTTCGGAATGGCGAGTGCGGGTATTTTTATCCACTATTTCGGCGTGCAAGCGGCTTTTATTTTGGATTTTTGCTTATACGTTTTTGCATTTTTCATCCTGCTGCGACTAAATTTTAAAGACCTCGCAAGAAACGCGCGTGAGCCCGTGTTTAAGATGCTAAAGGAGGGCTTTTCTTACCTGCGCTCGCATCCTTTGGTGGTGCATCTCATCGTCCTTCATGCCTTCGTCGCCGTCACCACCTACGACAATCTCATCGCGCTTCTTGCGAAGTATAAATACAAAGAAATTTTAAGCGCCTCGCTAGTCATCGGGCTTATGAATATGTCGCGCTCGGCGGCCGCGTTTTTCGGACAGATATGGCTAAGCAAGATCGTGAATAAACATACGTTTTTTTGGCTATTGCTGGGGCAGTTTGCGGGCATCGCGCTGTGGGCGGCGCTGGAGTTTAACTACTGGCTTTCGTTTGCGGGCATGATTGCGGCGGGATTTTTCATCACGACGGTGTGGTCGTATTCTTTTACGCAGCTGCAAAGCCACGTCGATAGGGAGTTTTTCGGGCGCGTCATCGCCTACAACGACATGGCGTATTTCATCGTCGCCATGCTCGTGTCGGCAGCGATCGGATTTTTTTTCGAGCTTGGATTTTCGCTTTCGCAAATCACCTTCGGCATGGGCTTTATGTTCGCAATCGCGGCGTTTTATTATAAATTTTTGATCTACGAAAAAATTTAAACCCCGGCCGCTATCTTTTCGGCGCGATCTCGGGGCGAAAGATAGCAAATACAAATAAAAAGCTCATCGCCGCAAAAAACACCCATATAAAGCCGTTTGCGCCCAAAAATTTCATCATCGCGCCGATTATCAAAGGCGAGCAGAGCGACGCGCTCGAATAGATAAAAAGCATCGCCGCTGAAATTTGCACGCGAGATGCGCCTTCGCCGGTGATGGAGTCGTTTGCGCGCGCGATGGCGAGCGAATACAAAGGAAAGGCGCCGAATCCTAACATTAGCGCGAGCGCGCACGTTAGGATGAAACTTTTAGCAAAAAATAGCGCCGCGCAGGAAGTAAGACCCACGACGCAAACTATCATTATGGCGCGTTTGCGACCAAACTTATCTGAAATAGTGCCGCAGACAAGCTGCGCTAAGAAGCCTCCTGCCATCGCCGATCCCATAAATGCGCCCACCGAGCCCACTCCAAGCCCTGCGCTTAGCACGAAAACGCTCGCCATCGAAAAAAAGCCGTTAATCAAAATGCCCGCGCAAACCACCGTCGCAAACGCAAGCGGCGGTACGATCGAAATTTGTGGCATCGAAACTCGCATGCGAGCGGGAACTCTAGGAGGGTTGAAGCGGATTAAATTTACCGGCAGTAGCGCTAGGATGATAAAAAACGCGCTTAGCACGAAAACTTTCATCGTTCCGAAATTTAGCGCCAAAATTATAACTCCTATCGCAAACGCGCCGTAAAAAACCGCTTCGTAGATCGCCAGCACGCGGGAGCGGATGGAGTTTGTGATCTTTGAGTTTATCCAGCTTTCGATTATCATCAAAAGCGCGTAGTAGCAAAAGCCCAAAATAAAGCGCAAAATCGCCCAATACACGAGGTTTGAGCCAAGATCGTGCAGCATTGCAGCAATTCCGAAAAGCGCCGTAAAGACTGCGTATGCCCGTACGTACGAGAGCGCGCCGATTATCGAAGGCACGAAAAAGCCGCTAAAGATCGCCCCTAAAAAGAAAAACGCCGAAATCGCTCCGATCTCAAGCTCGCTGTGGCCGGATTCTTTTAGCATGATGCCCGCGCTTGCGATGACTAGCGCGTCGCCAATAAACATAAAGAAAATCCCCAGAAATAGGGGGCTTAGCGAGCGTGCTGCGCGCATGGACTCAAACAATGACTTTTCCTTGGAATTAAATTTGGCGTTATTGTAGCCTTTTATTGATTAAAGCTCGGTTTTTATGTAAAAATATTTGAAAAAATTTTGAAGGAGCGAGTATGAGATTAAAAATTTTAACCGCATTTTTACTGGCGGCGATATTTGGCGGATGCGCGGCGTTTCAAGGTAAGGCGTATAGATCGGAAACCCCCGAAGTAAAGAAAGCGTATAGCACAATCGAACTACCACAAAGCATTATGATAGATGGAGAAACTTTTACTCAAAAGTATAAAAATCTCGTGGCGGCATATTATTATTTAAGCGATGAGGAGGAATATAAATGGAGTAAGCTCGTGTCCATATCGTACTACGGCGATGTAAAAAGTATCGATGGGTATATATACGGGATATAGAAACGATAGCGAAGTCCAATGAAGTGAGAAAAAAAGATGAGTGGCGCTCCCTTGATATCATAAAAACTAGCCCTACGCAAGCCGTAATAGCGATCCTTAATCCACCTGCCCCCGGAGATCCTAATTTCAATAAATATGAAGTCGATCTAATGGTTGCAGATATGCAAAGCTGCGGACTTATACTTGTGCAATACGCGAAAAATTTCGATTCGGATAGGGATTTTAAAAAGATGCGAAAATTTATAAAGGAAAATAAAGCTAAAATTTTACCGCAGATGCCTAAGATCAGGTGCAGGTAGCGCCCAAAAGCCCAGCGTGCGATAAAATTTTATCGCAGCGGTTTTAAAACGGCGCGAATGTTTAAATTTAGAGGCGGCTCACAACGAAGTGCTGAAATTTCAAGATAAAATTTTAATCCAAACGTTAAAGCTCTAGCAGTCTCGCCTCGTCGCATCAAAGAGACGAGTTTTATTAAAAAAAGCACTGCAGCTAAAGCAAGCGATCCGCGCGACTAAATTTCAAGGTAAAATTTCAATCTTTGCGGATAAACTTATGCGGCTTGCTCAAAGATAAAATTTTAAAATTTCATAGAGCAAAACTGGGGCGCAAAAGGCGCAGAATTTTAAAGCTCTAGCTGTTTTGCATGATCCCCTTTAGGCTGCGATACTCCTCGCATTCGCTCGTCAGCTTCGCGTCAGTGCCGATGGCGAGAATGCGGCCGTTTTTCATCACGGCGATATTATCGGCGCGCTCGATCGTGGAGAGGCGATGCGCGATTACAAAGACGATTTTGCTTTGTTTGATCTTTTCGATGACGTTTGAGATCTCCTTTTCGCTTGCGTTATCCAGCGCCGAAGTCGCCTCGTCGAATATTAAAATTTGCGGATCCTTATACAACGCGCGCGCGATGGCGATACGCTGGCGCTGCCCGCCGCTAAGATTTGCGCCGAACTCGCTAAGCACGGTGTAAATTCCATCCTTCATCGAGCTTACGAACTCATAGGCGTTGGCTAGCTTGAGCGCTTCTATGACGCGCTGCTCGTTAAATTCCGCGCCGTAGCTTACGTTTTGCGCGATCGTGTCGTTGAAAATATAGACGCGCTGGCTTACGAGGCCGATGTTTTCGCGCAGGCTAGGGATGCTAAACTCGCCGATCTCGTCGTTGCCGTTGAATAAAATTTTACCGCTGCTTGCGTCGTAAAAGCGCATCAGAAGGTTCACGACCGAGCTTTTGCCGCCGCCGCTGTTTCCGACGAGCGCTAAAATTTCGCCCTTTTTGACGCTGAAGCTTATATCTTTCAGCGCCGCCTTGTCGCCGTAGTTTAGCGACACGTCGCAAAAGCTCACCGAGCCGATCTCGCCCATCTGCTTTCCGCCTCCGACGATCGTAGGCTCCAAATCTATGAGCTCAAACGTCCGCTCGCTCGCTGCGATGGCGTCTTGCATGTTGTTGTAGAGCGATGAGACCTTTTTTATCGGCGTATAGACCATAAAAAGCGCCGTAAGGAAGCTGAAAAAGCTGCCGATACTCATCTGGCCCGCGATGACCTCCTGTCCTCCGACGATGATCACCACGGCGATGCCCACGGCGCCTAGCATCTCCATGATCGGGCTTACCAGACATGTCGTTACGACCGCCTTTAAATTTAGACCGAAAAATTTCTTGTTTTCGGCGTTAAATTTCTCCACTTCAAAGCTCTCGGCGTTGCTTGCCTTGACGATTTCGATGTTGGAGTAAATTTGACTGAGCGCCGAGGAGATATCGGATGTTTTCTCTTGAGACTCGCGCGAAATTTTTTTCATCCGATTTGCAAGGCGCGAGAGCGGATATATCGCGCACGGAAAGACTACGAGCGCGAAAAATGAGAGCTTTGGGCTCTGATAGATCACGACGCCCAAAAGCCCCAAAATCGTAATGATCTGCGTGAAAAAATCGGGGATCATATTCGAAACCACGACGCGGATACGCTCGATGTCGTTGATCGTGCGGCTGATGAGCTCGCCCGTGCGGAAGCGATTGAAAAAATCCACGTCCAGCCGCACGAGGCTTGCGACGAGCCTATCGCGGAAGCGGCGCACCGTGTCTTGACCGATGAAGGCGGTGAAGTAGTTTTGCATAAACGCGCCGCCGCTTTTCATTGCAAAAACCACGATGATCGCGATCGGAAGCGTGTAGAGATACGGCTCGTTTTTTTCGACGAAAATTTTATTTAAGACGGGCTCGACCAGCTTCGCGCTCGCAGCAGTCGCCACGCTCGTCATCACCATACCCAAAATCGCCAATGCAAACTGCGGCTTATAATCCCTAAAATAGGGCTTAAAGCGCGATAGTAAAGTTTTAAAGCCGTTCAAATGCTATCCTTTTTTATAAAATTTTTAAAATTTAAAATCCTGAAATTTCTGAAATTTATGAAATCCCAAAATTATTGAAATTTTAAAATTTAAAATCTCAAAAATTCTGAAATTTTAAAATTCCTTAAATTTTAGAATTTCGACCGCGAGGCAGCACGAAATTTATGGGGCGGTGCGGGACTAATTTGCACTTCGCAAGCTCGCTAAATCTATCCGCCCACATACGCTGCCGCACGAACGATGCCGAGATTTAGCTTTTTTTATTTGCCGCTTTTAAAGCACTAAGCGCTTAAAGCAAGCGAATTTTTATTCATAGTGATCTTTCTCTTTCGCAAGCCACTTTAAACACTGAACGCTTTGAGACACCATAAAGCGCTCAAAGACCGTATCGTAATATACACCGCGTGTATCGCGACTTCGCATCGTCGCGCCGCATTGCTCTTTCGCACCGCCGCGCTACCGAATGAAAATCGCAGCCTGCCTTGTGGTTTTGCCGCTGCATCAGCCGTATCGCCAAATGAAATCGTGACTTTCATCGCTGCGCACTATATACGATATCGCCGAATAAAAATCGCGCCGAAATTTGCGCGTTGCGGCAACATATTCCACTGCACCTAGTCGCGTTAAAATTTACGCACAGGTGCGCGGCAGTGCTGCTTTTTACTGCGCTGCGGCACAACTCTGTATTGCCAGTTGCCGATAAAAATCGCACTGAATTACGCACAGACGAGCCGTAGTGCTACCGCTGTACCGCGCTATATCGCGCCGCCGTATCAGCTGCGCCGCCGAATGAAAATCGCGGTCCGCTTCGCGCTTCTGTCGCCGCGTCACGCCACACATCGCTCCCGCACCGTATCGCTAAATATAATCGCGCCGCCGTATCGCAATGCTTCAGATAAAAATCGCACTGAAATTTTCGCGCGGATTGGCGTTCGGGTTTGCGCTTTGTATCGCAGAAATCACAAAATTTAGCGTAAAATTTTACGCTAAATTTTACGTTTTACTCCGCTGCGACCTCCCAAACGGTGCCGCTAGGCGTATCCATCACTTCGATCTTCATATCCGTAAGGCGCGCCCTGATGGCATCTGCGCTCGCAAAATTCTTTTCCGCCTTCGCCTGCGCGCGCTGTTTTATCAGATCCTCGATCTGCGCCCTTTGCTGCTCGCTCACGCCGAAGCGAAAGTATTCGGTCTCATCCTCATATAAAATTCCGAGCGTCTGCTTCGCAAACTCCAAATTTGCAGCGATCTGCGCCTTTAGCGCCTTGTCTTTCGGCGCTCGATCGAGCGCTTCATTCGCGCTTGCTACGAAGTTACCTAGCACCGCAAGCGCGCCTGAGGTGTTGAGATCATCGCTTAAAAACTCCATCATCTCCGATCTAAATTTAACCTCCGTAGCAGGTAGTTCGGACGTGGAATTTTGCCCCGTAGCGGGAGCTAAAACGTCACGGACGCGCTTTTTAAGGCGGTAAATTTTATCTAGCCTCTTTTTGCTCGCAAGCAGATCGGCTATCGAATAATTAAAATTTGCCCTGTAATGCGAGCTTAAGAGATAAAATCTCAGCGCCTCGCCCGGTGCGATTTTTAGGGCGTCTCCTACAAAAAACGAGTTGCCGAGGCTCTTGCTCATCTTTTCGTTATTTACCTGCACGAAGCCGTTGTGAAGCCAGTATTTGCTTAGCGCTCTATGGCGGGCGCAGCGGCACTGCGCGGCTTCGTTTTCGTGATGCGGGAAGAGCAGATCGGCGCCGCCTGCATGAATGTCGATGCAAAATTGCGGATCCCCGCTATCAAGGTGCGCCAAAATCATCGCTACGCACTCGCTGTGCCAGCCCGGGCGCCCTTTGCCAAACGGGCTATCAAACCAATTCTCGTCAAATTTCCACAGCACGAAGTCCTTCTCATCGTGCTTGGCATCATTTGAGGCGACGCGAGCGATGTTTTTGCCGGCGCCCTCTTTTTTGCCGCTAAGACTTAGATAATCCCCATCCTTGCGCGTGTCGAAGTAGATGCCGTCACCTGCGATCTCGTAGGCAAAGCCTTTTTTAAGAAGCGAGGATATGAGCTCGCAGATCGCGGCGATATTTTCGGTCGCTTTGGGCGAAATGCTCGCGTCCGCGACGTTTAGCGCGCTCATATCCTGCAAATATCTGCGGGTGTAAAGCTCCGTGATCTCCCCCAGACTCTTGCCGGTTTCCGCCATCTTTTTTAAAATTTTATCGTCGATGTCGGTGAAATTTCGCGCAAATTTAACCTCATAGCCCTCCGCTTGCAGCACGCGGCGCAGCAGATCGAAGCTCACGGCGCTCTTTGCGTGCCCCAAATGCGCATCGTCATAAACGGTCGGGCCGCAGGCGTAAATGCGCGCCAGCCCTTCGCTAATGGGCTTAAAAGGGAGCTTCTTTTTGCTCAAACTATCATAAATTACCATAATACAAGCCTTTTAAAATGTATAAAATCGCCGCTTCGCCCGCACAAAGCGCCGCGATTGCAATAATTTTTTTTGCGCGGATTATAGCCAAAAAGTTATTAAATCCAAAAAAATAGAGATTAAAGCCGAGTAGAAACGCTCCCGTTATCGTGCTTGCAAACGCAAGCCCCACCGCTCCGAACGGTTTAAAAAACAGCGCACACAAGGCGACGTTTATAAAGACGCACCAGATCGAAATTTTCGCGCTTAGCTTCTGCTTCATATTTGCATACAACCAGTGCGAAAAAATCCTAGACAGCCCAAACGGCACGAGCCCCACCATATACGCGCCGAGAATTGCGGCGCATTCGATAGAATTTTGGCGGGTAAATTCTCCGCGCTCAAACAGCAGCTGCGTGATCTCATTTCGCAGCATCACGCCGCCTATCGCAGAGAGTCCGAGTAGCGCCAAAAGGAAGTAAAATCCGCGCTCCACGAGCGCCAGAGCCTGCGCGTCGTCGCGAGCTTTTACAAATTTGCTCATGCGCGGAAAGATCGCCGTGCTAAGCGCGATCGCAAAAAGCGCGAGCGGCAGCTGAAATATGCGGTTGGCATAGTAAAGATAGCTTATGCTGCCGCTAGCAAGGAAGCTCGCAAAAAAGGTATCTATAAACGAGCTTAGCTGAAGCGCCGACGCACCGAGCACGCCCGCGAAAAAATTTTTATAAAAGCCCTGCGTCTGCGGTTTATCGCCTCGCGCAAGCCGCGCAAAGCCGCCGGCTAAGACGCGCAGCATACCGGTAAATTTCAGCGCATAAACATGCACCGCTAGCTGCAAAAGTCCGCCCGCCACGACGCCGAAGCTGAGATAGAGCACTGACGTGGCGCCGTCCTTGCCGCGAGCTAGCAGAAGCGCCGCGATCATCGCTAAATTTAAAAGCGCGGTCGAAAACGCCGTCGTAGCGAAATGGTCGCGGTACTGAAGCAGCGAGGCAAAGAGCGTAACGACGAAGATAAACGTAAGGTAGAAAAAATTTATCCGCACGTATGGCACGGCAAGACCGATCTGCTCGGCGCTAAATCCGTATGCTAAAGCTTTGGTAAAAACGGGCGCGGCAAGCAGCACGAGTGCCGTTAAAAGCGCGATGAAAATGCTAAATTTAATAAGTACCGCTGCGGCAAAAATTCCTTTTTTACCCGCGGCGGTAAAGCTAGGCAAAAACGCCTGCGTAAAAGCTCCCTCGCCGAATAGTCTGCGGAAAAGATTGGGTAGTTTAAACGCTACAAAAAACAGATCGCTGTAAATCCCCGCGCCCAAAACCGATGCGGTAAGCAGGTCGCGCACGAAACCCAAAACTCGCGAAACCAGCGTGCCTGCGCTATTTGTAAAAAAGCCTCTGAGCATAAATCTCCATTAAATTTTATAAAATGCCAAGGTTGATTATATTATAATTTCCCCTATTTTTTGATTTTGGAGAGAAATTTTTGCGGAATTTAGCCTTTTCGCTCGAAAGCTCGGGCGGGAAAAACATCCTATCGCTACGCGGGCAGTGGAACTACAAAAGCTCGCGCTCACAGCTACTTGCACTAAAAAAAGCGGTAAAAAATTTAAACGAGCTGGAGCTAAGCTTAAGCGAAATTTCAAATTTAGACTATTTCATGGCGCTGATGATCAAAAATGCCCTTGCCGGCAAGCGGGTTAGCCTTGTGGAGGATAGCAGCAAAGCTGCCAAAATTTTAAGCTTTATGGATGATAAAACGATCGATTTTAGCTATGTACCCGAATCTCGTAGGCTAAATTTTTTAGCGCAGATCGGACTTTATTGTCATCTTGGAATTTTAGGTTTGCTAAGCCTTGCAAGCTTTTTGGGCGAGTTTTTCTCCAAACTTACGGCTTTTGTAATTCATCCGATGAAATTCCGCTTCAAAGAAACCGTAAATTTCATCAAAGATAGCGGAATAGACGCGCTTTTCATCGTCTCATTGACAGCGTTTTTGATCGGTATCGTGCTTGCTTACATAGGCTCGGATATGCTTTCTAAATTTGGTGCCAGCATCTATATCATCGATATAATGGGCGCTTTGACGCTTCGTGAGGTAGCACCTCTAATCGCCGCTATCGTTATCGCGGGCCGTTCGGCTTCGAGCTTTACGGCGCAGATCGGCGTGATGAAGATCACCGAAGAGATAGATGCGATGAGGACGATGGGCTTTGATCCATTTTATTTTCTTGCGATGCCGCGCATTATCGCGATGGTACTAATCATGCCGCTAATCATTTTTATCGCAGATTCGGTAAGCATTTTTGCTCAGATGATAGTGTGCGACGCGTATTTAGACATAGCCTTTAGCGATTATTTGGATAGATTTAAGGCTTCTGTAGAGCTTAGGCATTTTTTAGTGGGTATGATTAAAGCGCCATTTTTCGGGGCATTCATTGCTATCATCGGCTGCATGCGGGGTTTCGAAGTAAAAGGAAATACCCAAAGCATCGGCGAATACACCACCATTAGCGTCGTAAACGCGATATTTTGGGTCATCGCGATCGACGCGGTATTTGCGGTTCTGTTTTCGGAAATCGGACTATGAGCGAGCAAGTGCAATCCGGCGAAAGCGCTAAAATTATAGTCGCACGCGATGTTACTACCACGTACGGATCGCGCGTTATGCACGATAGCGTGAGCTTTAGCGTCAAAAAGGGCGAAATTTACGGCTTTTTAGGTGGCAGCGGCAGCGGCAAAACGACGCTGATGAAAACGCTCATATTCTTAAAGCGCCCGCAAAGCGGCGAAATTAAAATTTTCGGGCGCGATATTTGGCGCGCAAGCGAAGCAGGGCAAAACGAGATCCGCCTAAAATGCGGCGTGATGTTTCAGTTTGGCGCGCTTTACAGCTCGATGAGCGTGCTCGAAAACGTAGGCGTGCTGCTTCGCGAATACTCTAAATTTAGCGAGCGCGAGATAGATGAGCTATCGATGTTTTGGATCCAAAAGGTGGGGCTTAAGAAGGAGGCTGCTGCGCTTAGCCCAAACGAGCTTAGCGGCGGTATGAAAAAGCGTGTGGCGCTGGCTCGTGCGCTAGCACTTAGCCCTGAAATTTTATTTTTGGACGAGCCAAACTCGGGGCTTGATCCGCTCAGCGCCAGAGCCCTTGATAGGCTTGTTTGCGAGCTTAGAGACAGCCTCGGCATCACGGTCGTGATGGTGACGCACGACGTGGATAGTATCTTTGACATTTTGGATCGATTTTTAATCGTGGATAATCAAAAAATCGCTTTTGAAGGAAGCATCGAAGAGATCTCAAGCCTAGAAAATAACCCGCTTGAAGAGCTATTTAAGATGCGACAAAGAGATTAGGCTTTGAAATTTACCGAGCCGAAATACGCATCGCGGCGGGTAAAATTTTGAATGGATGAAATTTTGACGTTTGAAATTTAGCGGGTAAATTTTAAAATTTAGGAGCCGAAATGGATAAGCTTAGGCAAAAGTATATCGCGCTTCAAAAGACGTTTTGGGACACGGACGGCGGCGCGGCGAGCATTTTGGCGCTGTATGAGTTCAAAGACGAGCTCGAAAAATGCGGCGAAAAAGAGGTAAAGCTCGTACTGGTGGACGTTTATGAGCTACTTGGGTTAAAAAAGAGCGCCTGTGAACTGCTCGGCAAAATTTGCGATCCGAAGAACAGAAAGCAGCTTAAAAAGCTCGGCTATCTGAAGCAGTATGCGCAAAACGGCGACGCGGACGCGATAAAGCGCCCCAAAACCGCAAACGAGGCGGCGTGCGTGAGCGAAAAATCAAAAGCCCTGCCTCATTTTCGCTATCATCCCGACCCATTTAAAACGGGCGTGTTTAAGGACGATATAAGCGTGCTTTGCGAGTGCTGCGAGCAGGCGACGGGCGTTTATTATCGCGGTAGCATTTACTGCACGGCGGACGTGAAATACCTCTGCCCACACTGCATCGCTAGCGGCGCGGCTGCGGCGAAATTTGACGCCGGCTTCATCCAGGACGCCGATCCTCTGCCGCCGGGCGCTACGGATGCGCAGAGCAAAACCGAGGAGCTGTTTCAAAGGACGCCGGGGTATTTTAGCTGGCAGGGAGCGTATTGGCTCACGTGCTGCGACGATTACTGCGAGTTTTTAGGCGACGTGGGCACGAAGGAGCTGCAGGAGATGGGTGTTGCCGAAGAGGTCTTTACCGAATACGCCCTGCGCGGGGAATTTGCGGTAGAGGATGTGCGTGACTGCCTCGTCGCAGGAGGCGATACGGCGGGTTATCTGTTCAGATGTCTGCACTGCGGAAAATATAAAATTTATGTCGATGCGAGCTAAATTTTTAAAGTAGAGACGGAATTTTAAATTTTAAACTTCGCTAGGAATTTTAGGCTCCGCGAGCATAAAATTTTAAAATTTAGACCTTAGCGGCTCAATCGAAATTTTAAAATTCAGGCGGGTCGCATTTAAGGGCGCATGTGTGGGATAGCGCATTGAAATTTTAAAATTTTAGCGAGCAAGCGGCGTTAAATTTAAATCGGGGCGGTAAAATTTTACGCTAAAATACGGCGCGGCGATATTTTGAAATTTCAAAATGCACGCTAAGCTTTAAAATTTAAACTCAGATGATTCTGCAAATTTTGCGGCTATTTGAGAAAAGGTTAAGTTTTAAAATTTAAGCTTAAACGGCTATTTTAAGGCATATCGCAGGGCTTAAATTTTACGCTCTGAAATTAGGAGAAAAGATTGGAAAATAGAACTTCATACACAATAGTAGGCGCATTTGTTATGATCTGCGTCGCGGCTCTTACGGCGTTTATGTGGTGGATGCTTACAAAGACCGATCGCAGCGAGAGCTACCGCTCCTACTATATCCACACAAAAGAGCTTCCCGTAGGCATTAAGGAGAATTCCGAAGTTAAATTTATCGGCGTAAATGCGGGCATCATCAAAAGCATCGACTTTGCCGATATCGAAAATGCGATCATCGAGATTGAAATTTCGGTAAAAAGCAAACTGCCGATCTCGCAAGATAGCGTCGCTAAGGTAGAATCTCAAGGTATCAGCGGAATCGCGTTTATAAATATCACGAAAGGAAGTGGCAAGCTTTTCCCACCGAATGATAAAAAGCCGATAATTGCGCTGGATAAGACGCTTCTTGATAAAATCGGTTCTAAAGCTGAAGTCATCACCGATAGCGTGAGCGAGATGATCTTTAAGATTAACGGGCTGTTGTCTAAGCAAAATACCGATAAAGTGGATAGAATTCTATCTTCGATGGATAAATTTAGCGCCGAGCTAAGTGATGAGAAAAAATTCCAAAGCCTAGACGCACTGCTTGCTAACGTAAATACTCTCATAGCAAATTTAAACGAGCGCGAGAAGGAGCTAGACGCGCTGCTAGATAATCTAAACGCTTTTGCCGTGAGTGCTGCCAATCTATCGAATTCACTGGATAAAACCGTAGGCATCATCACTAAGCGTATCGATCGCGGCGAGTACAATCTAAAAGCGATCTTGGATCCTACGCTTGAGGAGGCAAAAAACACTCTTGGCGAGCTAAAAAAATCGCTTAGAGAATTCCAAGGCGCGATGTTTAGGCTAGAGGACAATCCTTACGATTTCTTTTTTAAAGACACTTCTAAAGGCGCGGATCGCGACGATAAAAAGGAATAAAGATGAAAAATTTTATAAAGTTTACGCTTGCTGCGACGCTGGCGGCAATATTTTTAGGCGGCTGCTTAGCTAAGCAGGCTAAGCCATACACCTACTACGAGTTGCGTTATGATCAAAAGCGCTGCGTAAATCCTAGCGGTGCGCGCAAAAATATCTTTATCGACACCATCACGGCGACCGATCTCGTCGATAGGCGGGATATTTTAATAGTGGATTTTAGAAACCGAACGCGGTTCGCAAGCGACGCCAAATTTATCACGATGCCTAGCGAAATGGTATATAAAGCGCTGCTAGATGCGGCATTTTCCACCTGCTCGCTAAATCCGATCTTCGTGCCAAAAGAGCGGGATTTGCGCCTAAAAACCAGTATCGTAGCGCTTCAGATCAATAACGATCAAGCAACCGTCACGATGGGATATGAAATTTTAAATTCTTTAGAAAGCATAAAATCAGGCATCGTCACTAAGCGCGTTTTTGTGCCTGATCCTAGCTCGCAAAGCATTTATAATGCTCTAAATTTAGCGCTTAATGAGAGCATAAACGAAATTTTAAAGGCTCTTAGATGATAGCGGCGATCGAAGGAATTATAACGCGCAAGGAGCCCACTGCTTGCGTCATTAAATGCGCTAGCGGCGTGAGCTACGCTCTTTCATTGTCATTAAATACCTCCGCGAAGCTCACGCAGGGCAAGCTGACCGAACTTGCGTGCGTACAAATTCTGCGCGAGGATGCCGATTTGCTGTACGGGTTTTTAGACGAGAGTGAAAAAAAGATGTTTGAAACCCTAATCAAGCTTAGTGGCGTAGGTGCAAGCACGGCGATGGCGGTTTGTTCGACGCTCGCTCCGCAGGATTTCGCGCGTTGCGTAGCTACGGGGGATGCTGCGACGCTAACTTCAGTTCCGGGCATCGGCCCAAAGACCGCTAGACGGATCATTGCCGAACTAGGCGATGCGAAGCTAATGGAATTCGGTCCTAGCGAGACTTATAAAAATGAAGCGGCGTCCGCGCTACAAAGCCTTGGATTTAAGCGCGATAAGATCAATCAAATTTTAGCGGGCTGTAGCAGCACGAATACGTCAGATCTTGTCAAAGAGGCGTTAAAAAAATTAGCGTAGAAAATAAAATTTGAAGGAAAACAATGAAATTTGGCATAGTTTTTGGAGCTCAAAGCTACGAGCACGAAGTAAGTATCATCTCGGCAATTGCCGTTAAAAATGCCCTAAAAGGCTGGGACTTGGAGTTTATATTTTGCGATAAAAATCGCAAATTTTACCGCATTGAGGATAAAAATATGCGCGCGGCGTATTTTAAGCAGGGCGGCTATGCTAAAGCAAAAGAGCTTAGCATCGGTGCGGGCGGATTTTTCGAGAGCGGAATGTTTAGCAAAAGCATGCTAGAAGTCGGCACATATATCAATCTAATCCATGGCTGCGACGGCGAGGATGGCAAAATGGCAGCGCTATTTGAGTTTTTTGGCATCCCTTACATCGGACCTCGTATCGAAGCTAGCGTGCTAAGCTATAATAAAATTTTAACCAAGCACTTAGCTGCAATCGCAAATGTAAAAACCCTGCCGTATGAGATCGTAAATCGTACTAGCCTGCCTAATTTTAATTTTCCGATCATCGTTAAACCCGTTCATTTGGGCTCTAGCATCGGAATTTCTATAGCCAAGAACGAAAGCGAGTTTAGCTACGCGCTGGATCAGGCTTTTGAGCTAGACGATAGCGCGATCGTAGAGCCATACTGGGAAAACGTAAAGGAATTCAATCTTGCAGGCGCTAAAATAGACGGCAAAATCGTATTTTCGAATATCGAAGAGCCAAAAAAAGATGGCTATTTAAATTTCGATCGTAAATATTTGGATTTTTCGCGTAGTGGCGCGATCGAGCCCGCTCGTCCTGGCGCTTTGCTAGAGGGCAAGATGAAAGACGCCTTTACGCGGCTTTATAACGCAGGATCATTCGATGGCGCGCTCATTCGCTGCGATTTTTTTGAAAAAGAGGGCGAAATTTATCTAAACGAGATAAATCCAAACCCAGGCAGCCTCGCAAACTACCTATTTGATGATTTCTCTGAGGTCTTAGCAGCTCTTGCTTCGTCGCTGCCGCCGATGAGGCAGATCCCTGTAAGCTACGAGCTGATCACCAAAATCACCGCTAATAAGTAGCCAATCGTTTAAAATTTTACGCTAAATTTTGCGTAAAATTTTACCCCAAAAGGTCGAGTTATGATAAATCAAGACGAAATTTACACCGCTACCGAGATCGTGCGCAACTTCAGCACCGTTTTAAACAAGATCAAAAACCAAGAGATCAAAAAAGCCCTGATCGTCAAAAATAACAAATTTGAAGCCGTGATGATCAGTATGAGCGAGTTTGAGCGGCTTGAAAAGGCGGTCGAGCTACTCAAGGCCGTTTACGCCAAAAGGAGCGGCGGTGGCGAGTAAGGAGCTCGTCTGCGGTGGCGAGAGCTACAAAATCAGCTACGAAATTTCAAACCTGCAGCGTGCCGAATATATTTTGGTGTTGCACGGCTGGGGCGCAAATAAAGCGCTTATGTCTAGAGTTTTTGCGGACAAATTCCGCCGTTACGCGTTAGTGTGCGTCGATCTGCCGGGATTTGGCGCCAGCTCGCAGCCTGCGCACGCCCTTGGCAGCGAGGATTACGCGGAGATTATGCGCGCCTTTATCGCGGCTTTTGGCAAGCAGCCCGCAGCGATCATGGGGCACAGCTTCGGCGGCAAGATCGCTGCATTGCTAGCTCCGCGCAATCTCATACTGCTAAGCAGCGCCGGTATCATCGAACCCAAGCCCTTTGCCGTGCGCGCTAAAATCGCGATTTTTAAAATTTTAAAAAGACTTGGACTGGCGGGGCTTTGGCGCGCGTTTGCGAGCAAGGATGCCGCAGGTATGAGCAAGACGATGTATGAGACGCTAAAAAACGTCGTAAATGAGGACTTCCGCGATATTTTTTCCGCGCTAAGCCCGCAAAATACGCTCATCTTTTGGGGCAAGGACGATCGCGCCACTAGCCTAAAAAGCGGCGAGCTGATCCACTCACTCGTCAAAAATAGCAAATTTTATCCGCTGGCGGGGGATCACTTTTTCTTTTTGCAGAGCGCGGATTTTATCGGCGAGCAGATCGAAAAGGAGCTTGGCGGCAACTAAATTTAAAGATTTGGCGCCACGCTAAATTTAAAGCGAAACGCGATTTTGTGTAAATTTTAAAATTTAGCCGCGAAATTTAAGTGCCGCTAAAAATCGCGTTTTAGATACAAAAACAGATCGCACGAAAGGCAAGAGCGGGCGCATTTTAAAAAGCATTTTAATGCGGCGCTTTAGTGCAGTTCGCCCGCGTTATAAAATTTTGCAATCGGTTTGCGTCAAAGATGGCAAACCAAAGCGTAAATTTAAATTATAAAGCCGCGAGCACGCGGCACATATTTAAAATTTAGCGGCGCAAAATCCGCTCTTTGGGTGTGTAATTCAAAACGCAAAGCTCAAATTGTAGCGCACCGCGTAAAATTTTAGAATTTAACGCGGCAGCAGGTCATTTCTGTTCCGTGTTTGCGGTTATGGTGGCTGTAAAAGACGCGGCGAAACCGCGTGTGCGCCGCAAAGCGGACGATTAATTTGGTCGCATAGCCGCGTCATGTATTTGCCGCGATACAAGGCCTATGTGCCGTAAATAATGCAAATCATCGCGCGAGATAGGGCACGATGTCGCAAGATATGCAGCGTACGAAAATTTCAGGTCGCGAGATGGATACGGCGCGGTATCGAGAACGCAGACGCAGCGCGGCAGCGCAAATTTATCTAGCACGCGGCTCGTGCAGCTCACGCGAGAGCGTGAATTTATGAGTGCGCAAGTTTATAAAAATAGAATTTGCAAAGCAAGAATTCGTAAAATTTGCAAATGACGCCGAATGCCAATTGGCCCGCGAGCTCGCCGCGTTTTGCCAGCACAGGCCTGCAAAGCGGGCGCGCAAATTTATAAAAAGGAATTTTAAAAGATGAATATAATATTTTTGATCGCGCACGCGGCATTCGTCCTGATGCTCGGCTTTTATCTGATCACCTGCCTGCAGTGGTTTTCGTATAAGCCCGCGCGCATCATTTTTCACTTCACCAAACCCGCGTGGCACCTCTATTTTTTGATTTTGCCGTTAGCGGCGTATTTTGGCTACGAGATCGCGGCGAGCCTCTACGCGGCTAAATTTGGCGCCGCGTCCTTCTATGCCTTGCACGCCGCCAAAATTCTAATCGTCGCGGCCTATGCGCTAGCGCTTTATTTTTGGCAAAGAGGGCTAGATAAAAAGCTCGTCTTTACGCCGCGCGTGAAGCGATTTTTTGCGATTTTGGCGGTTTGTGTGTTTAGCTTTAACGCCGCGTTTTATGCCGCGGGGGGCCCGATTTTGCCGATATTTTTACCGCTTGGCGCCGCTCTTACGGCGAGCTTTGCTTACGAGCGGGCGCAGGCCGCGAAATTTAAGGCTGCCGCACGCAAAAAACTAGCCCAGATGCCCTCCCTTACGATCATTCAGATCACTGCGAGCTACGGCAAGACGAGCATTAAAAACTTCTTGTATCAAATTTTAAAAAACGACTTTCGCTGCTACAAGACACCGCGCTCGGTAAACACGCTAACAGGGCTCGTGCGCGACGTAAACGAGGCGCTACCCGCAGATACGCAAATCTATATCGCCGAAGCAGGCGCCAGGCTAAGCGGCGACATCGCCGAGATCACCGAGTTTTTGGCGCCGCAGATCGTCGTCGTGGGCGAGATCGGCGCGCAACACATCGAGTATTTTAAAAGCATCGAAAACATCCGCAAAACCAAGCTCGAAGCGCTAACAAGCGCGCGGCTAAAGCATGCGTTTTTGCACAGCTGCACGCAAAAAAACCCGAGTGAGCGCATCACTATCTACGACGAGAGGCTGGAAATCCACGGTGTGGATCTGGACGGGATAAAATTTAGCCTTAGCTTGAGCGAGGATGAAAACGGTGCTAGCGGCGAGAATTCCACGCTGCGCACAGAAACATCCGCCACAGAAGGCGAAGGGCAGGGCGGCTTAAGCGAGGACGCGAATGGCGCGCATAGAGAGTGCGGCGCAGAACAAGATGGGCAGGAAAAAAATCAAGAGAAACAGGAAAAGCAAGATAAGCGAACGAGCGAGGGCGATAGACACGAGTTTTTCGCGCCGATTTTGGGTAAATTTAACGCCGCAAATCTCGCCGCGTGTATAAAGATCGCGCGATTTTTAGGGCTTAGCGCAGATAAGATCAAAAGCCGCGTCGCGCACGTAAGCGCCGTCGAGCACCGCCTCGCGCGGCTCGATGCGGGCGGCAAGATCATCATCGACGATAGCTTCAACGGCAATCTAAGCGGCATGCTGCAAAGCTACGAGCTGATGCGAAGCTACGGCGGGCGCAAGGTCATCATCACGCCGGGCATCGTCGAGAGCACGCGCGAGGACAATGAGACATTAGGCGCTAAGATCGATGAAATTTTTGATCTCGCGATCATTACGGGTGAGCTAAATTCCGAGGTTCTGCAAAGAAAGATCGATCCCGCAAAGACTATCGTCTTGAAAGACAAGCGCGATCTGCAGCGAGTTTTGAGCGAAAATACGCAAAGCGGCGATCTGATTTTGTTTTCAAACGACGCGCCGAGTTTCATTTAAGCGAGCTTTTAGCGATACAGCTTGCTCTGCCCTGAGATATACGGCGCGATTTAGCAGGCGTATTTTTGAGCAAAGGCTTTGAAGCGGGTATAGTGGGCGATTTAAAGTAGCGCGATCTATCGGGCGATTAGTTTGAGCTGCAGCGCGATCTGTTTAAATAAACAATCTGGTGCGGCTAAATTTCGGCGCACCATTATAAAATCGCAATCTTGTGCGCGATTAAATTTACGATTAAATTTAAAGGAAAGCTATGGATTTACGAGAAAATATGCTAGGGCAGCTGCGAGCGTTAAGCGAGGAGAAGTTCGCCCAATTTTCGCAGCGTCTAATACCCGCGCCGCAGATTTTGGGTGTGCGCACTCCCGCACTGCGCGCACTTGCTCGCAAAAGTTTCGCCGCTTTGGGTGGAGCGGACGAGGCGCGGCGAGAGTTGCAAAAATATAAGCCGGTTTTTCACGAGGAGTTCGTGCTAAAAGGCTTTTTTATAATGCTTTTGAAGCAGGATGAAGCGAAATTTGCGCTTGCGAGCAGTTTTATCAAAACGATGCCTAATTGGGCGGTTTGCGATATGTTCGCTCCGAAATTCAGGTACGCCGCTTTTGTGGACGCGCTGCTAAAGCAGGCTAAGGGCGGCGCGGACGAGTTTGAGAGGCGATTTTTCTACGTTTATTTTATGCAAAATATGGGCGCGATCTCGCCCGAGGAGTTTTTTGAAATTTGCGCCGCCGAAAGCGACGAGCGGTACTACGTGCAGATGGGCGCGGCGTGGGCGATAGCGGAGATGTTTATTAAGCAGCGCGAGATCACGCTTGCGTTTTTAGAGAGCAGGAGGCTAGCTAAATTTATCCAAAACAAGGCAATATCAAAGATCCGCGATAGCTTTCGCGTGAGCAAAGCCGAAAAAGATGCGCTTTTGAAATATAAAATTTAACCGCGGCGGAAAGTGGCGGAGGTAGTTAAAATTTCAGTTGCGCGCGGGGCTTGTCAGCCAAAATCGCGAGCTTTAAAATGTAAATTTAAGGAGAGAAAATGTTTAGCAAGGAATTTTTGGAGATTCTGAATTATGAATGCGCCGTGGGTATCGCTACCTGCGCGCAGGGCGAGGCTCATATCAGCAATACGTGGAACAGATATCTCGTCATTAAGGGTGATCGCATCCTCATCCCCGCTGCGGGTATGAAAAAGACGCAAAGCAACGTGGAGGCTAATCCGAACGTCGAGCTTAGCGTCGCAACGAAGGAGCTAGCAGGCAGGTTCGGAGCGGGGCGTGGCTTTGTAGTGAAGGGCACAGCGCGTTTTATTGATAGCGGTGCGGAGTTTGAAGAAACGAAGGCGAAATTTCCGTTTGCTACGAGGCTACTTGAAATCACGGCTAGTAGCGTAAAACAGGTGCTGTAAGCCAAGCGGCGCAGTTTGGGTGGAATTTACGGATGAAATTCCCGATGAAATTCCGCCGCGAGCTTTACGATGGAATTTTGCCGTGAAATTTTATCGGTAGAATTTCAAAGTTAGTAAAATTTTATCGACGAAATTTCGCTTCGCCGCGAAATTTTAAAGCGAGCGAAATTTCAAAGCCTGCAAAATTTCGAAGTTTGCAAGATCCATAAATCTCGCTCAAATTTTTAGAACTTAAATTTACGTATTGAAAGGAAAAGTATGAAACGATTAGAGGGCAAAACCGCCGTAATTACGGGCGGAAGCGACGGCATAGGGCTTGGCATCGCAAAGTGTTTCGCCGAAGAGGGCGCAAATTTGATCCTGCTCGGCAGAAGCGAGGAGAAATTAAAAATCGCGCAGGAGGCCTTGGGCGGTTACGGCGTGAAAATTTACGCCGCAAGGGCGGATTTGGCGCAAAGCAAAACGATAAAAGGCCTTTGTGAGCGCATTTTAGCGCTACCACTTAAGATAGATATCCTAGTAAATAACGCCGGACTGGGAAAATTCGTACCGTTTGAGGCGACCGACGAAGCGCTGCTGGACGCTCATCTAAACCTAAATGTCAAAGCGCCCTATCTGCTTACTCAGGGGCTTTTGGGCGCGCTTGCGGATAGCAAGGGCTGCGTGATCAATATCTCGTCGTATTTTGCGAACCGAATGCTCGTAGGGCGCACCACGACTGCGTATTCGATCACCAAAGGCGCGCTAAATTCTTTCACCAAATCGCTTGCCTTCGAGGTAGGTAAACTCGGCGTGCGCGTCAACGCCATAGCGCCCGGAAGCGTGCTAACGCCGCAGTTTGAGCGAAATTTAAGCGCACTTAGCCCGCAGGGGCGCGAGGCGTTCGAGCAGATGGTGCAAAATATCTATCCGCTCGGCAAAATCGGCAGCGCGCAGGACATCGGTGATGCGGCGGTGTTTTTGGCGTCGGACGGGGCGAAATGGGTCAGCGGCGCGATATTTGCGATAGACGGCGGGCTTACGACGAATTAGCCGCGAGCGGGCGGAATTTTGGGCGCGGATTTTGCAATATAAAATTTTGCAGCAGCGAATTCCGCCGCGAGAAATTTTACTCGTAAAATTCGCAGCGGCAAATTTGCAACGAAATTTAGCCACGTAGAATTTTGCGGCGACGAATACTGCGCGCGAAATTCCGCCGTGGCGAAAGCGCAAAATTCTGCAAGCCGTGCGAATTACAACGTAAATTTTAAAATTTATATTGTAAAATTTTGCGGCGCGCGGTTTGGGCGGAATCTCGCGGCGCAAAATTTTAAGCTGCGATAAAACGGCGCCTGCGGGGCTAAATTTAAAAAACGGCGCCGGCAGCGGCTTGAGACAATTAGAAATTAAACGAGATTGGAGAGGGTTTTGAGGGTTTTGTTTCTAGCGATTTTAGCGGTGTTTTTGAGCGCGAGCGCGGTGCTTTTTAGCTCGTGCGCGGCTCCGCTGGCGCCCGCTGGCAACGCGCTTAGCGTATATGACATCTACTCCGTAGCGCGCGACCGCCGCAGCGTAAGCGAGGTCGCTAGCGACAAGCTCATCCAGACTAAAATCCAAAGCAAAATTCTATTTACCAAAGGCCTTAGCAGCTGGGATTTGGAGGTCGAATGCTTCTACGGCGAGGTCTATCTCATCGGGCTTCTGGATAGCGAAGCGATGCGCGAGCCGCTACTTGCTTTAGCTCGGCAAACCGAAGGCGTGCGGCGCGTGCATACCTATCTGCGCGTCAAAAAGCCCGAATATCCGTGCAATTCGTTTGAAATTTTTACAAATTTAAAGAAAGATCTCTTTTCCGATACCGACGTTTCTGGCACTGCGGTGCGCGTGGCGATCGTGGGCTGCGACGTGGTATTTAGCGGCGTAGTAACGGACATCGAGCACGAAAAGCACGCGATCTGGTATGCGACGCACGCGCCAGGGGTGCAGGACGTGTATTCGTTCCTACGCGTGGTGAAGGAATAGGGCTGTTAAATTTGATCGGCAGGTGGCGACACGTTAGAATTTAACAGCTTGCGGCGAGTTAAATTTAAAAAATACGTTGGGTTTATTTTAGCTTGCTTGCACAGCGCCCGCATCTATGAAATTAAAATTTTATCGGCGCGCAAGATAGCTGGGAATTTTAAAATTTGGCTCACGAGCGCGAGCATTAAGTAAATTTAAAGCCGCCTCAGACGATAATTTCGCAGATGAAATTTACGCCGCAAGCGCCCGCTGAAAAGTAGCGCCGGCGTGCCGATAAAAAGCGCGCCGTGTTTAAATAGCGACCAAATCAGAGGCGGCTCAAGCGAGCAAAATTTTAAAGCGTTGCGTTTTAAAAGCGCTAAATTTAAAGCGAGTCGCCGAGCTAAATTTAAACGTAACGCGCGCATTGCGAGCTAAAATGAGCTAAATTTAAAATCGCGTTTCCGTTATCGGCAAATTTCAGCGAAATGACGCGAGCGCTCGCGCTAAAACATACGATTAAAATGCCCCAAAGGGCGCAAAATTCAATAAATTTAAGGAGAGAAAATGAGCCAAAGCCAAAATTGTACGTACCAAACCGCGTGCGAGCTGCCTAACGTGAGGCTGATCAAGCACCCGCTGATCGAGCATAAGCTCACGATCCTGCGCGATCGGGGAACCGATCCGTTTCAGTTCCGCATGCTCGTCGATGAGATCAGCTATCTGATGATGTTCGAAGCGACGCGCGATCTGGCGCTGCGCGAGGTAAGCGTGCATACGCCCGTGGCGCAAACCAGCGCGTATAAGCTCGCCACAAAGATCATGATCTGCCCGATTTTGCGCGCCGCGCTGGGGATGCTAGATAGCGTATTTAAGCTCATACCGGATGCCAGCGTGGGATTTTTAGGCTTTCAGCGCGACGAAAAGACCGCGCAGGCGGAGTTTTTTTACGCCAAGCTGCCCGCCGACGCCGCGGAGCGCACCGCAATCATCATCGATCCGATGTTTGCGACCGGCGGCACGGCGATAGACGCGGTGAAATTTCTGCTGAAAAACGGCGTTAAAAAGATCAAATTTATCTCCATCATCGCAGCGCCCGAGGGGCTTCATAGATTTAGCGAGATCTACCCGCAGGTCGAGGTTTTTACCGCGGCGATCGACGAGCGATTAAACGAGCAAAAATATATCGTGCCGGGTCTTGGAGACGCGGGAGATAGGGTGTTCAATACGCTGTGAGTTTACGCGGCGAAGGGCTTTGCGCTGCGTTAAATTTGCGCGACAGTATTTTATGCGGCGATAAATTAAATTTGCCAGCATGTAATTTGTGCTGCGAAATCTATTTATCAAATATGCGGGCCGCGGCTCGGAATTTCACGCTGCAATGGATTTGGCAGGGCACGTACTTTTTACGGCGCGCTCAATACGTAGTGAAATTTAAAATTTATAGCGCCGTAAATTTGAAGCGCTTTAAAATTTTAACTAGTCGTGAAATTTGCGGTATTTTTGGAATTTATCAAATAAAATTTTAGCTCCGCGATGTATAAAACACGCAAATTTCAAAGCAAGAGAAAGATGAAATAGGGCGGCGGAATTTTATTATCGCCGAATTTCGCCGCGAATTCTATCCGTGCGAGATTTCGAGGAGAATTTACTGCGTCAAAACTCTACGGCAGAGCGGTAACAAAATTTTTAAAATTTAGCGCGCATTTGCGGCGTAAAATTTTGCAACCGCCCGCGCCGCAAAGATCACCGCTTCCAAACCGCCCCTGATCGCGCTGCCACATAGCCCGCGCGCAGCTCGCAAAAAAACTCCGAGTAGTCACGCTTTTCATAGCAGCTTAAAACCCAGCCGTCGCCTACAAAATTTATCGAGCCGCAAAATAGCAAGTTTAAAGCCGCCGTATTTTGCGATCAAGAGCGATTTTATGCTTGCGAGCCGTGGAAATTTTGCGCCGCTATGCCGTTTTGGGCGCGATTCCGCCCTACTGCCGCCCAGTGCGAGCATGACGAGCGCGAAATCTTGCAACCCGCAGTGAGCTATCTGTAAAATTTCAAATAAGAGCAAAATTCGCCGCTATAGATTAAAATCGTCCTTAGGCTCGGGAGAAATTCTAAAATGGCGGATGGGGGTAAAATTTTATCACTAGGCCGTATGTCGGGCTCTAATTTGGGCAAAATGTCGATAAATTTTGGCTCGCAAAAGAGCCTGCCACTTCGCAATTCTAACTACGCAAAATCACGCTCATATTGGCGTCGTAGCGCCCGCACCACAAAAATTTACAAATCGCAAAATTTATAAATATCGCGCGGCGAAATTCTTACCCCAACGATCCGATAAAAAAGCCAGGGCGGCGTACCAGACGTATGCGAGGAGTAAAATTCTTACCCAAACGATCCGCCCGCGCTAAAATTAAATTTCAAAATTTAGCGAGCAAAATTTCGCTTACTTCACCAGTCCCGCTTCCCTTAAAAAGCAGCTCGGCTCATAATTAATCTTTCTGATCTTATCAAATTTCGCGTAGCTTAGCACCAGCTCGTCGCGTGCTCTGGTAACTGCCACGTAAAAGAGCCGCCGCTCCTCCTCCAGGCTGCCACCCATCGCCATTAGCTTGAGGTTCGGGAAGCGGTTTTGCGCCAGATCGATGAGATAGACGCTGCAAAACTCAAGCCCCTTGCTTGCGTGTACGCTGAGCAGATTTACCCCCTCGCCCTCGCTCATCTCCTTTGCGCCCAGAGTTATAAAGTTATAAAAGCTCTGCGGATCCGCGTATTTGCCCGCGATCTGCTCTAAAATGCCGCATTTATCGTAGATGCGCGCGGTCTCATCCTTTTTGCGCTCATCGTCTATCTTACCGTTTTTCAGCGTCGCGCGTTTCGTCGCGATGAAATCCGCCACAAGCGCAAAAAGGCGCGAGTTTTTGATATGCGAGATCAGCATAGCGGACCTCGCAGCGGAGCCGCTTTTTTTAAAAATTTTATAAATTTCGTGCAAAAATACGGCGCCGCCCTCGGTGATTTTATTGTGTTTTAGCACCGGATGCGAGCGAAAAAACTCGTCAAATTCCAAAGCTTCAAAGCGCGATACCGAGCCGATGATATCTACATCGTCAAAAAGCCCGAGCTGGTAGTTTTTCCTCTTTTTTTCAAAAATTTTAACGCTCTCATCCGGGCGCAAAAGACCTGCATGAATACTTCCGTGTCCAAGCGCGATCAGCGCGTCGAAAAGCTCCTTGCTTAGCGCGCTGCCGACGCCTCTTGCGTATTCGCACGTGCTCATAAATGCCATCATATCTTTTGGATTTATTATCATCGCGAAGATGTCCGTAAAGGCCTTGATCTCGCGGCTTTCAAAAAAGCTCACGCCGCCTTTTCGCTTCGCGCCGATGCCGAGCTCCTTAAGCGCGACCTCGACGCCGTCGGCGCTGGAATTATTGCGAAAGATGACGGCGATCTTTTCGCGCGGAGTGCTGCTTTGCGCGATCTGTGCGGCTACGTGGGCGTATTGCGCCGCCGTATCGTCGTAAACATGTAGCTTAGGCGCACTAAATTTTCCCTCGCGGCCCACGATCAGCTTCTTTTCGTAAAGGCGTGGATTATTCGCGATGACGCGATTTGCAAGCGCCAAAATCGCCGAGCTTGAGCGATAGTTGATATTCAGCGCGTAAATTTTAGCGTCCGCAAAGCGCTTGCCGAAGCTGCCGATGATGTCGATGTTTGCGCCGTTGAAGGCATAAATGCTCTGATCGAAATCGCCGACGCAAAAAAGGCTTTCCGTCGCAAAGGCATCGATGAGACTTCCTTGCAGCGAGTTCGTGTCCTGATACTCGTCCACTAAAATTTCATCAAACCGCAGCGGAGCGCCCTTTCGCAGCTCATGGCGCATTTTTAACAATACGTCGTTGAAATCTGCGTAGTTAAATTTTGCCTTTTCCTCCTCGAACTCGCGCAAAATATCTGCGTAAATTTCGGCAAATTCCGCCTGATCCTCGTAGTTTTTGCTAAGCCACGTCTCAAAATCCGCGCTCATCTCCTTGTTTTGATACAGCGAATACACGTCGTACAGATATGCCCCGCCGTAGGGGCGCGCGTCGCTTACGTGGTAAAATTTGCGCTTTTCTACGAGGCTTTTTAGCAGCGTCTTTAGCTCGGCAGGCTGTTTTAGGATCACGCCTTTGCCGAGCTCGCGAAGTAGGGCGTAGGATACGGCGTGGAAGGTGCCCGCGACGATTGCGGAGGTGATTTTTTTATCAAAATGCCGCTGTAGCCTCGCTATCATCTCGCTTGCGGCCTTATTCGTAAAGGTAAGAAGCAAAATTTTTCTAGGGCTCGTGCCGAGATTTAGCAGATGAGCGATGCGCGCGACGATGGTGCTGGTTTTGCCCGTGCCTGCGCTTGCGATTACTAGATTGTGCCCAGCAGGAGCGGTTGCAGCGGCGTATTGTTCGGTGTTTAGCCTAGCTAGAGCGTCCAAGATTATTCCTTTGCAAAAAGGCGCCATTATAGCCTAAAATCATTAAAATTCTTTGATATAATTGCGCGATGAAATTTTTAAAATTTATGTTAAAAATCGCGCTATTTTGCGCATTTGCATTTGCTCTGTTTTTGATCCTAGACGCGCTTTATCCGTTAAATTTGGATATGCTAAACAAGCAGAAGAGTAGAATTTTATATGACCGAAACGGCGAAATTTTAAATATGCAGATCAGCGACGATCAAATTTGGCGCTTTTACGCTAGTGCAGACGAGATACCGCCGCGGCTGAAACAAAGCGCGATCTACTTTGAAGATCGCTATTTTTACTACCATTTCGGCGTCAATCCCGCCTCGATTTTGCGCGCGGCTACGTATAATTTTACACAAAATTTTACTAAAAAAAGCGAGGGTAACGTCGAGCGCGTCGGAGCCTCGACGATTACGATGCAGGTTGCGCGTATGATGCGCCCCAAACAGCGCAGCTACAAGAACAAAATCATCGAAATTTTCAACGCCTTTCAGCTGGAGTGGCACTTTAGTAAGGATGAAATTTTAGGAATGTATTTTAACCTCGCCCCATACGGCGGCAACATCGAGGGGGTCAAAACCGCGGCGTATTTTTACTTCAAAAAGGACCTGCGCGAGCTTAGCAACGCTCAAATCGCGCTTCTTAGCGTGATCCCGAAAAACCCAAACAAAAACCGCCTAGACCGCAGATCAAACATCAACGCGCTTAAAAACCGCCTAATTTCACAGCTGCGAGAAGGCGGCGTGATCTCACAGAGCGAGTATGAGCGCGCCATCGCGGAGCCCTTCTCGCCCAGACGCTACGCAGCGCCCAATTATGCGCCGCATTACGCGCTACTGGCGTTTAGCAATTATAAAATGCAAAATTTTACCGCCAAAGATGACGTAAATTTCACTCAAAATTTGAAGCAGGGCGGCACGCCTGGCGCAACGGCGGAGGAAGCAGGCTTGGCTGCACGCAGAGCCGCGGCAGCGGCAGAGTCAAATTTTTCGGACGCGGCGAGTGCCGAAACAAATTTTACGACTGCGGCGAAGGTTGGGACGAATTTATCAAGCGTCGCAAACACGCAGGCGGGAGTGGATTTGAAAGAAATGAATCCCAAAGAGGCGGATTTTAAAACTAATGCGCCGAAGAATTTAAATTTAAACGAACAAACGAGCTTAAATTTAAACGAGCGCGAAGGCGCAGAATCGCAGGCGGGCGTAAAACCGAATGAACCAAAAAGCGTAAAACCAAATGAAAGAGAGGGCGCAAATTTAGATGAACGGCGAGATTTAATTAATGCCGCCCGCCCGTCGCAAAATACTCAAAGTCTAAATTTAAACGAGCGACGAGGCGCTGCGTATTCGCCGCAGAATTTTAGCGCAGATACAAATTCGGATAAAGGGCAAACCGAGTATCTGCCGCAAAATCCAAGCGCAGATATAAATTTAGATAAACGGCAGAATGCCGCCAGTGCCGCAGATTCGCCACAAAATCAGCAAAACCGGCAAAGTCTAAATTTAAACGAGCGGCAAGATGCTACGCGTTCGCCGCAAAATTCACAGGCAGATGCAAACTCTAGCGAGCGGCCGAGCGTAAATTTTAGTGCGCAGACAAATTCCACTTCAGGCGCTAATGCTCAGACAGATTCTACTCCGGGCGCCAAAATACAGACAAATTCCGTTTCAGGCGCCAAATCGCGAGCAAATTCCGATCTAAACGCCAAGATGTGGGAAAATTTCGCAAACTCTAAAACAGGCGCGCAGTCCAAGGAGCAAACTGCGCTAGCGCAGGAGCTTGCGCGTCTAAACGAGGGTAAAATTTATTCGAGCTTGGATCTGAAAATACAGATCGCGCTTGAGGGTTTTTTGAAAAGCGAGATCCTCTCTCTACGCGATAAGGGCGTTAGAAACGGCGCTGCGGTGCTGATCGACAACGAAAATATGAGGGTGATCGCCTACGTCGGCAGCCACGATTTTAGCGCCAATGAGGGGCAAAACGACGGCGTGCGCTCGCAAAAGAACGTGGGCTCGACGCTTAAGCCCTTCATCTACGCTAAAGCCCTTGAGCACGGGCTCATCACTCCTTCAAAAAAGCTGATCGACGCGCCGATAATCTTTGCGGGCTACGTGCCGCGCAACTACAACCAGGGCTTCATGGGCGCGGTGAGTGCGACTGATGCGCTAAGTCTTAGTCTGAATATCCCCGCGGTGAAGCTAAATTTGATGCTTGGTGACGACGGGCTGTATGAAATGCTATCAAACGTGCATCTGGCGGAGTTTAGCAAGGATTATTACGGCGCAGGTATCGCGCTTGGCAGTATTTCGATGAGTCTAATGGATCTTAGCCGCCTTTACAGCGCGTTTGCAAACGGCGGTAAGCTGCGGAAGCTCGAAATAGCGGGCGCAAAGATCGGCGACGATGCTAAAATTTTAACCCCGCAGAGCACCTACATCGTAACGCAGATGTTAAGAAACGCGCCGCGCTCCTATCTCGGCTCGGTGTGGCAAAATACCCTAAAC
Source organism: uncultured Campylobacter sp. (assembly GCA_963515585.1). GTDB lineage: Bacteria > Campylobacterota > Campylobacteria > Campylobacterales > Campylobacteraceae > Campylobacter_B. The sequence goes on from CAUPXM010000006.1 coordinate 75,116, forward strand.
GCGCCGCCGTTGATGTTTAAAACGGGCACGAGCGCCGATGCACGCGATCTCTACACGGTCGCACTCACGCCTAAATTTACCCTTGGCGTCTGGCTGGGAAATTTCGACGGCTCCAAGACTAGGGATCTTAGCGGCGGCGTGAGTGCGGCAAAAGTGGCGTTTAATATGTTTGCTTTCCTCGATAAATCGGGCATGCTGGGCGAGGCGGAGTTTGCGCGCCCTGCGGGCGTGAGCTTGCGGCGGGTATGCACCGACGCGTACCGCGAAAAGGAGTGCGCGCAAAGCGCCGATGATCTTACTATAGATGGGGTCGAGCTCAACGAGGAGTGCGAAATTTACGGCACGAGCGAGCTTTTTTATCTGCTAAAACACGGGCTGGTCGATCCGCAAAAGGTACGCGCAGGAAGGTGCGCGGCTAAATTTGCCGCCGTAAAGCCCGTGCTAAACGACATTAACGCCAAAACCTACGAGACCGGCGAGGACGGCACGCTGCGGCTAAAGGTGCAGTGCACGGCGGTTTTTGGCGAGCGGGTATATATCAGACTAAGCGGCGGTTCGCGGGAGTTTATAGCGCTAAATTCCACTGCGTTTACGGGGGAGAATTCCGCGGATTTGGATTCCAAGCATTCTAGCACGGCGCAGCAAGATAATTTAAAGCAAAATTTTGCAGAACAGAATTCTACAGCACAAAATTCTATGCTACAAAATTTAGCGTCGCAGAATGTAAAATCACAAAATCTTACGAAGCAAAATTCTGCGGGATGGAATTTTATAGCTGAAAATCCAGCCACACAGAATTTGGCGTCGCAAAATTCTATCTTGCAAAATTCCACAGAGCAAAATTCGGAGGCTCAAGATTTCACAGCGAAAAATTTCGCGGATCAAAATTCCTCGCAGCAAAATTTCACGGCACGAGATTTCACCACGCAAAGCCTAGCGCCTGCAAATTCTAAAGTTAAAACGGGAGAATATTTTGCGCGCACTAACGGTGAAGCTTTTACGCTAAGTCTTGGCGCAGGGGATTTCGAGCTTGGCTGCTTGGACGAAAATGCAAATTTCGCTAAAGCAAATTTTAGAGTAAATGAAAGAAAATAAAAGGTTAATTTGTATATAATTTCGTAAAATTTTTGCAAAGGAATTTTATGAAGACAAAACTACTAAGCGCAGCGCTATTTTGCGCTTTGGCTAGCTTTGCCGCGGGCGTAGAGATCAAATACGCTAGCGGGGCTTACGAGATTAGCGGGGTGGACGGCAGTGGATTTAGTGTCACGCAAAAGCAGATCTTAAAATGCACTCCCAAAATCACGGGCACCTACGAAAGCGTGAGCGAGAGCTCAATCAGGCTTTATCCAAAGCCGATGCTTAGCGCCGGGGTTAATTATTCGTGCGAGGCGCGCGGGGTGCGCTTTGAGTTCGAGACAGAGCCTTTTGGCACCGAGCATATCGCGCTTCTGCGTCCGGGGCTAGTGGCAATTAAATTTAACGATGCGGTTAGCAAGGATGCGCTACAGCAAGCGACTAGAATTTACCGCGCGCAGAATTTAGCCCAAAACGATATATCCTACGAGCTTAGCTCGCACGATGATCGGAATTTTTTATTCAGCTTCGATCCTAAGGCGCAAAACGTCGTATTGCAAATAGAATCCCTCACCTCAAAAGCGGGCGCAAAGCTGCAAAATCCGGTGGAGCTGCGCACGGACGAGGAGCCTTTTAACGACAGCATTAATGCTTCAAATTTAAGCGGCGTGCAGATCCGCCCTGCGGCTCTAAAAGACGGCTCGCTCGCAGCTAGAGTGTGTTTTCCTAACTATATGGACGAGCTGTCCGCCAAATACGTAAGAATCGCAGGCGTGAGTAAATTTAGCCTCACTCAGCCGCGATATTATTATTATGACGAAGATGAAGAGGGCGGCGAAAGCGACGATCCTTCATGCTACTACTATGCAGATATAGTAAGCGACGAGTTTATGCCGAATAAAAGCTACGAGATTAGGCTGCTAAAGGGCTTCGGAGATAGCTCATATATTTTGCGTGACGAGATCAAGCAGAGCGTAAAAATGGGCGACAGGCTGCCTTTCGTAGCCTTTAGCGACGAGAAAAATTTCATCCCAAAATCCGCTTCGTTGGCATTTAAAAGCTCAAACGTAAATGAGGTTAAAATTTCGATTGCCAAAGTCCCTGAGCAAAATTTTAGGTATTTTTTAAACTTTGAAAGCAACGAAGATAGTGTAGGTGGGTTAGCTAGCGAGATCGCGGTTAAGAGCTTTGATATAGGAGGCGCTAAAAACGCCGTCGCGGAGCATAAAATCGCGATGGATTTTAAAGGCTATGAGGATGGAATTTATAAAATCACGGCGTTTTACAAAGTGGGCGAAAAGATGCAAGAGGTTTCGCGCGTAGCCTATCTTAGCGACATTACGGCTCAAGTGGTGCTGCTTGAGCGCGGCGCGCTAATTTATACTTCTAGGCTTAGTAATGGCGAGGAGCTAAGCAGAGCAAAGGTTAAAATTTACAGCGATAAAAACGAGCTAATCGTAGAGGATAAAACGGACGGAGATGGAATTTTAAGATTAGAAAATATGGAAATTCTAGCCAAAAACCCGCGCTCTATCGAGATTAGTAAAGGCGATGAGCATGCGTTCGTGCTATTTAATAACGCCGTAGCAAGCGTCGAGAAAACGATTACTGCAAAGCGTCCGTTCGTTTATCTCGCAAGCGAGCTGATAAGCCCGAATGAGCGGCTTTTAGGCACGATCGTGATGAAAAATCGCGATTTTAGCTCTTTAAAAAATACGCCGATTAAATTTAAAATTTACGATCCTAGCGGCACTGTGGTCATCACGCGCGCGCAAAACACCGATGAGTTCGGCAGCGTTAAAATAGACGAGCTCATGGGCGAGAAAAGCGGCACTTACCGCCTGGATCTCATCTATGAGGATAAAATCATCGCTTCTAAAAGCTTCAGCGTAGAAAATTTCGTCCCAAACCGCATCAAAAATGAAATTCTCACTGCCAAAGACGAATACGGCGCAGATGAGATCATCACACTAAAGCTAAGCTCAAACTATCTTGCTGGCGCGCCGGCTGGAGATTTGAAAGGCTCGCTGGAAGCAAACGCCTATGAAAAAGAGCTAAAAATTAAAGGCTACGAGGGCTTTTCGTTTCTAAACGATCGCTTAAAGAAAAAGGGCGCTACGCAGCTTCGTAGGGCAGAATTTACGCTAAGCCCCGCCGGTAAAAAGGAGCTTGCACTCTCGCCGGCAGCAGCTGATCTTAATGTCTCTAACGCCATAAATATTCTACTAAATTTCAGCGTAACCGAGGAGGGCAAAAACGTAAGCGCATATCGCAGCCTGAGCTATCTGCCTTATGATCGTATCGTAGGAATTCGCGCGAGCAAGGATTTTATTTCAAGCGGAGATAGCGTAAAATTCGGCTTTGCGCTACTAGATTCCAAAACTAAAACCGACGTCAAAGGCAAGATCGACGTTGAAATTTACCGAGACGATTTTACTTACGTTTATGACGGCAACAGATACGTCGAGCAAGAAAGCTTTAATCTCGTAAGCGCCGTTAGCACCGATGCCCGCGAGTTTGAGTACAAATTCCAAAACGGCGGCAATCATCTAATCGTCGCAAACGATTACTCAAGCGGCGCAAGTGCTGGCGTGCGCGTGGACGTAAGCGGCTGGGGATATTATGGACGGGTAAACGCTAAAGACGTGCAAAGCGCTAAAATCAAACTCGCAAGCAGCAAGGTTAAAGCCGGAGATAAAATTAAAGGCGTCATAAATTCTCCGGTAGAAAGTGGCGTGCTAAATATCTCGCTCGTAGGCGAGCAGGTTTACGACTATAAAATTCTATCCATAAAAGGCGGTAGCGCGGAATTTGAGCTTAGCGTGCCGGAGAATTTCGTCGGCGGACATATTAACGCTGTAATCGCGCGCGCCGCGACACCCGCTGCAATGCCGCTTAGAGCCTATGCAAACGTGCCGGTGGCGCTAGATGCGAGCTCGCACAAGGCTAATGTGCAAATCCTAGCCGAGAAAAGCTACAAAAACGGGCAAAATGCGCAGATCAGCGTAAAAAGCGAGCCAAATTCCAAAGTGGTACTCTACGCAGTCGATCTTGGAATTTTAGATATCGTCTCACAAGAGGAGCTTGATGCATTTAAGGCGTTTGACGTTAGCGCGTATTTTGCACTACGGTACTTTGATATTTACGATGATCTTAGCGTGTATCAAACTACTGCTAAAGAGCTAAGCTTCGGCGGCGACGGCGTGATGGCGAAAGCTAAACGAAATTTAAGCCCGGTCGAAAACAAAAAGCAGAAAAAATTTATCAAAATGCTAATCGCAAAAGCGGACGCGAACGGCGAGGCGAAATTTGAGCTTGCGATGCCGAAAAATTTTAACTCAACGATCCGACTAAGCGCCATGGCTATCGGAGAGGCGTCTACGATTGGCTCGGCAAACGTCGAAGCCAAGGTCCGAGACGACGTGATCATAAAGCCCGCCGATCTAACCTACATGGTACGCGGCGATGAAATTTCCGTGCCGCTTACGCTCATCAATACGACTGATAAAGAGCAAAAGGCGGTCTTAAAAATCAGCTCATCTCCTTCGGTTGCTATAAGCGGCGGTGAGGCAAATTTCACGCTCAAACCGCTTGAGGTCAAGCATACGAATTTCACCGCGAGCGCGCTTGATATTGCGGATGCGAACATTAAATTTGATCTTGACGCAAACGGGCAAAAATTTAGCAATGATGTAGAATTTGACATAATCAGCCAGTTTCCGCGCTCGAAGCTATTTCACGTAAGCTATGGCGATAAGCCGGTAACGCTCAAAATCGATCCGAGTTATAAAGAAATTTATACTCACATCAGCGCTACGCCTAATGCTTTTAGCCTAGCGGACGAGCTATATCTCTATCCTTACGGTTGCACCGAGCAGCTTACTTCAAAGATGGTAGCGGTTGATTATGTCGCACGCAAAGACTCCAATAAAACCTTAACCAACCGCGTAAACGAGTATGCAAGTAGAATTTTATCTCGCCTCAAACCTAGCGGCAGTTTCGGCTACTGGAGTGCTCACGGCGTTACTAATTACTACGCTTCGATTTACGCAAGCGACGTTTTACTAGAGCTTGACGCGCGCTATAAATTCCTTAGCAATAAGCAAAGATCGCTGATATTTAGCGCCTTAAAATCAGACTACGAAGATCAAGCGACGCTTCGAGTATATGCGGATTTCGTGCTAGATCAATACGGCAAGCTGGATGACGATGAGATAAATTTCATTTACGACAACGGCCTTTATGACAACTCGCCGATGGCTCGCATCGCTATGGCTGCGATACTTAAAAAGCACAATATGACGACCGAATTTAACTTCATGCGTGAAAAAATAAACCAAATGGATTATGATTACGCCGAAGACGGGGCGGGCTTGACGTTTGCTAGCGACATAAGAGACGCCGCCTTTAAGCTCTACGCATTCGGCAAGGCGGGCATCAAGGACGATAGCACAAGCAAGGCGGCTATCGCGCTCGTGCGCAACCTAAAAGATGCGGACAATACGCAGGAGCGAGCGAGCGTTATACGCGGATTTGATGCGTATTTTAAGGACGCGAAAAAAGATATTAGCTTTGCTTTGAAATACGACGGCGAGACGAAAAATTTTAATTCGCCGCTGGATACCAAGCTTGCGGTTAAAGACGGCTCGATAGAATTTACGCCGATGAGCGGCAACGGCGAGCTGTTTTTTACGGTGCTGGGATTTGGATATGAAAGCGCTGCGGTCAAACACAATCCGCTTAGCATAAATAGACCGTTTGATAACGACCGAGATAAGAAGGTTGAAATTTATCGCGAGTTTCTCGATGCTCGCGGCAACATCGTCGATCTAAACAAACTCAAAGTAGGGCAGAAAATTTACTCTAAGATCAGCTGGCGAGCGAATCATTATCTGTATAATTTCGCGATCGACGAGGCAATGCCTAGCTGCTTTGAGGCGGTAAATGAGCGCCTGGGCTCGGCCGCACAGGCTCGCCCGGAAGGCTTTGTGGATAGCGTAGCGATCGAGCATACGGAGTATCTGTACGACCGAGTGCTTCACTTCCCGAAAAGCGGTTATTTTTACTATGATCCGCAAGAGGGCTATAATAGTACCGGCGTCATCTACACGCCGATAAACGTGATTATGTCGGGCTCGTGCGCGCTTCCTGCGATCTCTATAGAGGATATGCAATACGAGCGAGTAAATAACTACGATCTGCAAACGCTTAAATTTAAAGTCGCTCGCTAAGGGCGTAGCGATTTTAAGGCTCGGCGCGAATTTTGCATTCATTGCGATTTTCGCGCCGAGTGCGCTTTTGCATTCGCAAGCATTTTGCAAACGAGCGCCTGATAAAATTTTAAAATTTTAATTCCGCTCGCCCGCCGAATTTCAAAATTTTATATCAATACCTATATTTCATAGCTTTTTACTATCTATTTATAAAGTTATTCTATTTGACTTACATTTAAATTCGAGTTATCATTTCTTTTAAATATACACTTTCAATTAAAGGAGTTGCAAATGCAAGACGTATCAAGACGTAGTTTTTTAAAGATTAGCGCAGTGGGTGCGGGGGCACTTGCGCTGGGAGCTAGTAGCGCGTGCGCGGCACAAAACGCCAAGGATGTCAAATTTGACGAGGAATACGACATCGTCATCATCGGCACCGGTTTTGCGGGGCTTGCCGCGGCGATTAAAGCCAGCGGACGCGGCAAAAAGGTGCTAGTGCTTGAAAAGATGGGTCGCGCGGGCGGAAATTCCGTCATCAACGGCGGAAACATGGCGGCTCCGATGAATAAATTTCAAGTAGCGCAGGGCATCAAAGACAGCAAGGAGCTTTTTATCGCTGATGCCGTAAAAGACGGGCTCGGGCTTAACCATACCGATCTTTTAGGCGTGATGTTTGATCGCAGCAACGATGCGGTGGATCTTTTGGTGGGCTGCGGAGCAGAGTTTAGCGATAAGCTGATCTTTGAAAGCGGCCACAGCGTCGCAAGAAGCTTGCAATCAACCAACGGCTCGGGCTCGGGCTACATCCAGCCGATGATGGGTAAACTTCAAAACGATCCTAACGTCACGATCAAGACCCGCACGAAATTTGATGATTTTATCGTGGACGACAGCGGTCGTGTCGTGGGTGTAGAAGCTCGCGAGGAGTATAAATTTGATCCGAAACTCTTTAGCGACGATCTGGAAAATAAAAGCGGCGAGAAAAAGAGCTATAAAGCCAAAGACGGCGTTTTGCTGGCTTCGGGCGGATACGGACGCGATCTATGGTACCGCCAGATCCAAGATCCGCGCGTAGTACCTACGATAGACAGCACCAACCACCTTGGAAGCTCGGCAGGAGCGATGCTAGCGGCAAACAGAATCGGCGCTTTTACTCTTCTAACGTCGTGGATTCAGTTCCTTCCGTATTGCTCGCCCGACGAAAAGGGCTTCGGCGCCGCAGTAAATTTCACCAACCACTGCTGCAACACCTACGGTCTAACCGTCGATCCAAAGACCGGCAAACGCTTTATGGATGAGCACGCAGGGCGCAAGATCAAGGCAGACGCCTGCTTTAAGGTTATCGGCGAGAGCGAGAAAAACGACAACTATCCGGTAAACGTCTGCGACTCTCAAGCCGTCGCCGCGCGTAACCCGGTCTATACATCAAGGCCGCTGGAAGCGGGCGTCGTGAAGAAATTCGATACGCTAGAGGAGCTTGCAAAGGCTTACAACTTGCCGCTGGAGCCGTTTTTAAAGACCGTAGCGGATTATAATTCATACGTCAAAGCGGGCAAAGACCCCGAATTCGGCAAAGTGGTCGATAAGCTAGACGGGATCGACGTTTCCAAGCCGCCGTTTTACGCAAGCCGCACGATGCCGAAGGTGCACCACACGATGGGCGGACTTGAGATCAACACCAAAGCTCAGGTCATCTCGAGCCTTACTCACGAGCCGATCCCAGGGCTTTGGGCTGCGGGCGAGGTAACCGGCGGCGTGCACGGCGCGAGCAGGCTCGGAACCTACGCGATCCTTGATTGTATGGTTTTCGGAATGATCGCGGGCGAAACAATCGGGGCTTAAATTTAGCACCTGCGAAATTTCGGCACGAAGCGGGCGTAAACGCGTGCTTTGTTAAATTTCGGCACGGAGTAGCGGTATGTGCTTTGCGCCGAAATACTATGTGCGCCTTTAAAATTTAGAAGTAGAGCCGCAAAGCGTGCCGCGGAATTTTAAAATATTTTAAAATTTAAAGCGCTTAAAATTTTGCGGCGCGAGTTTTAAATTTGAATACCGCGCACTTTAAAATTTTATAGCGGCGGCAAAATTTCGCACAGGCGGCGAGCAAATCCGTGCGCCGTAAATTTTAAAATTTACGCCTAAATTTCGGCTAGCGGAGTAAAATTCATTCGCTTTAAATTTGCACTTTTAAAATTTCTTTTCTAAATTTTTAAAATTCTATCATTAAGTCTTTACGTTAAATTTTAAATTTCGCTACGTGGGTGTATAATCTATAAAATTTCAATGCAAGGAGCAAAAAATGCAAGAAATTTCAAGACGAAATTTTATGAAAATTGGCGCGGCGGGAGCTCTGGCTTTAGCTGCAAGCAGTGCTAGTGCAACGCAAAACGCCAAAGACGTAAAATTTGACGAAGAATATGACGTTGTTGTTATCGGTAGCGGTTTTGCAGGCTCGATGGCGACGCTTCAGGCTCTTAAGCGCGGCAAAAAAGTGCTTATGATCGAAAAGATGGGCCGTGCGGGCGGCAATTCCGTCATTAACGCCGGCAATATGGCGGTACCAAATAACGAATTCCAAAAAGCCGCGGGCATCACGGATAGCAAAGAGGCTTTCATCACAGATTGCCTAAAAGACGGGCTAAATTTAAATCACGTAGATTTGCTAGGCGTCATCTACGATCGCGCAGGCGACGCTTTTGAATACCTAAAAAGCATCGGAGTGGAGTTTTCGGGCAAGGTGATATCTGCTAGCGGACACTCGCTAAAGCGCGCCGTACAGGCCAAAAACGCCAGCGGCTCGGGCTACATCCAGCCGATGCATAAGGCGATCGAGGAAAATGCAAATGCCGTAATCAAAAAGCGTACTAAATTTGATGATTTCATCGTGGACGACAGCGGTCGCGTCGTGGGCGTAAAGTGTCGCGAAGAATATAAGTTCGATCCGCAGCTTGCTAGCGACGATAGGGAAAACAAAAGTGGTGAAGTAAAATTTTTTAAAGCCAAAGATGGTGTCATTTTGGCTGCGGGCGGATACAGTTCGGATAAATGGTTTCGCGCGCAGCAGGTGCCGTATCTAAAAGACAATATCGAAACCGTAAGCCAACCAGGCGCTACCGCAGGTGCGCTTATCGCGGCGATGAAGCTAGGTGCGAATCCTTTGCAACTCAGCTGGATTCAACTAAATCCTTATACTAATCCTAGCGAGAAGGGATTTGGTACTTCTGCGCTATTTTCAAATCACTGCGCTAACGACTATGGTCTAACCGTCGATCCAAAGACGGGCAAACGCTTTATGAACGAGCACGCCGGGCGCAAGATCAAAACCGAAGCGATCTTTAAATGTATGGCGGAGAGCGAAAATAACGACAACTATCCCGTAAATATCTGCGATCAAGCCGCGGTTGATGCAAATAATCCGGTCTATACGTCAAAAGGTGTAGAAGCAGGCTCAATTAAAAAATTTAATACCTTGGAAGAGCTTGCAAAATTTTATAAAATTCCGCTGGAGCCGTTTTTAAAAACCGTCGCGGATTTTAACGGCTATGTCAAAGCAGGAAGTGACCCGGAGTTTGGCAAGCCTTTGACAAAAGCCGATATAGGCGGTATCGACGTATCAAAAGCTCCATTTTATGCGTGCCAAACAAGCCCGAAAATTCTTTACTGCATGGGCGGCGTGCAGATCAATACCAAAGCTCAGGTTATCGACGCAGCTAGCGGCGAGCCGATCGCAGGGCTATATGCAGCGGGCGAAATCACCGGTGGCGTTCACGGCGCAAGTAGGCTCGGTACTATGAGCATGGCTGATTGTATGGTTTTTGGCATGGTGGCGGCAGAAAATATCTGAATTGATTTTGCTTTTTTAGGGCGCGACGGCATATTTAAATTTCGCCGTCACGTCTAAATTTTAAAATTTTATGCAAAAAAGCGTAAAATTCTATTCGTTCGGTAAGGGTTAAATTTCACCGAAATTCGCATAGTCTGGGAGACGGGTATGATAGCGATCTATTTTAGCGCCACGGGCAACACGAAGCATTGCGCAGATAAGCTCATCGCTCATCTTGGCGGCGTTTGCGTCTCGATCGAGAGTAAGGCTTGCAATGAGCTTTTAAAGCACCACAATGACGTCATTTTGGCATATCCCGTCTATTTTAGCGACCTACCGCGTATCGTGCGCGACTTCCTCTACGAAAATGGCGCGAGCTTTAGCGGCAAAAACGTATTCATCCTCGCTACGATGGAGATTTTCAGCGGTGACGGGGCAGGGTGCGCGGCTAGAGTTTTAAAGCGATTCGGCGCAAACATAACGGGCGGCGCTCATATCAAAATGCCCGCGTTCATCCTCGACGTGGCGATTTTTGGCTACTCGCAAGCGAAAAACGAGCGCATAATCAAAGAGGCGGACGCTAAAGTCAGACGCGTTGCGGAGGCACTTAGCGCAGGCTGTCCGCCACAAGAAGGGCTAAGCGCGCTCTGTCGTATCGCAGGGTTTTTAGGACAGCGACTTTGGATGAAAATTTGGGATAAAGGCCCCTTTGCCAAGCGTAAGCCGAGCCTTGATCCATCGCGATGCAGCGGATGCGGGGCTTGCGTCAAACCCTGCCCGATGCGAAACATAAAGCTTGCTTGCAAAAAGGCGCAATTCGGCGATGAGTGCACGCTTTGCTACAGGTGCGTAAATATATGCGAGCGCAGAGCCATAACGATCCTAGGCAGGGCGAAAAATTTAGAAAAGTCCATCGCCGCAGACTTATGAGGACGAGCTCATGCCTCACAAGTTCGCAATCAAATGCGTAAAAACGGGCGAGGAAATTTTAATTTTTGATAGCACTGCGTACGGCTAAAGCGCGACGTTTCGCGACAAGCTCGATGCAGAAAAGTAGCCCGCTGCGAGCTAGTGAAATTTAACCTGCCGCCGTGCAAGATCCTCGTAAAATTTGGCTACAGCAATCACTACGACAAAAGAATACGAGACCGACGAGCGCGGTAGGGTCATACTAATAAACGGCGGGGCTGCCTCATGGGGCGAGGTAAGGCAAACGGCTTTGATTATATCGCCGTAAGCTACGAGGACGAAGCGGGCAAAAATACAAAATTTCGCTTATGTAGGCGGTCTTAAATCTCAGTCTGTCTTTTTTTTGCTCCGTATTTAAATTTTTACTCGGTCGCTAGATACTCCTAAATTTAAATTCCCTAGAGCCGAATGTAGCGTCTTAGAATTTTAGCAAAGGTTTATCCTGTAATACTGCGCCGTGAAATTTCAGCAAAGGCTTATTTTGCCGCATACCTCAAAATTCTTAAATTACCCGCGCCGGCCCACTTAAGCTCTAAAGCGCTTGCCTTATCACTTCGCCCAAGGGTAAAATGCTGCGCCTTGCCTTATTAATTCGCCGCGGAATTTCGCTGTAAAACTAAATTTTAAAATTTGGCCCATTTAAATTTAAAAACGCACGACTATCACAAAAATCATCCGATATTATTGGCGACGCCGGCCTAATTTTAAAATTACACCATCGCCCCTATATACTGTGCTATAGCCGTTAAATTTAAGCAACGATAGGCGATAAAATTTTAAGAATTTCGCCGCCCGGCCCACAAAACTGCCTAACCTTCTTAAACTTTACGCTAAATTTGCTTCCGCGTCCTACTTTGCTACGTAGTGAAATCTGCGCATTATGGATCTTTGCGATTTGTGAGGCGATGGCTAGTCCGAGCCCCGCGCCACTATTTTGCCCGCGATTTCTGGAGCGCTCGATTTGATAGAGCTTGTCCCAAATTTTAGTTTGTAAAGCAGGCTCGATGCCCTCTCCATCGTCGCTTATGCTAAGTTCGCACGCGTCTGCACTGACGCAAAGCTCTAAAGCGACGTAGCTACGCGTAAATTTTAAAGCATTGCTTAAAAGATTGTTAATCAGCCTGATCAAAAGCAGCTCATCGCCGTTTACGCGCGCGCCCTCGGCTATCTGCGAGCTAAAACTTAGCCCCTTTTGTGCGCACAAAAGTTGAAAGTCTTGTGCGCACTCGTTTGCGATTCTGCTTAAGCTTACGGGTGCCAAACGCGCGCCGCGCTGCAAGCGAGCAAGCTCTAAAATCTGCTCTATTAACGCTGAAATTTTACGCGCTTGATTATTGATGACCGCGAAACTCTCCCTCGCCTCGCTCGCGTCTTGCTCGTAGGCTAGGGCATAGTCGCTTTGAGCCAGTATGACGGCAGCGGGCGTACGCAGCTCATGCGAAAGGTCGGCGCTTAGCTGCCGCTCGCGCTCAAACGCGCTTTGCAGTGATGCTAGCATTTCATTAAACGTAGCTGCGAGCGCGCTTAGCTCATCCTTGCCTCGCGGTAGTTCTATTCGTCGCGTAAAATCGCCGCTAGCTCCGATCTCGCTAGCTGTACGCGACATAGTGCGCACGGGCTTAAACGCTCTTTTTATGATCGCGTAGCCGCCGTAGATGACGAGCACCACAAATAGCGGCGATAGGATAAGAGCGATCAGCATCACGCGCTTCATCGCAAGCTCAAACTCGCTAACTGCGATGACGCCGCGTATCCATGCACTGCGCCCTTTGATCTGCGCGTCGTAATAGAAAAACTCGTCGTCATCAAGCTCCACCTCGCGCGCGCCTTGAGGCGAGAGCGGCATCGCAGGCTCGAAACCTTTAGGCACAAACCCTGCGATCACGCCGCCTTGTCCGTCATGCTCGTAGAAAAATACACCGTCATCAAAGCTTTTAAATTTTCCCTCGCGCGCGGCTTTTTGCACTAAGCGGGCAAGCTTTTTTTGGCTGACGGAGCTTCCTGATACTTCGTCTAAAATATAGCCGCAAATGCCGATAATAGCGCCTGCAAGCACCAAAATAAATACGCTGTAATAAAGCGTCACGCGTAGGCTGATAGGTAGCGCGCGCGAGATAAAATTCTCTTTAGCAGTTGAGAATGCAAGGACTAAGGCTTGAGTAAAATTTCTTATCGAGATTTTAGACGCGAAATTTTGTTCTTGACTTTGCGCGAGAACGCTATTAGAATTTTGCGCTAGATCAGGCGTTGCGCTTGTAGCAGCAAAATTCGGCGCGGAATTTGATGCCAGATTTTGCGTGGAATTCCGTTTAAAATTTGACGCCCGGTTTAACTCAATATTTTGCGTGGGATTTTTCTTTCGGCTTTTCTTTAAACACGCAAAATTATGCGTAAAATTCTGTTTAAAATTTCGCACGAATTTTAATATGAAAAGCGCCGTAGCGGCAAAAATCTGCTTCGCAATCGCTGAAATTTTAATCCAAATCTTGCTATCTTGCCACGACATAGCCAAGCCCTCGCTTCGTTTCTATTATATCGCCGTGCTCGCCTAGCTTTTTGCGGATATTTTTGATTAAAACATCGATAACATTTGAGCTTGTTTCGTCGCCAAAATCCCAAATGCTCTCGCCGATTTGTTCTCGGCTTAAAATCGCACCGCGATTTAGCATTAAAAGCTCTAAAATTCTATATTCCTTACCCGTTAGCTCCACTACCTCGCCCGCGCAGACGACCGATTTTTTGCTTAGATTTAAGCGCACTTGCCCTATGATAATTTCGTTATCCGCAGTAGCGTTTTTGCGCCTGATAATTGCGCGAAGCCGCGCCAAAAGCTCACGAAAATCAAAGGGCTTAACCATATAATCGTCTGCGCCCAGATCAAGCCCTGCGACGATATCTTCTTTGGCGTCCCGCGCAGTTAAAAATAAAACCGGCGTGCCCAGTCCGCGCGCCCGCGCCGCCTTCAAAAACTCAAAGCCGTCCATCACAGGCATCATCGCATCAAGCACGATAGCGTCATATTTTGCGACATCCAAAAACTCTAGTGCTTCCTTGCCGCAAAAGGCGCAATCTACGCTGTAGCCGTCCTTTTTCAGACATTTTGCGATGATTTGATTTAGATCTTTTTCATCCTCGACAAGTAAAATTTTCAAAGTGCTCCTTTAAAATTTTGCTAATTCTAATCCACCATTTTAGCCAAAAACGCATAAATTTGGATGTGTAAACCCCGCTTGCTTTATGCACCGCCAAATTTCAGTAGCGTTGAAAGCCGCGCTAATTCGCAGGCGCCTTTTGTCTAGCTCTAATCTCGCTTGCCTTTTTATCCGCTACGCTTCCTAACCGCCCTAAAAAATTTAGCGCGCCTGCTGCGATATTTAGTGCAAAAAGCCCAAATCCTACGCAGCCAAGCTTGAAATTTTGCTTAGCGATTTCGCGTTTGCAGCGGCTGCAAAGTACTGGCTTACAAGAATTACAAACCTCCGCGCAGCTTGCTGCGCTGGCATAATCTTGCGCGCTTGCGAAATTAATTGTATATAAAAAATTTTGCGTATCGGCGAAATTTTGCTCGCTAGCAAAATTTCGCGCACTTGATAAGCCTTGCGTCTGCAAAGAATTCCGCTCGTCCTTATAATCTTTCGCATCCGCAGAAATTTTTTGATTTTCGCAACATTCCATGCTAGAAAAATCTTTAGAATTTTGCTCGCAGGGCGCGAGATTCCGCTCGCTTGTTTCGCTTGCTAAATTTGCCGAAAAATCCTGCGCATTTTCATCTAAATTTTTAGCCGCGTCTGCATTTTGGGCACCATAAGTTATAGCATCAGCGTTTTCGTTTATGCTAAAATCCCTAGCGTTTAAAGCCTCACTAGTTTGGGCGGAGTTATCTGCTCCACCCTTTAAGCTTTGATTTTTCATCTCACGCCTTTGCTTATTTTTGACGCTGCGAGATCTGTTTGCCCGTAGCGGCGTCGATTAGCACCTCTTTTTTGCTCATGCCTTGGCGTAGTTTGACTTCGTATACAGGCTTACCGCCGTTACTTTCTAAATCAACCTCGCGAAAATCCCAGCCTGCGTTTACGCTAAGTGCTTTGGCGCGAGCATCTGTGGCACTGATTTTGACCTGCGAATAATCAATTTTACTAGGCTTTAGCTTCTTTTGCGTTTGAGTCTTTAAAATTTCGCCGCTTTGAGCGTCGATTTTGATCTCGTTTTCGCTACCTTCTTTATATGACTCGATCTCATAGACGAGCCTTCCGTGCTCATCGTCGATTTCTACGCTTTTTATAGTCGCGTCACCAAAGTTTTGTTGCGCGATCCCTATCGCTTGATCGAATGAAACTTTAGCATCCTTTTCGCTAAAACTTCCTGCGTTTAATGCGCCTGCAAGGGCGAATGTAGCGGCGAGCGCGCCTAAAGCTTTAAGATTTTTCATCTTTAATCCTTTTGATTTTATTTCCAAATTTTATTTTGGATGGCACAATTTTAAAATTCCAAGATGAAGCTAAGATGAATGCGCGAAGAATTTTAAAATTTCACAAAAATTTTGCTGCGATTTGTGAGATACGAAGCGCGGAATTTCCGAGCATTTACCAAAACGCCGTAAAATCTCAACTTGAAATTTTATCTCAAGGAACGCTTCGTGCCTAGCTTTTTTAAAAATCCGTCGCAGCAGAAGCTTATTTTTCTAAGCTCGCTTGCTTTTGTGGCATTTTTTAACTTTTCGTTTTTTAAAAATATCATAAATGCCTACGGAATCTCGGGGCTAAATTTTATCTATCTTGTCTGCGACATGGCGGCTTTGATCGCTTTTTTGACGCTATTTTTTACGATTTTTAGCTCGCGCTATACGACAAAGCCGATTTTGATGATATGCTTTTTTATTTCGTCGTTTACGGCGTATTTCATGGATAGCTATAACGTAGTAATCGATTCGGAGATGATACGTAACGCAGCCCAGACGAACTTTGCCGAGTCCGCGGATCTTTTTAGCCCAAGACTAGCGATTTACGTGCTGGTGTTGGGCATTTTGCCCTGCGTGCTGATTGCTCGCTCGCGCGTTAGCTACCGTCCGCTTAAATTTGAAATTTTAGCTAAACTCAAAACAGCGGGCATTTGCATAATAATCATTGCGGCGCTGCTTTTTGGATTTAGCAAATACTACGCGTCGTTTTTTAGAGAGCATAAAATTTTACGCAGCTACGCAAATCCCGGATATTGGATCTACAGCGGCGTTAAATTTGTCGCAAAATCCAAAAAGCAAGGCTCACAGCCTCTGATGCAAATCGCTACGGACGCGCATATCGATGAAAATTCTACAAGCTCAAAAAAGCTCGTCGTCGTAGTCGTGGGCGAAGCGGCGAGAGCGGATAGATTTTCGCTAAACGGCTACGAGCGAGATACTAATCCGCTACTAGCCAAAGAGCAGGGCGTCGTAAGCCTAAGCAATACCCATTCTTGCGGCACTTCGACGGCGCAAAGCGTGCCGTGCATGTTTTCGCTGCTAAATCGCGAGGAATTTAGCGTTGAAAAGGCTGCAGAGGAGCAAAATTTATTAGACATACTAAGCCGCGCTGATGACATGGCGATTTTGTGGCGCGATAATAATTCCGATTCCAAAGGTGTGGCGCTGCGCGTAAAATATCAGGATTTTAAAATTCCGCAAAATAATCCGATCTGCGACGTAGAGTGCAGGGACGAGGGGATGCTTGCGGGGCTTGATAAATTTATCGCCGAAAACGCGGGCAAAGATGTATTAATCGTGCTGCATCAGATGGGCAATCACGGGCCTGCGTATTTTAAGCGCTATAAGAAAGAATTTGAAAAATTTAGCCCCGTTTGCCGCGATAACGAGCTTGAAAACTGCTCGCAGCAAGAAATTTCAAATGCCTACGATAACGCGATTTTATACACGGATTATTTTTTAAGCAAGGTTGTAGAATTTTTAAAACCATATTCTAAGACGTACGAAACGGCGATAATCTATATGAGCGATCACGGCGAGAGCCTCGGCGAGGGCGGCGTTTATCTGCACGGTATGCCCTATCTTTTCGCTCCCGAGGCGCAAAAGCATATCGGCGCTATCGTTTGGCTAGGTGAGGGAAAAATGCGCGAAAGATACGATCTGAGCGCGCTTAAATCGCATAAGGATGATGCTTTTTCGCACGATAATCTTTTTCACACGCTGCTTGGAATTTTTGAAGTAGATACCAAGGTGTATAACAAGGATTTGGATATTTTAAATGGAGTGAAAAATTAGAATTTCGCACTAAATTTCGTCGTAAATTGTGAGTGAAATTTTAGCAATAAAAGATTCTATTGGCAAAATTCTAATTTAAGCTTAGTTTGAAATTTTACCTAAACTTGAGCGAAATCTACTCTAAAAATTTTTATGCAAAAGCTAATGCAGAGGCAAAGTGCTGCAAAAACTCAATCTATCATTTATCGTTGCGTTAAATTTCATTAGAAATTTTACGTGCGGTTTTGATAAACGCCTGCGCTAGATGGTTTAGACGTTTGCCTTTTTTGTAAGTGATTATTAGCGTATTATCGAGCTCGCGCGCGCCTACGTCAAAGAGCTTTATCCTGCCTGCTTTATCCTCTTTTATCATCTGCGGTATGCTAAAGCACGCTCCTGCGCCGCTTGCGACGATGGCATTGGCGATGTCGAAAGTCTCTGTGCGGCACAGCACTTTCGGCGCAAAGCCTGCGGCGGCAAAAAATGCATCTATCTGCTCGGCGCTTCTTAGGCTTTGATTAGGCAGGATGAATCTTTCCTCTTTTAAGCGCGAAATGTCAATTTTGGGAACAGATTCGTTTTTAAACTCAAGCGAGAGCGGATGGGTGGAGCTTAGAGCGACATAGGTTTTTTGTGTTAGAATTTTAACCCCGTCAAGCCCGCTCATATCGATGGGCAGTATCAGCATACCGACATCAAGATCACCTTGAAGTAGCATTTCGCGAATGCTAAGTGCAGAAGAAAACTGCGTGATTTGTAGATCCGAATCCTTAAATTTCTTGCAAAACATCGGCAGTAGCGACGGCAGTAGATTATAACCGTTTTGCGAAAAACCGATGCGAATTTTATCATTTTTTACGCCGCTTATTTCAGAGATATCGTTTTTTAGGTCGTTTATGGCATCAAAAATGACTTTGGCTTTACTAGCATAAATTTTTCCCGCGTGCGTAAGCGAAATGGGATTACTCGTGCGGTTAAAAAGCTGCGCTCCAAGCTCACGTTCCAGTGATAAAATGCTCTGTGATAGCGACGGCTGCGGGATTTTAAGTGCCTCGGCAGCCTTAGTAAAGCTACGGAATTCTGCTACTTTTAATACTAGCTCCATGCGATGCAAATTCATTTAGCCTCTCCAATTGATAATTTAATTCTTATGAAATGATACACTAAATAATATTTGACTTATGTTAAAAATGAAACTAAAATTACGCTTTTAGTTTAGAACTTTAAACTTAAGCTAAGAATTTCTCAAATGGAGAGGAAAATGAGCGAATCAAATTTCAACAGACGCGATTTCTTAAAATCGACCTGTATCAGCGTCGGCGCGCTTAGCCTTAGCGGCTGCGTGGATACCGACAGGGCTAAAAGCGCAGACGGCGGCAACGAAGGCGGGCTTCCTAGTGTGGACGTACTTGTTATCGGCTCGGGAGGCGCGGGTTTGCGTGCAGCCGTAGCGGTAAGAAAGAGTAATCCAAATCTCAGTGTCGTAGTAGCTACGAAGATGATGCCTTCGCGCAACGCCACCTGTATGGCGGAAGGCGGTATCAACGGCGTTACGAGCTTCAGTGGTGGCGATTCATACAAACTTCACGCCTACGATACCGTAAAGGGCGGCGCATATCTCGTAGATCAGGACGCCGCGATTAAATTTTGCGAGCTTGCGGGTCCTACGATTGCCGAGATGGATTACATCGGCACGCTGTTTTCCAGAAACGCTAGCGGCGGCGTGGACGGCAAAGAAAGCGGCGTCCCGGGCGGCGTAGCACAGCGCTTTATGGGCGGCGCGTCTAAAAAACGATGCAACTACTCCGCCGATAAGACGGGTCATATCTTGATGCACGCCTGTTTTGACGATGCGGTCAGCAACGGCGTGAAATTTTTAATCGATCACGAGTTGCTTGAGATCAGCGCACCTGACGGCAAATGCGAGGGCGTTGTGCTTCGAAATATCCAAACCGGCGATTTTTATCCAGTGCTTTGCAAAGCCTTGGTAATCGCAACGGGCGGATATACGAGGATGTTTTACAACCGCACATCGGTGCCTTATATCGCTACCGGCGACGGTATCGCGGCTGCACTGCGCGCAGGTCTTGGATTTAGCGATCCGGAGATGGTGCAGTTTCATCCCACAGGCATCAAAAGCGGCGGTGCGCTCATTACCGAAGCTGCGCGCGGCGAGGGCGGATATCTGCTCAATAACAAAGGCGAGCGCTTTATGAAAAACTACCACGAAAAGATGGAGCTTGCGCCGCGCGATGTCGTAGCTCGCGCGATCGAAACCGAGATTCGCGAGGGTAGGGGATACGGCGAGGGGCTAGGCGCATACGTGCTACTTGACGTAAGACATCTCGGAAAAGATAAAATTTTAAAAGCCCTTCCTAAGATCAGACACACCGCCATTTTGTTTGAGGGTATCGATCTAATCGAGGAGCCGATTCCGATTCGTCCGACCGCACACTACTCGATGGGCGGTATCGAAGTGTCTAAATTTGACGATATGAGCACTAAAATTTCGGGGCTTTACACCGCTGGCGAAGCGTCTTGTATCTCGATTCATGGCGCAAACCGCTTGGGCGGAAATTCTTTGACCGACGCCGTCGTAACGGGCAAGCTCGCAGGACTCGGCGCAGCGGATTATGCCGCGAAGCAGGAGGGCTTCGGCTCGGGTAAAAGAGCGAGCGAGCTCGCGCAAAAATGGCAGGCTAAATTTAAGCAGATCGCAAACGGCTCTGGCAAGGCAAACGAGATGTATGAGTTGCGCGAAGAGCTAGGCGCGCAGCTTTGGGACAATATGGGCATCTTTAGAACCGGCGAAAAGCTCGATCTGCTTTCGCAAAATTTAGAGGGTATCAGGGCGCGCTACGACGAGCTACGCGTCGCGGATGTAAATCCAGTTATGAATACCGCATTTACCGACTACGTCGAGCTTGGAAATTTGATCCTACTTGCGCGCTGTGCGTGTTTGGCTGCGCAAAAGAGGCTTGAAAGCCGCGGCGCGCATACCAGAGAGGATTATCCGAAGCGCGACGATAAAAATTTCTTAAAGCACAGTATCGTGACGATGAACGACGCAGGCGAGCTAAGCTTGGGCTACAAAGAGGTCGTCGTTACGGAATTCTCTCTTGACGGAAGGAAACCTCAATGAAATTTATCATAGACCGCTTCGACGGAAGCAAAAATTATAAGCAAGCCTATGAGCTTAGTTTGGAGCAGATCAAAGGAAAGACCCTGCTTGGAGTTTTGCAATTTATAAAGCAAAATTTAGACATCACTTTAAATTTTACCGCAGCGTGTCGTATGGCGATATGCGGAGCCTGTGCCGTAAGGGTAAACGGACACTCATATCTTGCCTGCGATACCAAGATGGAGGCTTTGCTTGCGGAGTATGAAAATCCCGATAGTTTTACGATCTCTCCTTTAAATAATTTTCGAGTAATCTCGGATCTAGTAGTGGATTGGGAGCCTAGTATCGAAAATTTAAGAAAGATTAAACCTACTATTACTCCTAAGAAAGAATTTAGCGCAGATAAGGGCTGTAAGCAAAGCCCAGAGCAGATGGAGCGAATTAAAAAGCAGTGGGATTGTATCCTTTGTGGATGTTGCGCTAGCGAATGCAATAAGCTTGGAGCCGATGCGAGCGATTATATGCAACCTTTTGTTTTTACGCATGCTAACCGCGCCGCGTTTGATTCAAGAAGCAGGGACGCTATGCCTCATCTAAAGCCTGCGGTACTAAACGGATTATGGCTATGCGTACACTGCCAAGAGTGCGCCGATCGCTGTCCTAAAGGCATAAGTGCTCAAAGCGATATCACCGCACTTCGCGCCCTAGCGATGAAAAAAGGCTTAACCGCAGGAAGCGGTCCTGGACATGCCGAGGCGTTCCTACTAGATATCGTAGAGGGAAGCGGAAGGCTAAACGAGATCAAGCTCGCTTTAAGAAGCGAAGGCGTATTTGCAAATATGGGCAAGATGGATGTAGCGGCAAATTTGATGATGGCCGGCAAGATGAATCCTCTTCATGCTTTCGGCGAAGAGGAGATCGAGGGTCATGCGCAGCTCGTTAAGATGATAGAGGCCGCACGCAAGGCTCAAGCTAGCGGCGAGATAGAATAAGGAGGAGAGGATGAATAACGAATTTGCATTTTTCCCGGGTTGCGTTTTAAGTCAAGCCGCAAAGGAATCTAAAATTTCACTTGAAGCGATCGCTCCGGTGCTGGGTATTAAACTTCATGAGATAAAAGGCTGGAGCTGCTGCGGGGCTAGTCAAGCTCAATGCGTCGATCCTATGGCAAGCCTAGTGGCTAATGCCAGAAACATCGCGCTAGCCGAGGGTATGAATATGCCTCTGCTAACTACCTGCTCCACCTGTATGCTAACTCTAACTAAAGCAAAGCTAGCTTTGGATAAGGGAGCCAAAAGCTATATCAATACCTTTTTAAAAGAGGGCGGTATGCAGTATCAGGGAAGCACTGAGATAACGAGCCTGCTTTGGGTACTATATCAAAATTTAGACACTCTAAAAGCCAAGGTCACGAGGCCGCTAACAAACTTAAAAGTAGCTCTATTTTACGGCTGCCACTCATTAAGACCGGAGCGAGAGCTTAAAAAGGAAAGCTCTACCAATCCGAAAAGCTTTGAAGCGGTAGTTAGTGCACTTGGTGCTCAGATCGTGCCTTTTGAAAAACGCCTTGATTGCTGCGGCTTTCACGCTAGCTATCCAGCGGTAAAATCGGTATCAAAGATGTCAAGCGAGATCGTAAATGACGCTGCCGAGCACGGAGCGGATGTCGTAGTTACTCCTTGTCCGCTATGTCAGATGCAGCTTGATCTCTATCAGGAGCGATACCAAGAAGCGATGAGCTCCAAGGCAAGAAAGCCGATCATCCACCTATCTCAGCTGGTAGGCCTTGCTCTTGGGCTAAGCAACGAGCAGCTTGGACTAAACATCAATATCCAAGATGCAACGAGACTGGTAAGCTGATCTTTGGAAATTTTCTAAAATTTAACGGATGATTTTACAAAAATACTTCGCTGCGGCGCACACATAGTGCGCCTTGCGAGTATTTCACAAAATCATCCGACCTACGCCTGCTTTATCCTAAAATACTTTTCGTCGCTACAAAATTCTTGTATAAAATTTCATTGCTTCGTAAATTTTAATGCTTCATAAAATTTAATGCTTTTTCAGCCGTAATTTAACGTTTCGCCCGCCGAGCAAATTTTAATCCGCCTTTTATTTTTAAATTTAAAACCTGCTAGACGATGAATAAATATAAAATTTTAATTAAATCTAACGAAATTTAAGGTGCATGAATTCTAAATTTTGATAAAATGCTATTTAAAAATATCCTAAATTTCAGGAGGACATTATGGTTGATTTGGCTCAAATTTCGGCTAGACTTGATGCCGTTGAGCGTTTGCCGCAAATAAAAGCGGAGGAAAGCATACAAGAAAGGCTTAAGAGCAAGGGTTTTTCGCGTCGCGATTTTATGAAATGGAGCGGAGCGATGACCGCGATGCTCGGTCTTCCGGCCGCATTTGCACCGAGCGTGGCGCGAGCTGCGGAACTTGCGGATCGCTTGCCGGTGATCTGGCTTCATATGGCGGAGTGCACGGGCTGTAGCGAGAGCTTACTTCGCACCGAGACGCCTACGATCGACAGCCTCATATTCGATTACATCAGCCTAGAATACCACGAGACGATAATGGCTGCCGCAGGCTGGCAAGCCGAGGAAAATTTAGAGGGCGCGATCGAAAAATACAAGGGGCACTATATCTTGATGGTAGAGGGCGGAATTCCAAGCGGCGAGAATGAATTTTTCCTAACCGTGGGTCCTGAGGGCAAGAGCGGAGCTCAGCACTGCAAACACGCGGCCGAAGGCGCTGCGGCAATATTTGCGATCGGCACCTGTTCGAGCTTCGGCGGTATCCAAGCCGCGGCCCCGAATCCGACCGGCGCCGTAGGTTTGGACAAAATCATAAACAAACCCGTCATCAACATCCCGGGCTGTCCGCCTAGCGAAAAAAATATCGTCGGCAACGTGCTAAATTTTATCCTTTTCGGCACACTTCCAAGCCTTGACGTTTATAACCGACCTAAATGGGCTTACGGGCTGCGAATACATGATCTATGCGAGCGCCGCGGACATTTCGACGCGGGCGAGTTTGTAGAAAGCTTCGGCGATGCGGGCGCAAAGGACGGATATTGCCTTTATAAAGTAGGCTGCAAGGGCCCTTATACGTTTAATAACTGCTCGCGCGAGCGCTTCAACTCCCACACTAGCTGGCCGGTTCAGGCGGGTCACGGTTGCATAGGCTGCTCGGAGCCTGATTTTTGGGATCATATGGGGCCTTTTGAGGAGCCTTTGGCGGATCGCCTTTACGAAAGCGTTTTCGGCGGGCTCGGCGCTGATGCTACCGCAGATAAGATAGGTGTCGGAATTTTAGCGATCACGGGTGTTGCGGTAGCGGCACACGCGGCGATTGCGTCATTTAAGAAAGATAAAGGGGAATAATCATGTCGCAAAGAATCGTAATAGATCCGATAACCAGAATAGAGGGACATTTAAGAATAGAGGTCGTAGTGGATGATGAAAACGTCGTACGTGAAGCCTATAGTAGCTCCACTTTATGGCGCGGGCTTGAGACCATAGTAAAAAATAGAGATCCACGCGACGCGGGATTTTTTATGCAAAGAATTTGCGGCGTATGCACCTTCTCGCACTACAAAGCGGGCATCGTCGCGGTAGAAAACGCCCTCGGTATCACTCCGCCGCTAAATGCCTTGCTAACGCGCACGCTGATGGCTAATGCGCTATTTTTGCACGATCATCCGGTGCATTTTTATCAACTCCACGGGCTTGATTTCGTAGATGTAGTAAGCGCTCTTAGCGCCGATCCTAAAAAAGCAAGCGAAGAGGCATTTAAATACTGCGATACCCCTTATGCGTGCGGTGCGGATAAACTAAAAGAGGTGCAAGATCGCGTGGGCGCTTTTGTTAAGAAAGGCGCTTTAGGGCCTTTTGCCAACGCCTACTTCGGACACCCTACATATAAGCTTAGCCCGGAGCAAAATTTAATCGCTCTTTCGCACTATCTTGAATGTTTGCGCATTCAGCGCACGGCGGCTCAGATGATGGCGATATTCGGTGCGAAGCAGCCTCATCCGCAAAGCCTCACCGTAGGCGGCGTCACCTGCGTGATGGATATCCTAAGCCCTGCAAGACTGGGTGAATATATGTCTAAATTTAAAGAGGTCGCGGACTTCGTAAATCGTGCCTACTATCCTGATCTCGTAATGGCTGCGAAGGCTTACGGCAACGAGCCTAGCGTGCTAAACGATATCGGTGTGGCAAATTTATGGACTCATCAAGAATTTCAGCTTTCAAAGAACGAATGGCTATTTCAAAGCGGTATGATTATGAACGGCGATATTAGCAAGGTTTTGGAGCTTGATGAGAACAAGATTACCGAGGAGGCAACGCATGCGTGGTATAAAAACGATGCGGCGCTTCATCCTTACGACGGCGAGCAGGAGCCGAATTATACGGGTCTTCAGGATGGACAGAGCATCGACGCGCACGGCAAAGAAGCGCATACGAAGGTGCTCGATACCCAGGGTAAATACACCTGGATTAAGGCTCCGCGATACGACGGTAAGCCGCTTCAGGTAGGACCTCTTGCAAATATCGTGGTAAATTACGCTAAGAAAAACGAGCGCGTAGTAAAGGTCGTGGATCAATTCCTAAAAGACGCCGGCTTGCCACTTGAGGCGGTATTTTCGACACTTGGACGAACGGCATGCCGTATGATCGAGGCTAAAGTCGTAGCCGACAACGGACTGATCGCTCTAGAAAATTTGATCGCAAACATCAAAAGCGGAGATACCGAAACCTGCGCAAAATATGTAATCGATAACTCAAAAGAGTACAAAGGTCGCTATATCGGTCACGTGCCGCGCGGCGCACTTAGCCACTGGTGCAGGATCGAAAAGGGCGTCATCAAAAACTGGCAGGCGGTCGTGCCGTCTACCTGGAACGCCACGCCGAAGGATAAGGACGGCGCTATGGGCGCTTATGAATCCTGTTTGATCGGGCTAAAACTTGCCGATCTTTCTAAACCGCTAGAGATCATCCGCCGCATCCATTCATTCGATCCTTGCATAGCCTGCGCCGTGCACGTAATGGACGCTAAAGGGGCGGAGCTTGGCTGCTATAGGGTAGATCCCAGCAAAGGATAAACGATGAAAAAAAGATTTGCGGAATACGAGTTCTCAATCGGTCTTAGGCTCACGCACTGGCTGCGTGCGCTTTGCATTACGATTTTGGTGATTACCGGATATTACATCGCCTTTGTTTTCACCGCGCCCGAGATTAATCCCGAGCCGGTGCTTTTCATGCAGGCTAAATTTAGATTCGTACATCTGATCTTCGGCTTTGCGATGATCGGTGCGGCGATCTTTAAAACCTATCTTTTCTTCTTCGATAAAAAGAGTAGAAAAGAGCTTTTAAGTATCAAGGATTTTTTTAGCCCGCGCGTCTGGATAGCTCAGATCAAATACTATATCTTTTTGGGCGAGCACCCGCATCTTCGCGGCGTTTATAACCCGCTACAGTTCATTTCCTATCTGGGCTTTTATCTAGTGCTATTCGTGATCTGCCTAACCGGAATGATTCTATACGTTCACGTCTATCACGAAGGGTTAGGCGGCGCGCTATACGGGCTCTTGCGCCCGCTGGAAGCTGCGATGGGCGGACTAAGCGAGGTGCGAATGATTCACCATCTTTGCATGAATATCATCATAATCTTCGTGCCGATCCACGTCTATATGGCGGTCTTTAACGCCGTTAAGGGCAGGGACGGCGCAATGGATGCGATCGTAAGCGGTTATAAATTTAAAAAGGAAGAGCACGCTTGAGAGTGCTGGTACTGGGTATCGGCAACGTCATCTACGCGGACGAGGGCATAGGCGTGCACTTCGTCCGCGCGCTCGCGCAGAACTATAAATTTTATCCTAAAACCGCCGCACAAAATTCTATGTCGGGCGAGAATTTTGCGGCGCAGAATTATACGCAAAATTCCACAGAGCGCGACTCCTCGCAAAATTCTGCGAATGAAAATTCTATCTCCGAGCAAAATTTCGCAGCAGTAAATTTAGACCGAAATTCTACTTCAGAACATTCCGCCAAGCAGAATTCCGCTTCAAATTTTACTTCGCAGAATTCCCTTATATATTCCACAGTGCAAAATTCTATCAATTCGGACTTCGTCGCCGTAAATTCAGCCGTGCCGAACAGTAGCTCGGATCAGATCCGATTTATCGACGGCGGGACTTTGGCTAGCTTTTTGATGCCTACGATGGCGGAATTTGATGAAATTTTGCTCGTAGATTGTATAGACGCGGACGGCGCAGAGGGCGGCGAGGTGTATTTTTTCGACTACGAGGCGATGCCTAAGCAGATCAGCTGGAGCGGCTCGGCGCACGAGGTCGAAATGCTTCAAACCCTGCAGATGATGGATCTTTGCGGCGATCTGCCTCATGTTAAAATTCTAGCTGTCGTGCCGCGGCGCATCGAGGAGGCGAGCTTTAAGCTAAGCTCCGTGATATTAGAGTCCTCAAAAATCATGGAAAAAACGGCGCTTAAGTACCTATCGGATCTTGGCTTCGCGCATGAAAAAATCGCCGATCTCAGCGCCCAAGACATCGCGGATCGATTTGCAAAAAGAGGGCGAGATGATAGTAGCATATGAGTTTAACTACCTTAATGAAAACGCGCTGATAGCGCACTTCTTGCTGTTTTATGCTCGCAAAAGCGCACTTGATTTTTGCCTGAAAAAAGAGGCGAACTTAATAAGCCTTTTCGTGCGCGGCGGCGAGGATGAAATTTTAAAATTTAGCGACGAGGCGATGCCTCTGATTCCAAACTCCATATTTTTGGCAAAATCCTCCGTGCGCGTGGTGGACGAGGACGGCGCCGAAGCGAAAGCGCTGAAATTTAACGGCACGTTTGAAGATACCTCCTCGGGCGATATAAGTAAATTTTTAGAGGATGAAATTTCAAACGCCCACAACACCGCTAGATTTAATAACTTCACTCCGCGAGTGATGAAAGAATACCTCGCTCACTCCGAGCCCTCCCAAAATGAATTCGAAATAATAAGCGGCGCCGGCGTACTTCATGACGGCAAATTTGAAGCGGTAAGCAGGGAAAATTTCGCCCGCTTGTTGGAGCTTTGCCGCCTAAGCTTGCTTCACGCAAGGCAGGTGCAGATCGAGCGCGGCGGCGCAACTTTCACGCTCAAAGCGGACGTGGATTTTAGCGCCGACTTTCTGATAGCCGCGGGAGTGGGCGCGCTGGATGGGATTTTTGTGAGCGATGAAAAGAGTAAAATCGCGCTCGCAGCCTTCGAAAAGCCGCTCATAAGCCTAAAAACCAATGCGATCTTTAGAAAAAATCACGAGGACGCGCCTAAATTTTTTGACGTAAAGCTTGCGGGCGACATATTCGTGTTTGCGCTGGGGCGCGCTTTGGCAAGTGACGGGATCTATTTTTTAAGCGCAAAATGCGAAAGCGCGGCGCAGAAAGATAAAATTTTTAAGGTCGCGCCGCTGCAAAACGGCTTTTTGATCGTGCAAAACGAGGACTTTTTAAGCGATGCCGCAAGCGCTTATCTAAAAAGCTCAAAGGACAAAAACTCCGCACTTTTTGCGCTTACGTACCGCGAAAAGGGGTTTTTAGATGATCCCAAAAAACGGGTTTTGCGCTGCTTTTTGGGCGTGGGCGCGGATGATGAGATCGCAATTTATGGCGAAAGCTCCAAAAAAATTTTACTTAAATTCAATCTGCCGCGCAGTTTTGGCGAGCTTAAGGCTCAAATTTGCGCCGACGAAACGGGCGCTAAGCTGCTTGAAAATTTTAGCGCCAAATTTAACGTAGACGCCGCGAAAATCGATGAAATTTTAAAAAGCGCGAATGCGGGATTTTACGGTATCTTTAGCGTCGCCGCGCAGCTTATCTGGGGGCGCGATGCGGCATTTTTAACGGCGGCTGCGGAGGATTTTGCGGGCGGCAAAGGGGTGCGGCTTGATTTTTGCACCGATGAGCGCGGCTGCGTGCAAGCGGATAAAATTTTGCGTTCGGCGATGAGCTATGCGCTCGCAGGCGCCAATGAAAAGCTGTTTGCGTTCGGATTTTTCGATAGTTTGGGCTACTTTTTAAGCGATCTGGCGGATGAGCGCAAAGAGGACTTTGACGTTTTGATCTTCGGCGGCGCGATGTTTGGCGGGCGCAAATTCGCGGATTTAATGCTTAAGCTTTGCAAAAATTTTGACGCGAGCTTTAGCGACGAATTCGCGCTTCAAGCTCGCTAGATCGGGCATATATGCGAATTTTCGGCAAAGCTTCAAAGTCTTATCCGCAAAACAGCGAGTTGTGCGGATATTACGGTGCCGATAGTCGCGCCATACGGGCTAAGCTTAGCGCAAACGAGATCGCACAAAATTTCAAAAAAGCAGCAAAGGGCGCGAGCGTGAAGGAACAAATTTTATTAAATTTAGAGCATATTTTGCACCGCCCGGTACGTTTTATCCGCCCGCTGCGAGCGCAACTTGCTTGCAAAACAGCTTCTGCGGCGCGCAATTTATGAAAGCATGCGTATGAAAACGGCTAAATTTGAGGTTTTCGGAGCGGTGCAGGGGGTCGGGTTTCGCCCGTTCGTCTACAAGCTCGCCGTGGATTTGGGGCTGAAAGGCGAGGTTTATAACGATGGCGAGGGCGTTAAAATCATCGTTTGCACAGACCTTTCTGAGCCGCAAAAAGGCTCGATTGATAAAAATTCCGCCCCTTTAAATTTAAGTGAGCCAAATTCTAACGAAATTCAAGCGCAGAAAATATCGTCATCAGCTGCTCGGTCTTTAAATTCTGCCGAGTCGGATTCTAACGAGGTCGCGAACTCATCACTAAATTTTACAAGTTCAAATTTAAACAAGAGCTCCTTTTTGCCGCAGAGCGCACCGAACTCGCCAAATGATTTGACCGGCTCGTCGCGCGATTTAGCGAATGGTTTAGCTGGCATGCCTGATTTGACGAGCTTGCCGCATGATTTGACGGATGATTTGCAAGCCGCAGCGAGCGAGAAATTTTTACCAAACTTATTCGAGACCGATCTAAACGAGCAGGACTCCATTTTGCCCGCTTCGTCGGATCAAAATTTCGTCGTGCAAAATTCGTCGCAGCAGCGCGGTATGTCTCAGAATGAATCGCTGCAAGACTTGCAAAATACTAAGCGCGACTTGCAAGATGCGAAGCAGGGTTTGGACGGCTTTAAACGCGATTCGCAAAGCGCCGAGCAAGATCTGCGCGAAGAAGAAATTTTAAAAATTTTCGAGCAGCGCCTTCGCGGTGAAGCGCCGCCGCTTTGTCGTATCGATAAAATTATCCGCACCGATCTAAATACACAAGATTTTACGCAGAATTTTACTGATTTTAAGATCACACAATCCAAAGAGGGGCGTAAATTTAATCCGATTTTGCCCGATTTTGCGATCTGCGATCAGTGCAAAAAAGAGTTTTACGACCCGCAAAATCCGCGCTTTCACTACCCATTTATCAACTGCACGGATTGCGGCCCGCGCCTTAGTATTATCGCTGCGCTGCCGTACGACCGCGCAAACACCACGATGAGGGCGTTTGAGATGTGCGAGTTCTGCCGTGGCGAATACACGGACCCGCTCACGCGCCGCTATCACGCCGAGCCGATCTCCTGCCCGCACTGCGGTCCGCAGTTGCTTTTATGCGGCGCGGGCGGCGAAATTTTATCAAGTGGCGAGGAGGCGATAGCGCGCACGGCGGAGCTTTTGCGGCGTGGACAGATCGGCGCGATCAAGGGGATGGGTGGCTTTCACATCGTTTGCGATGCGATGAATGAGCGCGCGGTACGCATGCTGCGAACGCTAAAAAAACGCCCGAGCAAGCCCTTTGCGATCATGTGTCGCGACGCAGCGCAGGCATGGCGCGCAGCTAGCTTAAGCGCAGAGGAGGAGGCACTGATAGATTGCAATGTCAAGCCGATCGTGATTTTAAAAAAGCGCGAGTTTGTTTGGCGCACGCTGACGGGCTTTGCGGCGGATTTCGGCTCGCAAAATTTAAAGGCGCAAAGCAAAAATTCTATATCGCCGAGATTTGCAGGCGAGCAAGAAGAGGCGGCACAAGGGCAGGGCTCTGCGTTACGAAATTTACGAAATTTAGCGGCGCAAAATTTTAGCACGCAAAGCGCTGAAGATTGTGCGGAACAGGGTGGATTGCAGAGTGCACAAATTTTTAGCAAAACGACGCACCGTAATTTCGCCTGCGATACGCTAGCAGCAGACGATTTGCAGAGCGCGACAAACGAGCTAGAGCGCGCATACGATGGGTCTGATTTGCAGTGCGCGGCTAAAAATTTGAGCTCGCTGCAAGCAGAAGGTGGGCTAGAGCTGCGACATACAACCAATAATTTAAATTTGCAACCCGCAGTGGATAGCCAAGACTCGCGATGCGCGGCGAATGAGCCTGATTCTCGGCTTGCGCCGGACGAGTCTATTTCGCAAAATTCGGCGAATATTCAGGGTTTGCGACATGTTGAGGATGGAGTAGACTTGCAGCGTGCGACGTGCGAGCCGAGTCCGGAACAGACGATAAATTCGGAAGGCTCATGCTCTGCGCAGGCGTGTGTGGCGGAGGCGCATGGCGCATGTTCCGCTAACAGGGGCAATTTCGTGCGTTTACCTGCGAGCTTTTCGGCGATTTTTAAGGCGGGTGCGATTTTTATCGCTCCAAGCGTGGCGCCAAATCTTAATAAAATCGGCATTTTCCTAGCCAACACCGGCGTGCATCTACTGCTTTTTGAATATTTTGCTCGCCCGATCGTCGCCACAAGCGCGAATATTAGCGGCGAGCCCATTATTTTCAGCAGCGAGGAACTGCGCGCGAAGCTGGGCGGCGTCATCTCGTTTTACCTGGATAACGACCGCGAAATTTTAACGCCGAGCGACGATAGTATCGCGTTTTTGCCGCAGTTTGAGGCGCGTGCTTCGGCGTCCGGTTTAAAAACGGCTCATAGTTCTGGTAAAATTTCCGCACCGCTTCCGACCTGCGCCAAGACCGAAAATTTCGCGCAAAATTTCATTCTAGCGCAGAATTCCGTCATAAATTTCGCGGATGGGCGGGATTGCGAGAGCTCGCAAAGACTTTTTGATACGGATACGAGTTGCGACACCGCAAATTTTACCTCAGGAACTAGCTGCCGCGCCATAAATTCGGCGCCTCAAAAAAACCAAAATGACGCAAACTCCGCCGCCGAAATAAATTCTGACTGTGAAACGAAATCTGCCCACGGCGCAAGCATATCAAATTCCGCAAGTGCCCTAAATTCCACAAATGCTGTAAATCTCGCAGATGCCGCAAAATCCGCAAACACTGCAAATTTAGCGAACTACACAAATCTTTCCGCCGAAGCGGACGCTTTAGATTGCGCGCTGTTTTTGCGAACCTCTCGCGGAATGAACCCAAAAATTTTCCCTAGCAAATTCCAGCTCAAAGGCACTTTCCTGGCGCTCGGAGCAGAGCTTAAAAATGAGTTTGCGATCTACAAAGACGGGCAAATTTTCATCTCGCCCTACATCGGCGATCTTAAAAACGTCGCCACGAATGAGCGATTTTTCGCACTTTTGGATATGTTCGTGCGCGCCTATGAGCTGAAGTTCGACGCCGTCATCGCGGATCTGCACCCGCAGTTTTCGCACACGCGATTTTTCGAGCGGCGCGGATACCCCGTGATCCGCTACCAGCACCATTTCGCGCATCTAGTGTCGAATCTAGCGCAAAATGAGCTGTTAGGCAGCGGCAAAAAATACCTCGGCTTTTGTTTCGACGGCACCGGCTACGGCACGGACGGCACGATCTGGGGAGGCGAGGTGATGATTTTTAACGAGTTCGGCTTCAAACGCGTCGCAAAATTTGACGAGATCGCGCTTATCGGCGGCGAGAATGCGATCAAAAACATCTACAAGCTTGCGCTTGCGCTCATATTTAAATTTAATGCAAAGGACGCTGCGCGCGAGTTTTTGGCAAAATTTAGCGCGAGCGAAGTCGCAAATTTAGAAAAAATCGCGCCGCGTGCCGTCCGCTCAAGCTCGCTAGGGCGGCTGTTCGACGCGTTTGCCGCGGTGATCTGCGACCTGCGAGCCGTCAGCTTCGACGGCGAAGCGGGCATGCGACTTGAGAACCTATATATCGACGGCTGCGAGCAGAGCTATAAATTTAGGCTGAAAAAAGCGGGCGAAAGTTTTATCCAAAACGCGCCGCAATCCGCTTTGCAGCAACGAAGCGCCGATGATTTGCGACACGAAACACAGCGCAAAGCGGGGCAGGGCGGTCTGAATGTGCAAAATAATAGCGACGCCAAAAACAGCTGCGCGTTGCAAGGCGATTTTAAAAAGCTTGAGGGCGATGCGGCAAGCAAAGACTGGCTTGAGCGAGCGGCTAAAAATATCGCAGGCGACGGTGAAAAGAATACAAACGTCGCCGTAAATTCTATAAAGCAAGCGTCTACCCTGAATTTAATAAATTCTGAAAGCAAAAACGCCGCTGATGCGGATCAAATCCTGCAAAACGGAGCTTGCGCGCCGAGCTTTGAGGGCGAATGTTATGTTATCGATTACGAAGCGGCGTTTTTACAGGCTTTGCGCGATGAGCCGCGCTTGGCTGCGACGAAATTTATAAACGCCATCGCAAACTTTATCGCGGAGTTTGCGGAAGGCTTCGGGCTCGAGGTCGTGCTAAGCGGCGGAGTCTTTCAAAACGCGACGCTTCTAAATCTTACGTGCGAAAAGCTGCGCGCGCGAGGGATAAAATTTCATCTAAATCGCGCCATTCCTTGCAACGACAGCGGCATCGCCTACGGACAGCTCGCGGCGTATCTAAGCGAAATTTCGTGCTAAGCTCGTCCACGAAAAAAAACGCAACTATAGCCGTTATGCTCGCTCTTTGTAAAATTTATTAGTCTCATCTCGCCGCTAAATTTAATGGCTTTGCGCCCTGTCTGCGCTTTGCGTAAATTCTAACGCTACGGGCGATAAAATCCACCGAGGCTAGTTTTCTAAAATCGCAAAATCAGCGAACAAATTTACGCCTTGCCGTCTCTATATGTCGCAGCCAAAACGTTAAAATTTTAAAATTTAACGGCGCGCCGTTGCCTGCCACAGCATCACGACGTACCACCATGGCAATCGATAAAATTCTACCGCGGCGCGTGGCTAGATACTGCGCAAATCCCAAGCTAAGACGCTATTTAGCGCCTGACTCTTAAAATTGAACGCAAGCTCGCGGTAGAATTTAAAATAACGTAGCACCGATAAATTTCATCGCGCTAGCACTAAAATACAATGCGAAATCGCGAGCAAAATTTCAAAATAAGCGCGGTGCCTTGGAGCTTTAAATTTTAAAGAATAAGCCAAATTAGCGCAAAATTCTTACTATTTGAGCGGAATTTCGGTAAAATTATATTCAAAATACGCGAAATGAGGGGAGCTATGAAAAAAGAGGAAAAAGAGGGCGCCGTAAGATTTAGCATTTCGCTGCCGACGAAGCTTTTTGAGGATCTCGATGAGATGGTGCGCGCCAAGCAGTACCTAAGCCGCAGCGAGTTTATCCGCGATCTCATACGCGAAAAGATGGTCGAGGGCGTGCTTCACGGAGATGGCGAGGATGACTGCGTGGGCGTGCTTTGCATCGCTTACGATCATCACCAAAGCGATCTGATCGAGCAGCTCGTAGAGATCGAGCACCACGCAAACGTCACCATCGTCAGCACCAGCCACTTCCACATCGACGAGCGCCATTGTTTCGAGGAGATCACGATGCGGGATAAAATTTCAAAGATCGAGCGGCTCAGCGCCAAAATCGGCGCTCTAAAAGGGGTGAAATTTTCCAAGCTCGTAAAGGCGGTCATCACCGAAGCGTAGGGCTTTTGCGCATTTTTAAAAACAGCGCGTCGCGCTAAATTTACGCGCTTTTAAATTTAAACGTAGCTGCGGCGCGACTTTTGCAGGTTACGAAGCGCGATTCTCGATCGAGTGGAGAATTCGGGCGGCGCAGCTGCGTAAGGCGTGTAAATAAAATTTGTTTAAATTTACGCGGCAAACGAAAGCGCAAAATTTTAGAAATTTTAATCAAAAAGCATTCTTGCTGCGGGTTTAAATTTACGCACAGGCACGAAACCGGCGAAGCAGCTCGCGACTAAATTTTATAGGAGCCGCTTTCGTGCCGCATTTGCAAAGCCGAACTAGCGCAAAATCGATATTAAAATGGTCGCCGCATTGGTGTTCGGCAAGCCTGCGATCACGCGCGAGATTGTAGAGCACCAGGATAAAATCCACTCGCAAGCCCTGAATTTCGCGCTTCTATCTACGGCGATCTCTGGTTTATTTTGAGCCGCTGCGAGCTGCGAGGTCTAAATTTGCAGCGCGGGCTCTGCAATCTGCGAACAGGCGATTAAATTTAAAGCAGCGTTTTGCTCGCGAGCTTTAAAATTTTGCGGCGAGCCTTCGCAAACAACGCATGAAATTTAGATAAAACCGAAGCGCATAAATTTTAAGCGCTGTTAAATTTCATAAAATTTCGCGCTTCGATATAAAATTTATTAAATTTACGCCGTTTAAAGCAAAAACGTGGTATTTTACGCGCAAAATTTATTATCCAAGGAGAAAAAATGTGTAAAGATTGCGGCTGTTCCATCGGCCACACTCACGAAGCGGGCGCCCATTCGCACGCAGATATGACACACGAGCATGTCCACACCCACGCGAACGGTACGACTCATTCTCACGCTCATATCCACGCAGCGGGGATTGATCACGAGCACGACGCGCACGATCACATCCACGCAAATGCCGCTATTAATGACGCCAAGACGATCGAGGTGATGAGTAAAATTTTAAGCGCCAACGACGAGGAGGCCGCTCACAACAGAGCCCATCTGGATGAGGATAAAATTTTATGTCTAAATTTGATGAGCAGCCCCGGTAGCGGCAAGACGACGCTACTTGAGGCCACTATCAAAAGCGGCAAATTTAAAATCGGCGTCATCGAGGGCGATCTAGAGACCAACCGCGACGCCGATCGCATCATAAAAGCGGGCGCGCAGGCCCATCAGATCAGCACCGGCGAGACCTGCCATCTGGACGCCTTTATGGTTCACGAGGGGCTTCATCATATCGATACTAAAAATTTAGATCTGGTTTTCATAGAAAACGTCGGAAATCTCGTCTGCCCGGCGGCATTTGACGTGGGCGCGCACCTGAACGTAGTGCTTCTAAGCGTGCCCGAGGGCAGCGATAAGATCGCAAAATACCCCGTGATATTTCGCCGCGCAGACTGCGTCGTAATCACTAAAACCGCGCTGCTACCGCATTTTGACTTCGATATGGAGGAGGTGGTGCGCGAAGTGCACAAACTCAATCCGAAAGCCGACGTCATCGCGCTTGATAGCAAAAGCGGCGAGGGCGTGGAGAAATGGCTGAAATTCCTACAATACAAGAAGGAATTTCGTTAATGTGCCTTTCAATCCCTTCAAAAATCATCTCGATCGACGAAAATAATTTCGCGACCGTAGAGACTCTGGGCGTGCGCCGCGGCGTGAGCTTGGATCTACTTCCAGAGCCAGCGACCGTCGGGGAGTACGTGCTGATCCACGTGGGCTTTGCGATGGAGAAGATCGATACGCAGCGAGCGAAGGAAAGTATCGAAATTTACGAGCAGATCGCAAAGCAGATGAGGGCGGAAGAGGGCTCCGTGTATGAAAGCATGGAACCTAGAGCCGACGCAGAGAATTAAAGCGGCTTGTAACCCGTAAAATTTAAGGTAAATAATGGATCTAATCAAGGATTTTAGGGATAAGGAGCTGATTTTAGCGCTTAGCAAGCTGATAATTTCTAAAAGCAAAAAGCCGCTAAATATTATGGAGATTTGCGGCGGACACACGCACTCTATCATGAAATTCGGCCTTCCGAGCCTGGTCGGCAAAAATATAAAATTTATCCACGGCCCGGGCTGTCCGGTGTGCGTAATGCCGCGCAGTCGCATCGATGAGGCTATCAAACTCGCCGCGATGCCGCAAAGTATTTTTTGCACTCTAGCAGACATGCTTCGCGTGCCGGGCTCTCGCACGAGCTTACAGAAGCTGCGCGGCGATGGGCACGACATCAGAGCGCTTTATAGCCCGCTTGATTGTATAAAGATCGCGCAGGAAAATCCGCAAAAAACGGTGATATTTTTTGCGATAGGCTTTGAGACGACGACGCCGATGAGCGCCGTGCTGATCGATAAGGCGCTAAGCTTGGGGCTAAAAAATCTCTTTTTTCACATCAACCACGTTACGGTGCCCGCGCCCGTGCGAGCGATCTTAGACGACGCGGACGTGCAGATAGACGCGTTTTTAGGGCCTAGCCACGTAAGCGTGATCACCGGCGCGAAGGCCTACGAGGGCATAGCACGCGATTACAAAAAGCCGATCGCCGTAAGCGGATTTGAGCCGCTTGACATAATGGCGGGCGTGTTAAATTTGGTGGAGCAGCAAAACGCCGGCACCTACGAGGTTTTCAACGAATACGAGCGCGTCGTAAAAGAGGGCGGAAACCAAAAAGCGCAAAATTTGATAGATAAATATTTTGAAATTTGCGATTTTCCGTGGCGAGGGCTCGGCGAAATTCCAAAAAGCGGCATGAAGTTGCGCCCGCAGTACGCGGCGCTAGATGCCAGGGTGCAGTTTGATTGCAGCGTACAGAGCGCTCCCGAGAGCAAGGCCTGTATCTGCGGCGAAATTTTACGCGGCAAAAAAAGCCCATATGATTGCAAGGTTTTCGGCAAGCACTGCACGCCGCAAAATCCGATAGGATCGTGCATGGTAAGCTCAGAAGGGGCGTGCGCGGCGTACTATAAATACGGCGACGTCAAAAACGCGGGCTAAATTTTGCGCGCGGTATCGCAGAGCGTAAATTTTAAAATAAGTCATGCTTTAAAATTTTAACCGAAACAAAATTACTGTGCTAAAATTTTGATTAAACTTAGCGCGATACCTTAGCGGCACGGCTTGTTCGACTGCGCAATACGGGCTTATAAATTTAAAACCGAGCGAAAGGGAGAAATTTGAACGAAACTATACTTTTAAGCCACGGCGGCGGCGGCGAGGAGATGAATAGGCTCATCAACGAGACGATCTTTGCGGCGTTTGACAATGAAATTTTACGCGCAAACAACGACAGCGCGATACTAAATTTAAATTTAGACGCCAGGGCGGGTTTTGATCGCGCGAAGCCGAGCTCTGCTTTGAATTCTGCGAGCTCTAGCGGCGAGCTAGCTTTCAGCACCGATAGTTTCGTGGTTACGCCGCTGTTTTTTAACGGCGGCGACATCGGCAAAATCGCCGTTTGCGGCACCGTCAACGACCTTGCGATGGTAGGCGCAAAGCCGCTGTTTTTAAGCTGCGCGCTCATCATCGAGGAGGGGCTTAGCTTAAGCGAGCTGCGACGCATCCTAGACTCGATGGCGAGCACCGCGCGAAGCTGCGGCGTTCGTATCGTTTGCGGTGACACGAAGGTCGTGCCGCGCGGCAAATGCGATAAAATTTTCATTAACACTAGCGGCATCGGCCGTGTTTTGCGACCTGCGCGCGTGCAAAACATCAAAGCGGGCGCAAAAATCCTCCTTAGCGGCGACATCGGGCGACACGGAGCAGTAATACTCGCGACGCGCGACGAGATCGCGCTAAGTAGCGAGCTACAAAGCGACTGCAAACCGCTTTGCGCCGCGGTAGAAAAGCTGATCTCGCAAGGCGTGAAGATCCAAGCAATGCGAGATGCGACGCGCGGCGGACTTAGCGCGGTTTTGAATGAATTTGCAAGCTCCAGCGGGCTTGAATTTTTGGTGCGCGAAGAGGATATCAAA
Source organism: uncultured Campylobacter sp. (assembly GCA_963515585.1). Taxonomy (GTDB): domain Bacteria; phylum Campylobacterota; class Campylobacteria; order Campylobacterales; family Campylobacteraceae; genus Campylobacter_B. The sequence goes on from CAUPXM010000006.1 coordinate 113,411, forward strand.
ATCAGCGACGAAGTAGTGGGCGTGTGCGAGCTGCTGGGCTTTGAGCCGTACGAGCTTGCAAACGAAGGCACGTTCGTAGCGATCGTAGAAGATGATGCCGAGGTGGATAGAGCGCTTGAGATACTGCGCGAATTTGACGCAAACGCCGCAATCATCGGCGAGGTACGCGAAGTAGGGCACGGTGGAGGCGATGAGGGTACTTTGACACCAAAGCTTAGCGTGCAGGACGAATTTACGGGTGCGAGCGACGCGGGCGCAGTATTAGAAAATAGGGCGGGGCAATTTAAAGCTCCGTATGCGGCAAAAGGGCGAGTGATTTTGCAAAACGCCTATGGCTCGCAGCGATTTCTGGAGCTTCCAAAAGGCGAGCTGCTGCCTAGAATTTGTTAAATTTGCGTGCAAATTTGGCAAATTTAAGCCTAAATTTCAGGCGTATTTTTAAATTTACAACAAAATTCGTATAGAATACGGCGCGGCCGTAAAATTTAGAGGGAAAAATGCATGAACTATCGATCGTAGCGGATCTTGTGGCGCTATGTGAAAAGGCACTAAACGCCGAAAAAGCGAAGAAAAAAGGCGCGGCCGAGCGGGGCGATAAAAATAGCTGCGACATCGCAAATACCGCCAATCAAAATACGGATGACATGGGCACCGAGAATACCGAAAATACGGGCGTTGTGGATACGAACTCGAACGGCAAAAACGGTGATTTTTATAAAAATTTAGGTGCGAATCCACAGGCGTCTTACAGTACACTTAGTTCGAAAAGTCCGCAGATAAGGGAACTGCACGTAAAAATAGGGCGACTAAGCGGCGTGGAAGCGCATTATCTGCAAAACTGCTATGAAGTCTTTCGTGCAGGCACCGTATGCGAAAATGCGGATCTCATCATCCACACCCAAGAAATCGTCGTAAAATGCAAAAACTGCGGTTTTAGCGGAGATTTGACGCAGAACGACTTTTCTTGTCCGCGTTGCAAAAGCTCTGAAATCAGTGTAATCGACGGCGAGGATATGTATCTAATGCTCCTGGCTATTGAATAAAAGAGGGCGTTTTCTGGGCGCAAAACTTTCCATATTTTAAATTTTAAACTATTCACATAAGTAAAATTTTATTTCCACCCAATTCAAATATCATCTATTTTGATTCTTGCAGAAAACACATCGTCCTGCTGATTTCATTTGAAGTCACGGATAAATTATTGAATATAGATTTATGTAAAAATTCTTCTAATAAAAACCATTAATAAAACAACAAATGCGTTAAAAATACATGAAATTATTCATATAATTATGCGTGAATTTTGTATTAGATTTTTACTTGAAAATTATAGTTTATCTTACGTGTGTAAGACTAGCTCAAAGCAAAACGGCGT
>CAUPXM010000007.1:0-111860 GCA_963515585.1 uncultured Campylobacter sp.
ACCCTCCCCACAACACCCCCCCCCGGGGGGCGGGCGCCCCCCCCCCCCAGAACGAGCCAAATTTTACCCGGAAAGGATACTAAATGAAAAAATCGCTATTTGCGTTAGCATTTATCGCTTGCTTTGCGTTCGGAGCGACCGAGCTTGAGACGCTAGAAAAAGAGTGCAATGACGGCAATATGGAGTCTTGCCTTAGAGCCGCTTTACAATACGAAGACAATACTAAAACACTTAAGCTGCTTGAAAAAACCTGCGACGGCGGATATGAGCCAGGTTGCCTTGTAATGTCGATCAGAATGATGCAAGAAAATCCTAAAAAAGGCATCGAATATCATGAAAAAAGATGCGATGCGGGAGACGCTATGTATTGTGGGTTATTGGGATCAATGTATAGTGACGGAGATGGAGTCGAAAAAGATATATCAAAGGCTATAATCTACCATGACAAAGCTTGCAATCTAGGGCAAAAGCTATCAGCGCTATCATGCGGTATGTTGGCAGAGATGTATCGTAAAGGAGACGGTGTAAAAATAAATTTAATGAAAGCGGCGGTTTATGATAAAAAAGGTTGCGACATAACGGACGAGCTAGCGAGTTGCTATAATTTTGCGCTATTTAACTACAACTCTAACGATAAAAGTAAAGCTGCGCGGTATTATAAAAAAGCTTGCGATTTAGGAAAAAATAAAAATTCTCCTTTTATGAATCCACCCGAGTTTAAAGAACTTTGGCAAAAATCCTGCGATATGTATGAGCTGCTAAAATAGCACGCCGAGCTGCGGCTGATACAATACGCGTCGGCTGCGGCTCAAAATCCCGCCGCCTTTAAATTTAAATCGTAGCGGTAGGCTACTAAGCTCAACGATAAAATTTTAAATTAATCGGGCGATATGCGGCAGAATTTAACGTAAATTTACACGGATCCTGCATAGATTTTAGCGCAAGCAAAGCGCTAAAATAAAGAGGCAGATTTGTCATAAGCAAATGCGTGCTAAAAGCATAGATTGGCACGCAGCAAAATTTTAAGTTAGAATTACGTAGCCTTATGCGCTTTCGCCTCCGCATAGATTGGACAATTGCAAGATTGGAATTTACGCAGTCGCGCGTATAAAGCTTCGCGCGAATTTTTTGATGCGGAATTTAGAATTTTAAAATTCCTAGAGCTTCGAATCTGGCGCTGAGCCTTGAAATATCGTAGCGATAGAATTTTAAAATTTACCGCTGCATCGCTTTAAAAATCTTGCTTGAAAATTTTAATTACGCAGCGTAAAATTTTTCATTTCTGCCAGGGCGCTGCGTTTTTCTATAAAAATTTTGCTCTTTTGCTCTGGTGCTGTGTTTTCGTCGTAGAATTTCGCGACTTTTTACGGCGCAGAATTTTTAGCGCGAAGTTCCTCATTATTTTTGCTTGTTAAAATTTAAGCGATAAATCCCACGATGTTAAATTTGCACGGCATAAGGCTCTTATCGCTGGCGCCACTTTAAAGCGAAATGAGATAAATTCTACGTGGCGCAAAAGGCGCCCGATTAGGCTTTACGGCGTCCTTGCATACTGCGCAAAAGTGCGATCTCCTCCGCCCAGATACTCTCGTCGATCGTTTCTAAAATCAGCGGGATCTCGTCGATGTTCGGGTCGTTCATGATGTTTTCAAACGCCGCGAGCCCCAAAAATCCGCGCCCGAGGCTCTCGTGCCGATCCTTACGCACGCCAAGCTCGTTTTTCGTGTCGTTTAGGTGCATGCCGCTTAAAAATTTATAGCCGATCGCGCGGTCAAACTCGCTCATCGTGCGCTCATAGGCCTGCGGGCTGCGCAGATCGTATCCTGCGGCGAATGCGTGGCAGGTGTCGATACAGACGCCGATGCGATCTTTGTTTGAAATTTTATCGATCACGTAAGCAAGCTGAGCGAAATCATAGCCGAGATTGGAGCCCTGACCCGCGGTGTTTTCGAGCACGAGCTTGATGCCTGCGGTGTTTGCGATGGCGAAATTTAGCGACCCTGCGATATTATCCAGGCACACTTGAGCTGAAATTTCATTTAGATGCGAGCCGGGATGAAAATTTAGCAGCTTAAGCCCGAGCGCCTCGCAGCGTCGGATCTCGTCTATGAAGGCGTTTAGGGATTTCTCGCGCTCCGCCTCGCGCGGATGGCCCAAATTTATGAGGTAGCTGTCGTGCACCAAGACATGCTCCGCGCGGATGCCGCTTTGCTTCAGCGCGTCCTTAAACGCGACGATCTCCTCCGCGCTAAGCGGCGGCGCGTCCCATCTGCGCTGATTTTTGACGAACATCGCAAACGCGTCCGCCCCGATCTTTGCGGCGTTTAACGGCGCGTTAAAAACCCCGCCGCTAGCACTCACGTGCGCTCCGATCCGCTTCATTCTGCCTCCTAAATTTTATTTTACGCCGCGTGCGGCAAAATTTCATAAACCCGAGCCGCGCGCGGATTTTTAAATTTGAATGCGCGCTTTTCTTTCGCACATACGCGCTGCTTGGTTAAATTTCATCGCAAAGAGTAGGCGCAGAGCGTCAATAAAACCGCGCCGTTTGCGCAGCTTAGGCGGCTACCCCGCCGAGTAATGGAATTTTGACCGCTCGCGCCGTGTTTTGAGGCGGCGACCGAAGCGCATTATTCTCGCGCGCTTACAAATGCCTGCCGCGTGAAATTTTACTCGTTTTCGAGCCCTGCGGAGTAACATATCTTGCGTGCTGTAAATGCCTGCCGCGTGAAATTTACTGCAGCTCGCGGATTCTGATCTTCACGCCGCGTTTTGCGTCGGCGAAGCTTATGGATCTTCCGCCGCCGTCCTTGCCGCGGCAAACCTTATAATCGATAGAGCCTTCTTGCAGGCTTTGCGCTAGGCAACGGCGCTCGCCCGCGTCGCTGCCGCCAAAGATCGGTTTGCCGTCTAGGATTTCGCCCAGAAGCCCGCGGTAGTGCTCGGTGCCGAAGAATTTTTTATTGAAAACGAGCTCGTCGTCGCACGCACCGTTCATGCAAATTTTATCGCCTTTTAAAACCAGGCTTAGCACGCTGATGCCGCTTGCGTAAATTTGAACCTCGGTTTGGTTTTTAAATTTACGCATAAAGCCCGCGTCGCTGGTGCGAGTAAGCGGCGAAATGACGGTGAAATTTACAGCTTGCGTGGAAGCGGGCTTGAGTGCGGTGGTAGCGCAGCCTGCGAGCAGAAGCGAAAGTGCAAGCGGCGCCAGAAAAGAGCATTTCATAAATAATCCTTAATTTAAGTTGGGTTTAAGTGCGTCTTGAGTAGAATACCGCCTTTAATCTTAATACCAGATTAAGTGGCCCCTTCGTCTAACGGTTAGGACATCGCCCTTTCACGGCGGTAAAACGAGTTCGAATCTCGTAGGGGTCGCCATTTCTAGTTTTAAAATTTTTTGACGCAAATCTTAGTTTTTGTAAAATTCTGAAATTTTATCTAACTACTAAATTTAAAATTATGCGCTTTTGCTGCTTCCTGCGCTACAAAATTCCAAGACTGCAAAATTCTACCTGATAATTTTAAAATTTAGCCCCGCCGAATTTACGTAATAAATTTTATGCGGACATATGGAACTTAATGAAATAAAACTCGCAAATTTAGCTCTTTCTAAAAAAAATTCGCTAAATTTATTGAATGCAAAATTTTAAAGAATATGTAAATGAAATTCTAAAAAATCATCCTGGCGAGCGCGTCACGAGCTTTAGTTTCGAGGGCGAGAAATACTGGCTCAAGCAGCCGGAGTTGCGCATCCGTGGCGGATTGCTTACGAAAATATTCAAAGCAAATCCGAAAGCCTCTTTCGATTACGAAGCGCTAAAATGCGAGAGCCTGTACGCAGCCGGCGCGCCTGTGCCGCAGCTGGTGCTGCGAAACGAGAGCTTTTTCGTACTCAAAGACGGTGGTACGCCGGTGGACGAGGTGCTAAAAAGCTCGGATGAGGCATCTTGCGTGGCGCTCATTGAGGGCTATGCTGTGGCGTTAGCACAGCTGCATTCGCGCGGCTTCATACACGGCAGACCCGCGCTGCGCGACGTCTTAGTAAAAAATGGCGAGATGAAATTTATAGATTTTGAAAATCGCGGCGAGCGCGGTGATTTGCAAAAAGCCAAAATACGAGATTTTTTACTGTTTGTATATGATCTTTGTCGCGAAGGTCTGAGCGAAGGCTTGGTGCGCGCAGGCATTCGCGCCTACGCCTCAAATGGCGGGCAGGGCGTAGTGCAAACTGCGTGGGCTACGGTGCTTGCGCTGCGTCCGATATATTTTATCGCCAGGCTCTTGCCGCAAAAATTTAAAGATCTAAACGCGCTCGTGCGCACGTTTGAGCTCTGCCTAAAAATAATTGAGGAAAACGATGATCAAAGAAAAACAAAGTAAATTCGCTAAATTTAAACTGGTGATTATACTCGCCTATATGTCCGCTCTGGCGCCCTTGTCTACCGATATGTATCTGCCCGCGCTGGAAAAGGTAAAGGCAAGCTTTGCTACGAGCGAGTTTTACACTCAGCTATCGGTTGCGAGTTTTTTCATCGCTTTTGCGCTAGGACAGCTCGTTTATGGGCCGCTAAGCGATAAATTTGGTCGTAAAAAGCCGTTATACGCGGGCATTTTGCTTTTTATATGTGCGTCGCTTGCTTGCGTGAGCTTTGATAGCGTTTACGCGTTTATATTCTTTAGATTTTTACAAGCTTTGGGCGGGTGCGCGGGAGTGGTACTTGCGCGAGCCGTTATTAACGACAAATTCGAGCTGCACGAGGCTGCGGCGATGTTTGCGCTGATGATGGTAGTGGGCTCGCTAGCTCCAATGCTAGCACCAACTCTAGGCGGATTTGTGCTAGATTTTTTCTCATGGCAAGCGATTTTTGCGATTTTGTTTGCGCTTGGAATTTTGCTTTTTGCATTTATATTTTTCGGACTCGACGAGAGCACTCAGATAGATGGGACTGCTACACTTAGCGTAAAAGGCGTGCTTGGCGAATACGGCATAATTTTGCGAAATAAAGAATTTATGCGCTATACGCTAGGATTTGCGGTTGCGATGAGCGCACTTTTTGCTTATATCACGGGCTCTAGCTTCATATTTTTGGGCTATTATGGGCTGGGCGAGCATGCCTTCGGCGTAATATTTGGCATCAACGCTCTTGGAATGACCCTTGTTTCGGCACTAAATGCCAAACTCGTGCAAAATCGCGAACCCACAGCTTTATTAAATTCCGGCCTAATAACGATGCTTGTGACGAGCTTGATTTTGTTCGCATGCTCTATGCTTGACCTTCCTTTCATCTGCTTTGAGGCTTCGCTTTTCGTATTACTTTCGTCTCTTGGCTTTGTTGCGCCTAACGCCACGACGCTTGCGATGGCGCTGTATAAGGACGGCAACTCAGGCGCAGCTTCGGCGGTACTGGGGACTGCGCAGTTTGCTATTGCCGGGGCTATTTCGTTTATCGTGGGTGCAGTGGGAGCGAATAAGCCGTTTTTGCTCGCAAGTGTGATGGCGATTTGTGCTCTTTGCGCGAACGCCGTGTATTTTTTATTGCGAGAAAAGAATCAAAAATTTTAATTTTAATATTTTTTAAATTTATCGTTAAGGATTGATTGGCTAAAATTAGCTCTCGTTCTTTCAGTGTAAGAAAGACAATTCGGTAAAAAAGGAAAACAAGCCAATGAGCGATATTATCGCGTATAAATTTAACGGTGAAATTTACGATACTCAAAGTATCGGCGAGCGCGCAAGCGAGGCGCAGCCGATATATTTCGATAACTCCGAGGACGCGCTTAAAATTCTGCGCCACTCCTGTGCGCACCTTTTGGCGCAGGCGGTGCGCGAGCTTTATGCGGGCGCAAAATTTTTCGTAGGACCGGCGATCGAAGATGGGTTTTACTATGATATGCGCGTCAGCAAAGATAACGGCGAAAAGCTCGGCGAAGAGGATCTAAAGACGATCGAAAAAAAGATGCACGCGCTTGCTGAGGCAAATTTAGAGATTAAAAAGATAGCCTCCACAAAAGAGGCGGTCGCCAAAAAATATGCAAACGACGATCTTAAGCAGGAGGTTTTAAAGCGCATCCCCGAAGGCCCGGTTAGCTTATACGCACAGGGCGAGTTTGAGGATATCTGCCGCGGCCCGCATGTGCAAAATACGAAATTTTTGAAAAATTTTGCTCTTACGCGCATCGCGGGGGCGTATCTCGGCGGCGACGAGAAGCGCGAGATGCTAACTCGCATCTACGGCGTCGTATTTGCCGATAAAGATAGCCTTAAAAAGCACCTTACGATGCTCGAAGAAGCCAAGAAGCGCGATCACCGAAAGCTCGGAGCCGAGATGAAATTTTTCACCTTTGACGAGCAGATCGGCGCGGGACTTCCGATCTGGCTTCCTGCCGGCACAAGGATGCGTATAAAGCTCGAGGAGCGCCTTTATAGGCAGCTTCGCAAGCGCGGCTACGAGCCGGTGCGCGGTCCTGAAATTTTAAAATCCGACGCGTGGAAGATCAGCGGGCACTACAGCAATTACAAAGAAAATATGTATTTTACGACGATCGAGGAGCAGGAATACGGCATCAAGCCGATGAACTGCGTCGGTCACATCAAGGTTTATCAAAGCGAAATCCGCTCATATCGCGATCTGCCGCTTAAATTTTGCGAGTACGGCGTCGTGCACCGCCACGAAAAAAGCGGCGTCTTGCACGGGCTTTTCCGCGTGCGCGAGTTCACGCAGGACGACGCGCATCTGTTTGTGATGCCGAGCCAGATCAAAGAAAACGTCTATGAAATTTTAGATTTCGTAGAGCTTTTGATGAAAGCTTTCGGCTTTGAATACGAGCTTGAAATTTCGACCAAGCCGCAAAAGGCGGTCGGCGACGACGAGGTTTGGGATATCGCGACGAAGGCCTTAAAAGACGCGCTTGACGAAAAGGGCTTAAAGTACGGCTTAGACGAGGGCGGCGGCGCTTTTTACGGACCTAAGATCGACATCAAAATCACCGACGCGCTCGGTCGAAAATGGCAGTGCGGCACGGTGCAAGTCGATTTTAACCTGCCTGCGCGCTTCGAGCTTGGCTATATCGACGAAAATAATGAAAAAAAACAGCCTGTGATGCTGCATCGCGCAATTTTGGGAAGCTTCGAGCGCTTCGTGGGGATTTTGCTCGAGCACACCGCGGGCGAGCTTCCGTTTTGGATCTGTCCTACGCAGGTATCGATCGTGCCGATCGGCGAGGCGCATGCAAGTTATGCGAAAGAAATTTTAAATTTGCTGCGCGCGGCGGACATTGACGGCGAAATTTTAGATAAAAACGAGACGTTAAATAAACGAATCAGAACGGCTGAAAAGCAGAAGGTGCCGCTCATCATCGTCCTAGGCGATAATGAAGTTTCGGCTCGCAGCGTGGCTCTGCGCGATCGCAGGGCGCGCGAACAGCGAAATTTAGGGCTGCATGAGTTTTTAAATTTCGTAAAAGCTAAATTAAACGAGGTGAATTTTTGAGCAGAGGCAAAGAGGTTTTTCTAAACGAGGACATTCCGGCTAGCGAAGTCAGGTGCATAGGCGACAATGGCGAGGTTTACGGCATAATTTCAAAGGCGCAGGCGCTGCAAATCGCCGAGCGAGAGGGCGTGGATCTGGTTTTGATAGCGCCCGATGCAAAGCCACCCGTTTGCAAGGTCATGAACTACAGCAAATTTCGCTATCAGCAGGAAAAAAAGCTCAAAGAGGCGAAAAAAAAGCAAAAAATCATCGAGGTCAAAGAGATCAAGCTGTCCGCCAAAATCGCTCAAAACGACATTAATTACAAAGTAAAACACGCGAAAGAATTCCTTAGTGGCGGCAAACACGTCAAGCTTCGCGTATTTTTAAAAGGGCGCGAGATGTCAAGCCCAGAAATCGGCGTAAATTTGCTCAATAAAATTTGGGACGAATTTTTTGTAGAAGTTGCCGATCGCGATAAGGCGCCCGCGCTGGAGGGTCGCTACGTAAATATGCTGATCACGCCGAAAAAGGCGTAGAGTAAATTTAGCGGTATTTGCGCTGCGTGCGGCAAAATTTTAAAATTTACGCGCTATTTCTTTGCGGTACAGCGCGTAAATTTAAGCCAAATAGCGTAAATTTTAAAATTTAATGCGGGCTAAGTTTATCTCTAAATTTAGCCCTTTAAATTTGTATAAAATTTTTCATATCAAGCGAAATTGAATCTTGAGCAGGCGGTAAAATTTAACTTTAAATTTATCTTGCGTTAATTTAAGCTCTAAAATTCCTTAAATTCAAATTTTTCAAAGAAACTTTATTATATACTTCCCGTTCACTTTAAAAAAAGGACGACCATGCCAAAGATGAAAAGCGTGCGCGGTGCCGTCAAGCGTTTTAAAGCGGGCAAAAACAAGATCAAAAGAGGCTCGGCGTTTCGCAGCCACATTTTGACGAAGATGTCTCAAAAACGCAAGAGGAATTTGCGCGAGGCCCAATACGTCGATTCTACGAACGTATCTGCGGTTAAAAAAATGCTTTGCAAATAGTGCGAAGTTAGTTTTTGACGAAAGTCATTCAAGCTCCCCTAAATTTATGGATTTTAGGGCAAGATCCCAAAAGGGACGCCGATTAAGAAAGGATTAATATGGCAAGAGTAAAAACGGGCATCGTTAGACGCCGCCGTCACAACAAGGTGCTAAAGCTTGCGCGCGGATTTTATAGCGCAAGACGCAAACATTTCAGAAAGGCTAAAGAGCAGCTAGAAAGAAGCCTCGTTTACGCCTTCCGTGACAGACGCGCGAAAAAACGCGATTTCCGCAGACTTTGGATAGTGCGCATCAATGCAGCTTGCAGGCTAAACGACATCAGCTATTCTAAATTTATAAACGGACTTAGAAAAGCGGGCATCGAGCTTGATAGAAAAATTTTAGCAAATATGGCTATGAACGATGCCGAAGCTTTCGCAACCGTCGCAAAGAAGGCAAAAGCGGCATTAAAATAAGCTTTAAAATTTGGCCGTCTTAGGGCGGCTAAATTTTTAAATTTCGACAAAGCTTTTCATTTTAAAAGCGCGTCTGCAAATTTGTCGAAATTTAAGAATTTGGGTAATTTTATTTGAGGCAGTGCAGAATGCTAAAGTCTTTGAAAAAAATCGTATCTCTTGCGCTTGTCGGTGCAGCAGGGTTCGGCTATGCGAGCGAGCAGAATTCCTGGAGCTATGCAAACGCGCAAAAATCATCTTCCAACAACACTTCCCGTTCCGATGTAATGAGCGCTGCGGATAGCTTGGGCGCAAAATTAAGCAGGCGCGACGCGGCTAGCGATAGCTCCGCGAGCGACGAGTATGAAAACTCATTTCGTATCAAGCTCGAGTACGCAAGGGGCTTTGCTAAAAAGGGTTCATATTCGGGCAGGATTAATAATCAGCGCGTTATGATGCCTGCGTTTCGCTGGACGGGCAATAGCGGCGTAAATGCCGAGTTTTGGAACGGCATTACCAATATAGGCAGCGCGCTGGTTCCTTATGTGGCTTTCGGTTCATACGAAGCGGCGACGCCGGGCGATCAAACCACGCAATATCTGGTCAGAAGAGAAGAAGACGCAGTTCAGATGAAGCGAAATATCGCGGCGGGCATATCAAATTTAGGCTATACATATACCAAAAATTCTACTAGAAATCTAAATTTAGTCTATGCCGATATCGATAATTTCGTAAATTTCTACGGCAGGGAAAATATCGCAGGATACTTCATCGACGAGGTTAATACCGAAAATAACCCCGCAACTATCGCCTATATGAAGAGTATCTACAATTATATCAAGACTAAATATCCGGGAATGCTCGTTTTGGCAAACAACGGCTGGGGCGTGCGCGACGCCATAGCTCCCTATGCGGACGTTTGGATGCTGCAAGAGGTGAGCGCGGATGAGTATATAAACCACTACCGCCCTAGAACCTCGGAGTTTGAAAAAGACCCCGCAAATTCTTCTAAAATTCTGCACGTCATATATAACGCAAGACCAGATCAGTACGATGAGATCATAAGATTATCTCGTGAGCGCAACGCGGCAAATCTATTTATCACCTCCGATACGAATGCCTATCCTAGCGGATACGACGATCTGCCTACCTATTTTGAAGCGCTGATGCTGGCGATCAATAACTTCACGCCTAAAAACGGCAGCCTGTTTTCGCAGGTCGCAAGAGGCGGCAACCGCATAGGCATCGAGATACCGCGCTCGAAGGTCGATCTGGATCTTACCAAGCTTGCAAGAAATTCCGCTTATAAAAATTTAACCGACACCGACGGGCAGGAGTTTAGCATAAACGTAACCGCGATCGGAAACTACGGCGGAGATTACAAAGACCGCTCGGGCGGCGTCAAATACGATCACAAGAGCGACGGAATTTTACTCGGAGCCTCCAAGAGAGTGGATGATCTTACGCTGGGCGTGATATTTGGGTATCAAAAATCGGACGCTTGGTACGAGGGTAAATTCGACGGTGTCAAAGAAAACATCAAATCCTATGAGCTCGGTCTGGCGGGCAGATACGATTTTAGCGAGAACGCGGATTTGGCGGTAAATTTAACATATTCGACGAACGATCATAAATTTGAAACTAACAACGGATTCGGCGCTATCCACGGCGCGAAATACAAGTCGCAAATTTGGGATTTCAGCACGAGAGCAGGGTATAAATTTTTATTTGAAAACGGCTATATTAAGCCGTATTTGGGGCTTGGAGTAATTAGAGTGAACGAGGATGCGATCTCTAGGCTTAAATTTAGCTCCGCTTCAAAAACCGCGCCGAACGGTACCGCGGGAATTTACGCGATCAAGGCTTTCGGCGATCTGCAAATATTCGCAAATGCTGAGTACGAGCATCGGTTTAGCGGCGATTCGTATCATGCAAGCAGAAAGTATTCGGACAGATACGACGTCGAGGGGCTTGATTATTCTAGCGGCGTATTTAACGGCGCGATCGGGCTGAAATATAAGATCTTTCAAAGCGTCGGACTCAGCGCGTCGTACGAGTTAAGCGAGAGCAAAAATAGCCTGGCAAGAGCCGCTTTTGACGTGGAGTTTTGATTTTAATCGGAGTAGTCCAAGATAGGCAGCTTGAAGCACGATTACAAATTCCTCTTTGTCGCGAAATAAAATTTGCGGCTAAATTTTATCCGAGCTTTGCCGCGAAATTTTAAAATTTAGGTCGTAAGATTTTTACTCGCATAATTTCTACTTTGAAATTCCAGGTAAGACCATTTTTGCGCCGTTTTGAATGCGAAGCGACGAGATAGAATCACTGCCGCGGAATTTTGCGCGGACGCTGGGATTTTTTAAAATTCTAAATTTTGCCCGTTTAAAACTTTACGGATCGCGTTTCATCCGCGAGGGATTTTAAAATTCTATGCGCGGCGCAACTACAGAATTTTTTAAAAGCAGCGGAATTGTAAGAACTCCAAAAGGGCAGCATTCATAAATTCGAGGTAAAATTTAGATTGATTGAAAGCTACCGAAATTGGGTGAAATAAGCGAAATTTTGCGGATCGCTCCGCAAAATTTAAGAGAGATTATTTTAGCTTGTCTAGTTCGATGATGTAAGGCACTGAGTTTACCCCCGCACTGAAATATTTGGCAGCTAGGGCTTTTGCAGCATTTAGCTCGGCAGCGCTTACATCTTTGGCACCTGCTTTGTTATCTTCGGCGTAGTATTTTCTAAAAACCGCTATCTTTTGCTCGTCGGTTTTAGCATTTTTGATCTCTTTGTAGATGAGCGCGGATTTTGCGTGGCCGTCATCGCCGTGAACGGAGGTCATGATTATATCGACATTGTTATTTTTTAGTGTTTCTTCGATCCTTGCCATCTCTTTGCGGCAGAATGGACACAAGGCGTCCGTCAGCATCAAAATCGTAGGCTTTTTAGGATCGTTTCCTAGCTTGATGATATTGTCTTTACTCTCTGCTTTGAAGACCTTACTTAGCTGTCCTGCGATGCGGTCTTGTTTGATCTGCTCCTTATAGACTACGCGTTTTTTAGGATCGATGATATCGGTAAAGATCAGATCGCCTTGGGTGAAAATGATCTCCTCTTGCGACATATTGCCTTGAGAAATCTTTAAAACGACCGCCTCGACGCCCTTTGGCTCGTTAAGTGGGATGCGCTCGGCGACCTTTATTTCGATGCCTTGTGGCGCGCCGCCGTAGATAGATAAAATTTCGCTGTCGCTTAAAGCCGCGTTTAGGCTCGCTGCGAGCGCAACTGAAGTTAAAATAGCTTTTTTCATTTTTTTCCTTTGCAAAAAATTCCGCGCATTGTAGTGCAAAATTTTAAATTTTTACTTTTTCAGATAGCGTTTATTGTCGATCGTAACGATATTTCCCATTTTATCTAGGTACTCGAGATAGCAGATGACGAATTTCCTGCTAAGCCCAAGCTCCTCTTTGGCGTTCGTGACGTTTACGAAGCCATCTTTTTCGATGATTGCGTAGAGGCGTTTGATCGCCAGGGCTAAATTTTCGGCCTCGACGAAGAGATTGTGCGCGAGACGGACGACCTTTTTGGCGTAGGTCAGCTTCTTTAGCGCGTCATCGCCGCTGCTGCGGTCGATCTCTAGCTCGTCGTAAATGTTATACGGCGCAAGCGGCGCGATGCCGCCCTTTTTGATGAGATCAAAAATTTTACTCTCCAGGCTCTGTTTGAGCACGTCAAAATCCACCCCCGATTTTACGTAAACTCCGCCCTTTTTGGAGACGATGCCGCTCCGCTCAAGCTTGCTAAGCGCGCGCGCGGCAAGATCTTCGCTAGCCCACGAGAGCTTTAGAGCGATCGAGGCGGGCGAAAAGATCGCGTAGTCGTTTTTTGAGACGATAAATTTTATGAGGCTTTTTACGTCCTCGATCGCGCTTAGATCGTAAACGCATAAATTTGCCTCGTCAAAATACGTCCCTTCTAAGCCGCGCGCGATCTTTACCGCTTCGTCGTATTCCATACCGAAGCGCTGATACGCTGAAAATAGCCCGAATCCATGCTTGTGAAAGCCGCTTAAAATTTTAAACGCTTCGGTGAAATTTCGCTTCAAAAGCGCGGTTAGAAGCACGGCTTTGCTCTGCTTTTTTAGCGGCTCGACTACGGCGTTTAGCACGCGCCCGCCGCCGATTACTCGTGAGTTTGCCAGGCAGACGAAGGGCTCATCGAATTTCAAAAACATCGTTTTGTCAAATTTAAAGCTTATTAGCTTCTCGCCGCTAGGAAGCTCCTTTAAAATGAGCGCTTTTGCCGCGCTTTGCTTACTTCCGACGCAAAACAGCACGTCTTGGTTGTGTGAAATTTCGCCGCTAAAGGTGCAGTCGGCTTCGTTAAAGCCGCGAAAAAAGCCCTTTTTGCTTAGGATTTGCCCCTTTTGCAGCTCGCTCGTTTTGGCGTCCAAGCTCAGCGCGACGCGGTTTGGAGCCTGCGCTAGCGGCGTATCCTCGTCGTGGATCTGCACGCTTTTGACGTTAAAAATTTTACCCAGATCGCAGTTATAAAGCTTCTCGCCCTTTGAAATCGCGCCGTTAATGAGGCTGCCCGTTACGATGGTGCCGAGCCCCTTAAGCGAAAAAACTCGGTCGATGTAGTAGTGCACCACGCCGCCTCCTTGGCGCTGCGCGGGCTTGATATTAAAGAGATAATTTTTCAGCTCGGCGATGCTTGCGGGGTCTTTCACGCTGATAAAAAAGGTGTTTAAAATTTGCAAATCTTTAAATTTGGAGATATATTCCCTGCACTGCGCCGCGACCTCCGCCTTGCGCGCGTCGCCCACCAGATCGCACTTGCTGATACACAAGATCACGCTTTTTACCCCAAGCAGCGATAAAATTTGAATATGCTCGCGACTTTGCGGCATCAGCCCGTCGTCCGCGGCGACTACTAGCATCGCAGCGTCGAAGGCATACGCGCCGCTAATCATCGTCTTTACTAGATTTTCATGCCCCGGCACGTCGATGAAAGCGACGTTGGTGTCTCCCGAGCGCAGATGCGAAAAGCTAAGATCGATCGTGATGCCGCGTTGCTTTTCGCTCGGCATTCGGTCTCCCTCAAAGCCGTTTAGCGCCTTGATTAATGCAGTCTTTCCGTGATCGATATGGCCTGCGGTGCCGATGATTACGCTATTCATAAATTTCTCCGATCTTTTTTATTAAATCTTGCAAGTCGCTTTTTAAAATCGATCTGAAATCGAGCAAAAATTTATCATCCTCGATCCGCCCGATTATGCCCGCAGCGCGAAATTTTGCCTGCGTGTTCTGCGGCTCTGCGCCGTCAAGTATCGCAAGCGCGACGCTAGGGTAGGAGGCGCTCGGCATCGTACCGCCGCCTACAAAGGTGGTAGTAGGCACGATCTGCGATTTTACGCCGATGCGCGATTGCACTAGCTCCGCTCGCTCACGCAGCTCGTCCAGGCTCAGATGGATCTGATCTATCGTCGTGATGAGGTGAAATTCTTTATTTATATACGCCTTGATCGTCTCGGCAAGCAGGCTTAGCGTGATCTTATCCACACGCAGCATTCGCAGTAGCTGGTTTTTACGCAGGCGCGCGATAAGCTGCCGATCTCCTAGGATGATGCCGCACTGCACGGAGCCGAAGAGCTTGTCGCCGCTAAAGCTAAGCAGCCGCACGCCGCTTTTTAAAAGCTCAAAAATAGAGGGCTCGCTTTTGCCTAGCCCAAATCCCAGCTCGCTTACGTAACCGCTTCCAAGATCGTAATAATCGATGATCTCGTTAAAGCTTTCCTCTTTTTTCATGCTAAATTTTGCGGGGTAAATTTTAGAAATTTCGCTCTCGCCGCCTTCATAAAAACGCTCGCTCCTTGCGGACGGCTCGCCGCTTTTTAAATTTAAAGAATTTGCAGAAGCTGCCGTTAAGCTTAAACCGTTCGGCGCGGAATTTAAAATTTCGCCCGTCGTATCCGACGAGCCGCCGCAAAGATCCGCTAGATTTTTAAAGCTCGCCTCTCTAAGCGCTAAAAATTCCTCTTTTTTACGAGTCGCTTTTCGCGCCAAAGCCGCAACTTCTGTAGCGCTTACGCTAGAGCTGAAGCCCGAAATTTTAAAATTTGAGCGGTGCACCTTCATCAAGATCGCCGTATTTTCATTGATCGCCTCTTCGTAATCTTCCGGCTTGGTTTTATTCGTGGTGCCGATCTCCACAAGCTTTGCGCCAGAGTTTGCCATCACTTCGCTTACCCGAAAGCTCCCGCCGATCTCGACGAGCTCGCCGCGGCTTACCACGACTTCGCGTCCGCGCGCGAAGGTATTTAGCACCAAAAAGACCGCAGCAGCGTTGTTATTGACCACGAGCGCGTCCTGCGCGCCGAAGAGCTCGCTGCACAAAAGCGCTATGTAGTCGTATCTGTTGCCGCGCGCGCCCTTTGATAGATCGTATTCTAAATTTGAATATGAGGTGATGATCTTTTGCGCGCGGGCTAAAATTTCGGCGCTGATGACGCTGCGGCCGAGGTTTGTGTGCAGCACGACGCCGGTTGCGTTAATGAGCGGCTTAAGGCTTAGATTTTGAAATTTTTCGTAGCGCGATTTGATGCGTGCGATGATCTCGCTTTCGCTTGCGACCGCGCCTCCTTGCAGCGCCTTTTCACGCTCCTGCTCGATGAGCTCCTGCGCGATTTTGATGATTTGCGGGCGGAGGCAGTTTTGAAACTCCTGCGCGTTTGCGATTTTGTCGATTTTTGGTAGTTTGATTCGTTGCATTGCGACCCCGATGCCTTAAAATTTAGGCGATTTTATCATTTAAAGCTTTGATTTTGCTTTATCTATAGAATTATTAATTTAAATTCGATTTACTTTAAGTGCAGAATTTAAAAGCTGTTTAGAAAATAAGAGTAAAACCCGCCTAATTATCAATTTAGGATAGATTATGAAAGAACATGGATTTTACGCCGCGGGGCTAAAGGATGTAGTCTTAAGCGACGATATCGAAATTTGCGGCGATGAAGAGGGGGCAAAAAATGAGGAATTTATCGTTGCCAACTCGCTGAAACTAAAGGCGCAAATTTATGCGCCCGAGATAAATTTTTATATAGAAAATTCCGCAGATGAGCCGCTGCAAATCGCTAAAAACGTAGATATTTTGTATCGCGCCAAAGATATCGCCTTTGACGGTGCGCTAGATAGCGACTATCAAAAGCCCATCGGCAAAAACGTAATTCTCGCCTGTGATGAGCCGCGAGAGGGGCTTGTGGGGCTACTTAGGCAGCACGGATTTAAGGTGATCGCGTTAAGCAGGGCCGAGATTAAGTTCGTCTACGGCGAGATTGGCGATCTTGCGGTTACGATTTTAAGCGAGCGGGATGAGGTTGAGACCGAGGTGGATTTTTTCTTGATTAGCGGCGCGACGCCCTATCAGCTACGACAAAGCGGCTGCTACGAGATCTCGGGGCTAAAAGACGATGAAATTTTAGAAATTTTAAATTCCAAAAGCCCGGTTTATCATTATAAGAATTCTACGATCTTTGATCCTGTGATCTGTCAGTATCAAGGCAGGCGAAATGAGTTGCGCACGCCATGCGTGGAGGTTTGCCCTACAGTGGCGATTTTGAAAAACGACGAAAAGCGCGAGTTAGTATTTTCGCATATCGACTGCATCGGTTGCGGCGCGTGCGTGAGCGTCTGCCCTAGCGGCGCGCTGAAATTTGCCAAGCTGCCCCAAAGAGTATTTGGCGAGATCGCAAAGCTCTATGCAGGCAAAATTCCGCTTCTCATCGCAGAGAGCGAAATTGAGTCCGCACCCGCAGTGCAGCTTCCGTGCGGCGTGCTGCCGTTTGGAATTTTTGGAAGCAAGCAAATAGATGAGGTAAATTTGCTAAGCGCGATGCAAGAAAGCGGCTCGAGTGTGATCGTTTACGGTGCAGACGTAGGCGAGGGCACGCGCGAAGCAGCGGAGCTTATCAATGGAATTTCGCGCGCGATCTACGGCAAGGATGCAGTATTTTTAGCGCGAAATTTAATCGAGCTACAAGAGGCGCTAAAGTGGGCGCAAAGCTCTCAGCCGTGGGCGTTTAGCCTAAATGAGCAGGGTCTTAGTAAGAAAGAAATTTTCTCAAAACGAGTAAGCGCAATGGTCGGCGAGGACAGCTTCGGCGCTGTAAAAAGCGGAGAGTTGCTAAAATTTGGCAAAGTAAGCATAAACGAAGCAAGCTGCACGCTCTGCCTTAGCTGCGTGGGCGCCTGTAATGCCGGCGCGCTGTATGCCGACAACAGCGACAATTCGATTAAGCTCAACGCTTCGCTTTGCACGACGTGCAACTACTGCGTGTTAAGCTGCGCCGAAAAGGATACGATCGAGCTTCAGCCTTGCGGCGTGGAGCTTGAGCCGGGATTTTTTAATTACAAAATGCTAGCCAAAGACGAGCTTTTTAAGTGCATCGAGTGCGGTAAGGAATTTGCGACGAGCAAAGCCGTGATGAAGATCGCGGATATGATGGGCGCGCATTTTGCAAACGATCCTGAAAAGATGAAGACGCTTTTTTGCTGCGGTGATTGCAAGGCGAAAATAATGATAAAAAAGCAGATAGAAGATGCTAGAAAAGAGGCAATGTAATGGATGCAAATTTAATCAAAGCAAGAAGCTACTACTATGAATTTTTTGCAATTCCGTTTTTTTTCTATGAAACGGATGCGAAATTTAAGCGCTGGAAGGAGCAGCTGGAGTTTTTACGCAGCTCGCCCATCGTGCCTAGCGATGAGGCGGAATTTCAAAATTTAGCGAAATTCGACTTTGCAGCGTTTAAAAGCGAGCAAAATTCCGTGCTTTTTGATTTTTCATACGCCAACGTGCCGATGAGTGCGAGCTTCTACGATGAAGGACGCGACGATGGGCGTATGCGTGTCGCAGTAATTGACGTGCTAAAAAAGAGTAAATTTCGCCGCAATATGGAGCTTTGCAAAGAGTGCGAGGACTATGTGGGATTTATTTTTTACCTGCATTCGACTCTGCTGCGCGACGCGGCTGCAAAACACAGCGCGGTTTTAAACGGACAAAATTCCGTGGCAAACGAGCAAAATTTTACGAATAGCGCGAGCTTGACGGTACAAGATGGAAAAAATTCTGCAGGTTCGCAGAATATTAAAAATTTTACGTACTCGCAGGATGGCAAAAATGCTGCGAACTCGCAATACGCTAAAAATTTCATCGGCGCGCAAGACGGCGAAGCGCTGGCGTTAGAGCTTTTTACGAATGTCACCAGCAGCTTTGTGGATGAGTTTAGCGAGCTTTTGTGCGGGCATGTGCGGGCGGATTTTTTCAAATCATTAGGCGCACTAATGAGAAGCTTTTTTGCGCTTGAGCGCTCGCTTTTAGCGCTTGCCGCTCCGCAAAAGAAAGATCGCAGCGTCGTTAAAGAAGCGATCAAAAAAGGTGGCTATCAAAATAAATTTACCAATCCGGAAGATATTTTTGATCTGGATTGATAAATAAAATTTTTAACGGGAATCTTAACGCAAAAGCAGAATTTCGGTTAAATTTTAAACTCGCAAACTCTAGTTTTGCGAGTAGTTTTTTAGTTAGAACTTTATATTTTGAATTTTAAATAAAATTTAAAAAGTAACTTAAAATTTAATTTCCATCTCACTGCCTTTTCGTTATAATTCACTAGACTTAAATCCTGTAACAGGCGTTACTACAATAAAAGATTTAAAGCGATTTCTTCACAAAGGAAAACCATGGAGAACAAACGCAGGGATTTTCTTAAAAAATCTCTAAAAATCGGCGCAGTAGGTGCCGTGGGCGTTGCCGCGTCTCAGGCTCTAGCGAAAAGCGAGCAGGACTATGGCGATACCGTTCGTGGCAAATCACCGAAAAAAGAGGTGCTTTACTGGGAGAGTGAAGCGTGGAAAAAATACTATAAAGTAGCTTACTAGGAGAATTTTCATGAGTGAGAATGCGATCGGAAGGAGATCGTTTTTGAAACTCGCCGCTTTAGGAGCGAGCAGCGTAGCTGCGTTTGGCGAAAATAATACGCTAAGAGCCGCTACTGAGCAAGAGATCAAAAACCCATTTCCAGGTTCCGTTATGAAGCGAACGATATGTTCGATCTGTTCCGTAGGCTGCGGTATCGAGGCTCAAGTGGATGAGAGCACCAATACCTGGATTCGCCAAGATATGGCAGTAGATCACCCGATCTCGCAGGGCAGTCACTGCTGTAAGGGAATCGATCAAATCGATCTAACCAAATCTAAAATGCGTCTTAAATATCCGCTCAAAAAGGTTGGCGGCAAGTGGGAGCGTATCAGCTGGGAGCAAGCCGTTAACGAAATCGGCGATAAAATGCTTCAAGTCCGCAAAGAGGACGGCCCCGATAGTGTAGTATTTTTGGGTTCGGCTAAATTTTGCAACGAGCAGGCATATTATTTTAGAAAATTTGCAGCCTTTTGGGGTACAAACAGCAACGATCACGTAGCCAGAATTTGACATAGCGCAACAGTCGCCGGTGTGGCGAATACTTGGGGTTATGGAGCTATGACAAATCACGTAGGCGATATGGCGAAAAATTCTAAAATGATCCTTTTCATAGGTGCGAATTCTGCGGTTGCAAATCCCGTGGGGGCTATGAAGCATGCTCTTCAAGCTCGCGATAGAAACGGCGCGAAAATCGTCGTTGTCGATCCAAATTTTACTAGAACTGCGGCTAAGGCCGATATGTATATTAGAATTCGTCCGGGAACTGATATAGCATTTGTGTACGGAATGCTGCATCTAATCTTCAAAAACGGCTGGGAAGATAAAGAGCTAATAAAAACCAGAACCTACGCTGTAGAGGAGATTAGAGCCGAAGCTAAGAAGTGGGATCCTAAAGAGGTAGCCAATGTCACCGGCTGCAAAGAAGAGGAGCTGATAGAATTTACGAGGATGTTTGCTACCACAAAGCCCGCTACTTTATGCTGGGCTCTAGGCATTACGCAGCACTCGATCGGTAGCTCGAATACTAGAATTTTGGCTCTTTTGCAGCTCATACTAGGCAATATGGGCAAGCCGGGCGGCGGCTGCAACATCCTTAGAGGTCACGATAATGTTCAAGGCGCTACCGATATGTGCAATCTCTCCGATAGCTTACCTGCGTATTACGGGTTAGCCGATAACGCTTGGAAGCACTTCTGCAAGGGCTGGGGCGTAGATTACGAGCAGTTTATTAAAAGATTTGCCGTCTCTACTAAGCAGCCGCACGAAAAGCAGGGTGAAAAAGTGCCTGGTACGAATTTTACCGAGTATTTTCACTACGATCCGAGCATCGAGCAAGATACGATAAATTGGCGCAACGAAAAGGGCTTTTCGCTATCTAAATGGTGGCAGGGCGTTTTGAAAAACGAGCCCGTTTTAAGTAGTGGCAATGTCCGCGTTCTTTGGGTGCAAGGCACAGGAATTACTTCTATGGCTCACGTTCGCGAGACTCAAGAAGCGCTAGGCAAGATCGATATGCTGGTAGTCGCCGAGCCATTCTTAAACGAAGTAGCGATTCTTAGCGACAGACCGGATGGAATTTATGTTTTGCCGGTAGCTACGCAGTTTGAAAGCGAAGGTCATCTAAGCGCTACAAACCGCAGCGGCCAGTGGAGAACTCAGATCGTTAAGCCGCTATTTGAGAGCAAAGAGGATCAAGAAGTAATGTTTTTATTCGCGAAAAAATTCGGCTTTTACGACGAATATGTTCGCGGCATGAAGATGGGCATCGTTGATGGCGAGCTTAAGCAGATTAAAGACGATTTTGTTTGGCCTGACGACGCTACCGATGAGATCGCACGCAATACTCAAAGTATTGGAAATAACGGACGCACCGCAGCTAGATTTCGCAGACAGCAGAAGAACTGGCATCTATTTGATCCCGATACTTTGCGCGGCATAGGTGGCGAGGTCGAGGGCGAATACTATGGGCTTCCATGGCCTTGCTGGGATACGCAACACCCGGGCACGCCGATTCTTTACGACGTAACTAGACCTTATGCAGATGGGGGCATGGGCTTTAGAAACCGCTTTGGCTTAGAGCACGACGGCGTTTCGCAGCTAGCCGACGAGAGCATTACACTTCCGGGATCAAAAATTCAAGGCGGTCATGCAGAGATTACTAAGGCAAATATCGAAGAGGTTTTAGGCATCACGCTAAGCGAGGATGAAAAAGTCAAGATGGGACCTACGTGGAGCACAGATTATAGTGGCATTATCGCTAAAAAATGCCGCGAGTTTGGAATTTGTCCTTGCGGAAACGCAAGAGCAAGAGCGAAGGTTTGGCAGTTTGCGGATCAAATTCCGAAGCACCGCGAGCCGATCCACTCGCCTAGATGGGATTTAGTGGAGAAATATCCGACCTTTGCGGATCAAAAACGAAATTTCCGCGTCTTTACGAGATTTATCTCCGAGCAGAAAAAGCAGGATTGGAGCAAGGACTTCCCTACTATCGTAAGCTCGCTAAGGCTTGTAAATTTAAGCGGTGCGGGCATGATCGAGCGCACGAGCAAGTATCTTTCGGCGATTACTCCGGAGATGTTTGCGCACGTAAACCCTAAGCTTGCCGCTGATAAAGGTATCAAAGATGGCGAGATGATGTGGATTCATTCGCCGCAAGGCACTAAGATCAAAGTCAAGTGCATCTATTCGCACGCCGTTACGCCTGATCGTATTGTTATGCCGTATAACTTCGCGGGAATTTTCCAGGGCGAGGATCTAAGCGAGCGCTATCCTGAGGGCACTAAGCCATATATCAGAGGCGAGAGCTCAAATACGATTACCAACTACGGCTTTGACATAAATACGCAAATTTCGGAATTTAACGCCGGTCTTTGCAGACTAGAAAGAGCATAAGGAGATAAAATGCCGGCAAGATTAAAATTTTACGTCGATGTCGAGCGTTGCATCGCTTGCTATGGTTGCCAGGTAGCCTGCAGCTCGGCTCACGAAGTTCCCGTGCAGATAAATAGGCGCAAGGTTATCACTTTAAACGAGGGCATAGAGGGGCAGGAGGTTTCAAGCTCTATTGCTTGCCAACACTGCACCGATGCGCCTTGCGCGCAGGTTTGTCCGGTTCAATGCTTCTATATCAGAACCGACGGCGTCGTTTTACACGACAAAGATAAATGTATCGGCTGCGGATACTGCCTCTATGCGTGTCCGTTCGGCGCTCCGCAATTCCCTAGAGACGGAGCTTTCGGTATCAAAGGCGCGATGGATAAGTGCACTATGTGCGCGGGTGGACCGGAGCCTACGTTTTCGCACGAAGAGCTGCATAAATACGGTCAAAACCGCATCGCAGAGGGCAAGGTTCCGATGTGTGCGGCGATCTGCTCGACTAATGCCTTAATCGTGGGCGACGCGAGCAGAGTTTCGGAGGTTTATCGCAAGCGCGTACTTACGCGCGGCGTGAGCCTATAAGATTGTGGAATTTTAAACTCCTCCGGTTTTAAAATTCCGTCTCTTTTCGCAGAAATTTCAACCGAGCGACGGCTTTAAATTTAGCGGTCGCTCGGCGCGAAATTTTATTTGAAAATCTCCGCT
Organism: uncultured Campylobacter sp.; assembly: GCA_963515585.1. Classification (GTDB taxonomy): domain Bacteria; phylum Campylobacterota; class Campylobacteria; order Campylobacterales; family Campylobacteraceae; genus Campylobacter_B. The sequence continues at coordinate 22,513 of CAUPXM010000007.1, forward strand.
CCTGCGTATCGATCGTTATATTATTTCAAAAAATCGCTTTTTGCTGACATTAAAATTTTAAATTTATGCTACAATCACTCAAATTTAGGATTTGAAATCTTAAGCGAAAGGATCCGTCTTGAAAAATAAAATTTCACTTTTTTTGGTCATTTCGGCGTTTTTGATTTTTACAGGTTGCTCTAAAAATGTACCCGTAAATAGCGGTATCGTGCGCACTTCCGAGCCGCTTCACATTATGGAATTTCCGCAGGATAAACTCATAAGCGTAAATTTCACCAACACCTCTACGACGGATTCAAATTTAACCCAAGTAGTGATCCAACATCTGCGCGCGGACGGATTTAAGGTCGTAAATAAAAGCGCGGCAAACGTCCAAATCGGCGGCAATCTCAACTACTTCCGCAAGGCGGATTTTTCGCGCAGATCGTGGGATAATCCGAGATTTAGCTTCGGTATGGGATTTGGCAGATATTACAGATATACGGGCGTAGGCGTGGGCTGGGGGATGCCGTTCGGTTATGATCCGTGGTATGACGACGATTATTACAGAGACTACTTCTACGACTCGCAGATTAGCCTCTACATAAGCGTTAAAAACAAGGGCGCGTGGAAGGATTACGTAACTAATCTCAACTACCAAAGCATCAAAAATCCGGGCTCTAAAGACTCGGTAATGGATGCGCTAAATTTTAAAATTTACGAATATATAAGACAACTGATTAAGCAGGGAAGATGATAGTAAAAGAGAATAAAAAGCCCGTAGCGATGACGCTGGCGGGATCGGCGATTTTGGCGCTCGCTAGCGGATATTGCTACCACGCGGGCTTTGGCGGCGCGGCGCTTTTCGCTTCCGTAGTGGCGGCATTTTGCGCATTTTTTTGCGCGCTCAGACTCGGCGCGAAAAATTATTTGCAGATCGGCGAGGATGCTTTTACGATCGTGCGCGGTGCAAATTCCGAGAGCTTCGAATACAAGGATATAGCAAATTTAGGCACAAAAACCTTCGCCGCAGGCAGAAACAAAACGGAGCTTTTAAATTTTGTATTCAAAAAAACGCCGCAGGCGCAAGACCGCTTTAACTTTTTGCGATTTTACAGCGACACGGAGGCCACGCTGCCGGGCTCGTTTGAAATTTCGATCTACGAGCTGAGCAAAATTTTGCGCGAAAAAGCGGGTCTTTCGCAAAGCTCTGAGGAAGAGCAAGCCGCTCCAAAGACTCGCAAGGGCGCTAAGGGTTCTAAAAAAAGCGCGAGTAGCGCTAAAAATTTTGAAGCTAAAAACCTCCGCGATGAGAATTCCGCTTCGCAAAATTTCGATGCGCAAAGTTCCTGCGGCGCACAAAATTTAGGTGAAAATTCGGGCGCACAGAATTGTTGCGCCGCGCAGGATTCCACCATGCAAAATTCTAATGGCGCCGCTGATTTAAACAACGCGCAGAATTTAGAGGGTGCTTCAAATTTAAACGAACAAAGCCCCGCTGCGCCGAATAATGCCGCTTCCTCAAATAGTGCCGTCGCGGGTGAAAATTTCATAGGCGCCGAGAATTCCTCCTCGAAAATTTCCGCGGGCGATAATGGATCTGACGCTGCGCCTGAAAGTGCGGTAGCGGCTGACTCTGATGCCGCCGATACCGCGATGCAAAGCTCCACCTGCGAAAGTAAAAACAAGTAGAGGCGCGGCCTTGAACTCCTTGCCGATCGGAATTTTCTTGCAAGGAGCTGCGCTGATGCTCTCGCTCATCGTCGCGATCGGCGCGCAAAACATCTTCGTCATCTCCCAAGGCCTTGCGAAAAACCACGTCGCGGCTGTTTGTACGGTCTGCGCGCTAAGCGATGCCGTATTTACGGCTGTAGGTATATTTTTAATCGGCGGCGCCCTTAAGCAGGGCTCGCTTCTTACCCAAATTTTAAGCATAGGCGGGATCATATTTCTGCTCTGCTACGCGCTAAGTTCGTTTTTTAGCGCCTACAAGGGCTCGCATTTTGCCAAGATCCAAAACTCGGCAAATAGCCCGCTGGCGCCCGTCGTAGCCAAAGCTCTCGCGGTGACGCTTCTAAATCCGCACGTGTATTTAGACACCGTCGTGGTCGTGGGCTCGCTCGGCGCTACGATTGCGGATGCCCACAAGTTGTGGTTTTATGCGGGAGTTATGTTCGTGTCGTTTGCGTGGTTTTTCGGCTTGGGCTACGGCTCGCGGGCGCTTTCGAAGCTTTTTGCAAGCAGCAGAGCATGGCGTATAATCGACGCGCTGGTGGGAGTTTTGATGCTATATATGGCGTATCTGATCGCGAAGTTTGTCTTTAAAATTTAAAATTTCACGCTAAAATTCCGCATTCTTGATAAAGGATCTATGATGAAAATTGAAATTGAAAGCGGGCTCGAGCTAAAAGAAGCCTTGTGGCGCGTAGAGAAAGCTCTGCGACTAGTGACCGACAAGGATGGCAAAATCACATCGAGCGCGACGCTTTACGTGGGCAAACATTCACTTTTAAATTTACTCGATACCAACCAGATCGAAAATATCCAAAACGCCTATGCGCGCGCTAGGACGGAATTTCGCGCGGAGATGCTGGGCGTGCTGGAGGGCTTTTTATCGCAAGAGGACGCCGAGAAAAACGCCGAATACGCGCTATTTAATCAGCTCTACCAGATGGCGATGACCGCAGGCAGAAAGAGCGATATCTTTATCCACGTCCAAGGCATCAGCGAAAACGAGGTCGTGCTGCGCGTCTATCAGCGCTTCGAGCTTGACGACGGCGTGATAATCTACTACGCAGGCGGCGAGTTTAGCTACACTCTGGATGAAAATTTCGGCAAAATTTATCGCTACGAAATTTGATTTTAGCGGTGCGGCGTGAGATCAGGTGCCGCTTCGATCGTAAATATCGTATTATGCTTCTTTGCCGCAGCGCGTAAATTTAGACGCTCAAAACACGCGGCAAGTTTAAATTTAGACAAACTTTCTGCAACGATAAAATTCCGCTCGGTTAAAATTTATCGCGATTTCAAATTTAAAGCCGCATGTAAATTTCGCCGCTTTACCGCCTGTGTTCGAGCTTGCCTTGTTTTACATTCATCAAAATTTTAAGTCGAGCTCGAATAAAATTTCACTCTTCAGGTACGCAAATTTCGCCGCGCCGCATCGCTTTTACCGTGCAAAAGCCTACGATACCTATAAAAACGCATAAGATAGCAAAACCCGCCGTTCCCGCAAACAAGAAAAACTTAATCCCGTTAAACTCGAACGCTCGTAAAAACGCGATGCTAGCCGCAGCCGTCGGGAAGGTAAACGCCCACCACGAGAGGAAAAATTTAAGCCGCAAAAAGCTTTTAAACATAAAAAGTATGAGAAGCGCGAAAAATAGCGTGACATAGAGCGTGATCTTTGCCGTCACATCAAAGCCGCCGGTGAGCTTGACGTAGTCTAAAAACGCCATCGCGGGCGGCGCGATCACGATAAAAAGCGTCGGGATAAATTTCTGCGGCATCTGATCGTGAAAGATGATGCGGTAAAACAAAACCGCAAAAAGCACGGGCCAAAAAAATATCCCGATCGCAAAGTAATACCACGCAAGCTCGCTCGCGGCGGGTGCGGCTAGCGGAACAAAGAGATTGCCCACGATCGGTATGAACCACGCGGGGTTTGAGTGCGCGATCTGGACGTTATTTTTGATCCAAAAAGACACGACGTGCAGCGTGATAAAGGTCTGAAACGCTACGCCCACGTAAAAAAGCACGTCGTAAACGGGCGCGAAGTCCCGCCAGAGCGAGGCGACTAGCAGCGTGCCGATCGAAAATGCGGCGAAAAAATTTACGCGCACCGGGTGGAAAAACTCCGCCTTGCAAGCCCCTGGGTATTTTATCAGCTTCGCCGCGTAACAAGCGCAGATGAGTGCGTACGCTAGGCTCGCCGCGGCGCGTAAAATCTCAAAAACCGCGCTTGAAATATCAAAGATCAAATTTAGCCGCTCGTATGCGAGAGCTAGCCCGCCAAGCCCCATAACTACGGTGTAAAACATTATGGGGAAGTGCTGTAGCCAGCTTGATTTTTCATCCTGCGTTTTCATATTTTTCCTCGTTTTTCTAAATTTTAGCGCAATTTCGGTGAGTTAGTCACGAAATAAATCAATGCTTAAAATATTTTGTAGCTAAATTTTATCACCGCGCTTTTACGTAAAAGAAAATATAATTAAACAAAGCCGAATTTAACCAAGGCGCGATGTTGTTACGTATCGTGCGTTTTTATGAAATTTTCGGTATAAATACGCGCAAAAAAGAAAGGAAAACGCAATGCTAAGTAAAAAACTAGGATAATAAGAGCGCTGATCGGGCTAACGATAATGATCGCCGGAGCCGTGTTTAGCAGCTGGTGGGGGCTAGTGGGACTAGTGCCCTTTATCGTGGGCGTCACGGGATTTTGTCCCGCTTGCTACTTTTTAAACCGCTGTTCGCTAAAGTGTTAAATTTAGCCGCAGTATGCGGTTTTATCGCGTGCCTGGGGCAAGAGGCGCGATAAATTTTAGCGGCGAAGCGAGGGGCTTTAAATTTTTAATTCTCCGCGCTTCGCCGCGGAATGTTAAATTTAAACTAGCCCTTTAAAGCCTTAAAATTTTATCGCGCGATACAAAGCGGTAAATTTAATCTCGTGCCGCCGTTAATCGGCATACCGCTATCTAGGTGAAATTTTAGCATACGCCGCTTTCGGCACTCTTGTTGGAGCTGGCTTGTGCGCCGTGCCAGCCATAACCAAACTTTATGATTAATCGCACCTTGCCTCTTAAAATTCATCTTAAATTTGCTAAAATTGCAGCAAAATTTAAAATTTAAAGGAGCTTAAATGTCAAATATCTTAATCATAGGCGCGGGCGGTGTGAGCCAAGTCGCGACCGTAAAATGCGCGATGAACGCGGACGTTTTTAGCAAGATCACCCTTGCAAGCCGCACCAAAAGCAAGTGCGACGCGATCGCTAAATTTATAAAAGACCGCCTAGGCGTGCAAATTGATACCGCTCAGATCGACGCGGACGATACCGACGCCGTAGTCGCGCTCATCAAAAAAACGGGCGCCGAGCTACTGCTAAACGTCGCGCTGCCGTATCAGGACCTAACCCTCATGGACGCGTGCTCGCGCGCCGGCATCCCATACATCGACACCGCAAACTACGAGCACCCGGGCGCCGCCAAATTTGAATACAAGCTGCAGTGGGCGAAGGATGGCGAGTTTAAAGCCGCAAACACGATGGCGCTGCTGGGAAGCGGCTTTGATCCGGGCGTGACGAACGTATTTTGCGCCTACGCGCAACAAAATCTCTTTGACGAGATCCATGAGATCGACATCTTAGACTGCAACGCGGGCGATCACGGATATCCGTTTGCGACGAATTTCAATCCCGAGATAAATTTACGTGAAGTGAGCGCAAAAGGCCGCTACTGGGAGCGCGGCGAGTGGAAAGAGACCGAGCCGATGCAGATAATGTTCAAATGGGACTACCCGAAAGTCGGCGTCAAAGACAGCTACCTGCTCTATCACGAGGAGCTGGAAAGCCTCGTTAAAAACATCAAAGGGCTGAAGAGAATCCGCTTTTTTATGACATTCGGACAGAGCTACCTCACGCATATGAAATGCCTAGAAAACGTCGGCATGCTTCGCATCGACGAGGTCGAGCACAACGGCGTAAAGATCGTGCCTATTCAATTTTTAAAGACCTTGCTGCCTGATCCTGCGAGCCTCGGCCCTCGCACGAAGGGCAAAACCAACATCGGCTGCGTGATCCGCGGCCTAAAAGATGGCAAAGAGCGTCAGGTCTATATCTACAACGTCTGCGACCATGAGGCTTGCTACGCCGAGACGGGTGCGCAGGCCGTGAGCTACACCACAGGCGTGCCTGCGATGATCGGCTCGATGATGGTCGCGAAGGGCATTTGGAGCGGCAAAGGTGTCTTTAATATGGAAAATTTCGACGCTAAACCTTTCATGGACGAGTTAAATAAGCAGGGCTTGCCGTGGGAGATGATAGAAATGAAACCTGGTGAGAGGTACGAAGTTTAGTTTTTAGGCTTGTCTTTTTCCGCTATACTTTGTTAAATTTTACCTTGCTTCACTGCGACGGGACATACAGCCCGTCTCATTCGCAAGGTAAAATTTGCCGCGTCTAGCGAAAAAATCCTTCGCCTTATATCTCTATATTCAAATTTCGCGCTAGTGGCAACAAGTAAAATTTTGAACTCATTACAAATTTTGCACTCTTGTTTAATTGCTCTAAGAGTGGTTTCTTAAATTTAAACTCTAGCTAAATTTAGACCGAAATTTTTAAGTAAACTTTGCTATAATCGCCGAAATTTTGAAAAAACCGAGGAGAAAATATGAAACTGATTTACGCCGCTTGCGTGCTGGCTGTGTTTGCTTCGGCTCAGGCCGAAACTGTGCAGGTGCCGGACTTTGCCAAAAGCTCGATGAAGACGCATGAGCAGGCCGAGGAAAAACTAATCGCAAATGCCCTAAAAGGCGATCTAAGCCAGATCGCAAGCGATCTAAAGATCGATAAAACGCTAAAGGGCGGCGAGTCGCTTGTTATTAACGGCGCGCATTACAGGACGATCGAGGGCGACAGCACGCAGTGGAAAGAGGGCGACGCCGTGCGCCTGCTAAGCGGCAACAAGGACGGCAGGTGCCTAAGCTCGATCATGCTCAATCTGCGCACGAAAACCGTCTGTAAATTTATGTGCGACGCGTATTAAATCGCATAAATTTCGTACTTTATAGCGCGAGCGAGATGGATTAAATTTCGGTTTGCTCGCGCCTTCTGTAATAATTTATCGTACAAATTTCTACATCTAGCATCGCAAATCAAATAAATTTTGCTATAATAAACAGAAATTAAACAATGTCGTTAAAAACGTAGCGTGGGCGTGATAAAACAAGTAAAATTTGTAGAGGCAAATTTTAACCTTCCGCTCGGTACTTCAAACGGCAAATCAAGGAAAAAGATGCAAAAATTTAGAATTACAAACGGCGAATACTCCCGTATGGATATGTTTTTGATCATGACGCTGGTTTATATATTCGGCGTGGCGTGTAGGTTTTTTTGGATATATTGGGCGAGCGGGATCGAGCAGTTTTCCTTTGACGGCGAGCTCATCATGACTACAAATGACGCCTTTGCCAATGCCGAGGGCGCGCGCGATATGATAGCGGGCTTTCACCAGCCGGGCGATCTTAGCCCGTACGGCGCGTCGATCCCAACTCTGGCATTTTTAATTAGCAAAATTTTACCTGTCAGCTTAAACAGCATTACGATCTATATGAGCGTATTTTTGGCGCCGCTAGTGGCCGTGCCGATTATTTTAATAGCAAGAGAGTATAAGATCCTAGGCGCAGGCATCATCGCGGCGCTGCTTGCCACCATATTGCCGGGATATTATATGAGGACGTTGGGCGGATATTTTGATAGCGATATGTTAAATGTTGCTCTGCCGCTGCTAACGCTATGGGCTTTGATTAGGCTCATGGGGCGAGGCGTGAAGAATAGCTTTGCTTTACCTGCCGTTTTTACGGTGATTTATGATTGGTGGTATCCTAGCTCGTATTCTCTAAATATGGCGATTATAGCGATGTTTTTGCTATACATTTTGATTTTTGATAGGCGTAATGAGGCAAATTACAAAGCGATTATTCTTATGGTCGCAGCGGTCATAAAATTTAGCGCGTATTACGAAGGTGAGACAATAATCGTAAACTATATTTTATTGCTTAAGATTGCACTAATTGCGTTTTTATATTTTTTAATGATTAAAATTCCAAGTCATAAAAGCAAAAAAGCTCTTTGGATTTTGGGTACGATCGTCGCAATTACGTTCGTCATATTCGGCGGACTTACGCCCATAGCAGTGCAGCTCAAAGCTTACGTCTTAAAGGATGTAAGCAAAGAGGAAATTTTCTACTTCTACGGCGTTAGAAATACGGTCAAGGAGGTTGCCAATGCTAATTTTATAAAATTTGTGCTTGAATCTAGCGGGCATCTATTTATATTTATATGCGCCGTAGGAGGGCTGGCTCTACTACTGATAAAATTCCGTTCGTTTATCTTAACCTTGCCGATGATAGCGCTTGGAGTTTTAGCATTTTTTGGTGGAACTCGTTTTACAATGTACGCTACGCCGATTATAGCACTTGGATTTGCTTATTTTATATATTTTGTGCTGAATTACTTTGAAGTACGCACTTGGCTTAGAAGTACTTTGTTAGCTATTTTAACCTGTTTAGCGCTAATGCCTAGCATAGATTTTATTTATGAATTCCGAGTTGCGCCTACGCTTACGAAAGACTCCATAACGCCTCTTGCAGAGCTAAAAAATAAAGCTAGCAGGGAGGATTATGTACTATCGTGGTGGGATTACGGATATTTAATCAGATATTACTCAGATGTAAAAGTAGTAGCTGATCCCGGAGGTAGACAGGCAGGAGAATACACTTTTATGAGTGCGTTTTCCTTTAATAAAGATGAGGTAAGCTCTGCTAATATGGCAAGGCTTAACGTAGAATATATACAAAAGTTGCAAGGTAAAAAATTTGATCCTAAATTGGAAGATAAATTTAAACTAAATCTATATCAAATTCAAAAAGATTATGGCGAAGCCGATATCAATAAATTTTTAAGTTCTTTAAGCGATAAGAATTTCAAGCTTCCACGGAAAACTAGGGATATATATTATTATTTCGTACCGCACATGATAGATATATTGCCTAATATCTTAAAATTTTCTACTGTAGATATAGAAACAGGTAAAGAGTCTTGGAATCCACTGGCTGTTATAGGCTATGATATTGAAATCGGTGAGGATGGGAAAAGTGCTAGCATAAATGGCGAGTATATGTTACCTAGTGCCGATCCCGAATATCTGATTCATAACGGCAAAAAGATACCGATCAACACATATTATCAAGTGAGCGAGGTAAACGGTAAGCTCGTTAAATTATCTAAGCAATTAGATAAGAATTCCGATCTTTATGTGATATTCTTACCGGACTACGAAAGAATATTGATTTTAGATGAAAAAGTCTTTGAATCGACTTTCATTCAGCTCTTCGTGCTAGAAAATTACGACAAAGACTTGTTTGAGCCGATTTATCTAAGCAATTCGGCGCGGATTTATAAGCTACTAAGATAGTGTAGTCTAAAATTATATATGAAGTTAAACTAAAAATTCTACGCCTGAGCCTCGTATCTAAAAGTCAAGAAGAATTATTCGCGAAGTTAAGAGGCGGTTTTGTATTGCGTAAAATTTGTCATATATTAGAAAGAGAAATCGTTCTAATAATTTTAAATTCATTTGATGCTCATATCTCAGTGCATTTACCTTAAATTTACACGCGGTTTCGCTCTAGCTCGCTACTATTGCGTTACTTTTTTAAAAGGAGTAAATATGAAAAATTTAGTTGCAAAAGCATTGTTGCTTAGTTCTTTAGCTGCAGTAAGCGCGATGGCGGAGGGGCTTTTCATAGGCGGCGAGGGCGGATACAATTTCAAAAACCAAGCTGCAGGTTTTGATGACGGACAGCCGCAAATCGGCGTTAAAGCCGGATATGACTTCGGCACGTTTAGAGCTTACGGCGGGTATTTTTACGGATTTAAGGGCGAGGATTCCAGCTCGAATGCCAATTCGAAAAGAAAGGTTAAATGGAGCACGCACGATTTCGTAGCCGGTGCGGATTTTACGCCGGAGCTTTTCGGTAGATTTAAGCTTGTCCTAGGCGCTTACGCTGGGCTTTCGGTGCTAGATACTGAAGTTAAAATAGACTATAGCAATGGCGGCTGGGTTAGAGCGGACGATACGCTGGGTGGCTTCATTTTGGGCGGCAAGATAGGTACTGCGTATGAGTTTGGCTCCAATAGCGAGATTGAAATGGGCTTTAAAGCAAGCAAGGCGTGGTATAAAGACGGCGATTATATCGAAGATAACGACGGTAAAAAATACGGCGTTTACGCAGGATATAATTATAAATTCTAAGAATTTTCATATTTGAGGCGTTGCACTGCTTTCATAGAGCCTTGATACTCAGTAGCTTTGCAGAGTGTCAGGTAAGGCTAGCTTCGTCGCAAGGCTTTACTAAGTTTTAGTAGAATCTTGCGACGAGGTTTAAATTATTGATGAATTTAACGCCTTTAAATTCCATCATCAAATTTTAACTCATAGAATTTCGTCAATAAAATCCCATCTCGAGCTTTATCAGCGAAATTCCACCCCTGCGCTTTTGGATAAAATTTCGTTCATTTTCGAGATTAGATTAAAATTTTAATAGCGGCAAAAGAAATTTTAAGATAAAATCCAATCTTTAATATCAAATTTTACGTAAAGGATTAAAATGAAAAGTTACGTCACGGGCTTTCCGCGTATCGGAGAGCAGCGCGAGTTAAAGAAGGCTTTGGAGAGCTATTGGGCGGGCAAGTGCGATTATGATGCGCTGGAGCGGGTCGCCGCAGAGCTAAAAGATCGCCACATCAAATATCAGCTGGACGCTTGGAGCGGCCTAATTAGCGTAAACGACTTTTCATACTACGATCTGATGCTCGATACCAGCGTGCTTTTCGGCGTGATCCCGCAGCGCTTTGCGGCTCTTTCAGCGCACGAGCAGTATTTTGCGATGGCGCGCGGCAGCAAAGACGCAGTCGCGATGGAGATGACGAAGTGGTTTAACACAAACTACCATTATATCGTGCCAGAGATCTCTGCGTATACGGAATTTAGCCTAAATCCTAGTAAAATTTTAAGCGAGTACAAGGCTGCGAAAAATAACGATTTTAAGGATTCCTGCGCACTAAAGATAAATTTGATCGGACCTATCACCTATCTTGCGCTTAGTAAATCAAGCGACAAAAGCGATCCGCTCGCCCATTTAGAGGCTCTTGCCGCGAAATATGAGGAGCTGCTAAAGCTTCTTAGCGAGCTTGATAGCGAGGTCGTGGTTCAGATCGACGAGCCGATTTTTGTGACAGATCGCGCGGCTGAGCTAGCGCCGAAGATCGTGCCTGTTTATCAGCGCCTAAGCAAGGTCGCAAGCAACGTAAAAATCATCTTTATGACCTACTTTGAGCACGCGACCGAGGCCGTTAAAGAGATAGTAAAGACTGATGTATGGGCGATCGGGCTTGATTTCGTTTACGCAAGCGAAGAGAATATCAAAAAAGAGCTTCAAATTTTAAAAGACGCCAAGACCGTGCTTTTTGCGGGCGTGATCGACGGGCGCAATATCTGGAAGAGCGACATCGACAAAAAGCTCGCTCAGCTCAGAGCCATCGAAGCCTACGTGCCTAAGGAGCGCATCTACGTGGGCACCTCCTGCTCGTTTTTGCACGTGCCTTTTACGCTAAAATACGAGGACAAGCTAAGCGCCGAGATCAAATCCTGGCTAAGTTTCGCGGTTGAAAAATTAAGCGAAATTTCGATTTTAACCCATCTTTTCTTTGAAATTCCGATGTGCGAGCACGGCATGAAAGCTTACGAAGAAAATCAAAAATCCGCTAAAACCCGCGAGAGCTCGCCGCTCATCCACGACGAGAAGGTCTCTGCTCGCGTGAACTCGCTAAGTAAGCTTGAGCGCACCGATCGCTACGAGGATCGCATCAAGGTGCAGAAAAAAGAGCTTGGATATGGAATTTTACCTACCACTACGATCGGCTCCTTTCCGCAGACTGCTGAGCTTCGACAAGTCCGAAATGCCTATAAAAAGGGCTTAATTGGCCGCGAAGCCTACGAGCGTGACATCAAAGCCTACATCGACGACTGCGTTAAATTTCAAGATGAGATTGGTCTGGACGTACTGGTTCACGGCGAGCCGGAGCGTAACGATATGGTTGAGTATTTCGGCGAGCAGATGAGCGGATACGCGTTTAGTGCCAACGGCTGGGTGCAGAGCTACGGTAGCCGTTGCGTGAAACCGCCGCTACTTTTCGGCGACGTGAGCCGCCCAAAACCGATGACCGTGGAGTGGATCAAATACGCCCAAAGCCGCACTAAAAAGATTATGAAAGGCATGCTAACGGGGCCTGTTACGATGATGAACTGGAGCTTCGTGCGCGACGACAAGCCTCGCGAGCAGATCGTAAAACAGCTTGCGCTCGCGATTTTTGATGAAATTTCGGATCTGCAAGACGCAGGTATTAAGATCGTTCAGGTGGATGAAGCTGCGTTTAAAGAGGGCTATCCGCTTAGATCCGAAAATATCCCTGCGTATGAAAAATTCGCCGTTAGTGCTTTTAAGCTCGCTGTCAGCGCCGCAAGTGCTCACACGCAGATCCATACCCATATGTGCTATTCGGAGTTTAACGACATAATCAAAACGATCGAGGCGATGGATGCCGACGTCATCAGCATCGAGACCGCTCGCAGTGGCAACGAGCTGCTTCGAGTTTTCAAATCGGTCGGCTATAAGCAAGAGGTCGGTCCGGGCGTTTACGACATCCATAGCCCGCGAATTCCTAGTGTGCAGGAGCTCGTAAGCCAGATCCGCGCGCTACTTGAGGTGCTTCCTAAAGAGCAGCTGTGGATCAACCCGGACTGCGGTCTAAAAACCCGCAAATGGGAGGAGGTCCGCCCTAGCCTAAAAAATATGGTTGAGGCGGTAAAAATTATCCGCACGGAAGCATAAATCTAGCGCAAAAAAGACTTTGCTACCGGGTGAAATTCCACCCGACAGTCGTTTTGCGATAGAATTATGTAGAGCGTTTATTCGAGTATGGACCGTTAAAATATCTGCGCGAAATTTTACTTCGAATGAGCATTAAAGGACAGTGCGGAATTTCACCGCGTCTGCTTGGCAAGCATATTTGATAGCTGCTAAGTAATACGGCGATGTGAAATTTTGCGCGAGATTTACGGATTTCTTAGTTGGGCATGCGCGGGATCTTTTTAAAATGCGACGTAAAATTTCATCTCGACTGCTAGCTTAGAATTTCATCGCAACTGCTCGTTTGATTGAGATGCGGAGCGTAAATTTTATCGCGATTGCCCTGAAGGCGGGCTGGGGCAAGTGATAAATTTTAAAATTTTAGCAATCAGCTCTTGCGCGCACAAACCTCGTCAGCCTAATAAAAAACACTGAAATTTGCAATTTTACGCGGCGTTTCATGAACTGTTCGCGCCGCTAAATTAGAATTTCAAAACACGAGCCAAAGCCGGTATCTTTGCGCTAGAAATTTTAAATTGCAAATTAAAATTTACATTATCTCGTTAGAATGGTTGGATTGCGAAGCAAGATTCGGCTCTGCTAGGTTAAATTTCAGCTCAAACTCAAATCTATGTAGCCGTATTGAAATTACGGCTAATTTTGCCTAACGAGCTCGAATTTACGCTGCGCTAAAACCAAGTCTAGAGCCAAAATTTTACGACGCGAAACTCGTTGATTTTAACTTGTGTTTTGCACTAAAGAGCGAAGCTAGCGCAAGGCGCGTTTGCGTTACCATAAAATTAAAAGAGCCTTTATGGAGGCGCAGATCTGCAATTTGCAGTAAAAATTAAAAGCCATGATTTTGGCTTATAAGGCGCAGGCGCAGCTTTTAGATGGTTTCTATCACGCCTTAAAGTGAGATTTTACTTAGTAATTTTGCGCGGCAGATTTTAACAGGCGGAATTTTATCATCGCTGCAAAATTTAGGTTTTTAGATTTTATTTTGTAGGATTTTAGCGGCATCGCGTTTAATTTATATGGCATGATTCCAAGGTGCTTATTTTGAAATCCTGCGGGTAGAACCTATGAGACTGCGTTTGCGAGGTTTTGTAAGAATTTGATGGCAAAGCGCTCAACGCGTTTAAAAATTTTATTTGTGCGTCGAGCCCTCATTTGCGTTTCAAATTTTGCCATTGTGGCGGAATTTTGCTCACGTGGCAAGGGCTTGCATGCAAAGCGTCTGTGAAATTTAAGGATTTGGACGCTAAATTTATTAGCGTGTTTAGCGACGCAACGCCGTGACTACCGCCATGCCTGCGCATAAAATCTCTCGCTACAAGCGATTTAAAAAAGCTTTTTCGCTTCGTATAAATTTCGCGCCGCGAGCGTTTAAGAGCCGTAAGAGCTTTAAAAATTTAAATTGGAAAGATTGAATGACATTTTTTTCGCCCGAGTTTGTCCTTGCTTTTTTAGCGTTTTTAATCGTTTATTGGACGCTCAAAAATCATATTTTCGCGCAAAAAATCCTGATCCTGTTAGCAAGCTATGGCTTCATGTGCTCCGTAAATCCGCGCTTTGCGCTGGTGCTTGCAGCCTATAGTGCCTTCGTATATTTTGCAGGTGCGTGTATCGCGCGCGCTAATCGCGTAGTCGCAAAAGCCATACCGCCTGCAAAGCAGTCTTCGCACAAGAAAAAGCTCTCGCGTAAAGCGACAGCTAAGCAGATGAGCGCAACAAAACAAGCTGGCATAGCAAAGCAAGTACAAAAAGCGGGGTTAGCGAAGCAGATTCCGTTACCAACTGCGAAGGCGCGTGCAGTGATGCTTGCGGCAGCTACTGGTGGCTTATTTTTTCTCGCGTTTTTCAAATATTACGGCTACGTCAGGGAGTTTTTCAATGCCGCGCTTGCCGCGCTACACCTAAGTGCCGTCGATAGCGTGGCGTTTCCGCTTGGAATTTCATATTATGTTTTTATGTCGATCACCTATTTTGTCTCGGTTTATAGGCGCGAATGCGGCGAGCAGGGCTTTTTGAGCTTGGCGTGCTTTTTAGCGTTTTTCCCCAGCGTCGTGATGGGTCCTATCGGGCGCGCTAGCGCTGCCAAGGGCGTAGAGCCAGTACTGCCACAGTTTGATCGCTTCAAGCACTTTGGCAATGCCGATGAAATTTATGTGCTTATAATTTTTGCCTTAGTTAAGATGTTGCTTATTAGCGGCTATTTGGGCGCGTATTATAGCGATGTGATTTCAGGCGTTTACGGCGACGAGCCTGAGTCCTCCGCGGCGCAAATTCTAGCTGCACTGCTACTTTATGGCGTGGTGCTTTATACGAATTTTAGCGGCTTTATCGATATGGCGCGGGCGCTTGGGCTTGCGATGGGCTTTAAGCTGCCGCAGAATTTTAATATGCCTTATGCGGCTAAGAATTTAGGCGAGTTTTGGGATCGCTGGCATATCAGTTTATCCACGTTTATACGCGATTATATTTATATCCCGCTTGGTGGCTCGCGCAATGGCTTTGCGCGCACCTGCGTAAATTTGCTAATCGCATTTGCGCTCTCGGGCATCTGGCACGGCGCGGGATTAAATTTTTTGATTTGGGGGCTTTTGCACGGAGTGGCGCTTGTGTTTTTAAAATGTCTTACCAAAGTGGGCGTAAAGCCGCTAAATCCGCATTTGGCGCTTTTTTGCACCTATATTTTTGTAAGTTTCGCTTGGATTTTTTTTGCCAATTCCCTGCCAGATGCGGCGGCGATTTTGAGCGCTTTTACCCGCGCACGAGCTTTCGGAGATATTAGCGAGCTAGCGGTGCTTGCGGTGATTTTAGCGGGGATTTTTGTTTATCCTAAAATCTCAGCTCTTAAAGATACTTTGATCGCGCTTTTTGCCGAGCTGCCGTTTTTGCCTAAAGCTCTCGCGCTCGGCGTGATCTTCACGCTGATTTTCGCGCTGATGCCAAGCGGAATTCCAAATTTCATCTACGCAGGATTTTAGATGCTTAGGTTTGTTTCGACTCTGCTTTTTGCGATGCTTTTCTCGGCATTTTTTATGCAAGGCTCGCTGCTTTATTATTTGGAGCAGAGATTTCACGATGATTTTGGGCTGGAAGAATGGCTGCGCCGCTCGCCGTTTCGCGTAGGCGGAGAGATCTACGAAAAGATTGCAAATGGCGCAGATAAGTTAGAGCAGCGTATCAAAGGCGAGGACATTAGCAAGGATAAGGACGCAAGTCCGCATAGCGGAAGCAAAAATTTTAAAAAACCTGCGCAAGATCGTATGGCGGAAAATCAAGCTTTACAAAGCATGGGGGCGCGAGATCACGATGCTTCGCAAAGCGTTAAACCGCAAGATAGCAAGCCGCAAGCTCATGCTGCAAAGAATTCCTCTTTAAATAATTCTGCGCATCATTTAAAGACGCGCGATTCTGCGCAAGAGCCTTACGCACAAAATTCCATCCCTCAAAATTCTACTTCGCAAAATTCCGTGTCACAAAGACTGGCTACAACAAGCTCTATGCCGCACAGCTCCGCTGCGTCGCAAAATCCCGTCGTGGCAAGCGCAACCTTGCAAAGCGGCGAAAATTCCGATTCTCAACTCCCTGTTCCGCAGGCTTTGGAGCAGAATTTAACGACGCAAAGCTCCGTGGAGATTGATGCTAAAATTTCGCTTAGCGACGATGGCAAAATCCGCCTAAATGCAGGCGATGAGGTACTTTTTATGGGCGATAGTCTGATGCAATACGTGGGGATGAACGCTAAGAAATTTTTCCCGAAGCGAAGCCTGAGGGTGATCGATCTTAGCAAGCAATCTACGGGGCTTGCGAGCAAGAAATCTTTCGACTGGCAAAAGACGCTCGATACCGCGCTTCGCGAGAACGGCGGCGTTAAGCTCGTAGTCGTGCTGCTGGGCGCCAATGACGTCTGGGAGTACCGCGCGGGCGGCAAAACTTATGGCATTAAAACGCCGCGCTGGCGGGAGTTTTACGCCTCAAGAGTGCGCGAGATCTACGATACGGCGCACTCGCACGGTGCGGGAGTGCTGTGGCTAGCGATGCCGTGTATGCAAAAGCCAGATTTTGAGGAGAAAACGCAGCTGCTAAATCAAATATATGCCGACGCCAGTATGGCGCTTGGTGGGTATTTTATGCAAACAACCCCGCTGGTGTGCGAAAAAGGCGTCTATAAAACCTATCTGCAAAGCGGCTCCAAGCTCGTGCGCGTGCGCCAAGATGATGGCATTCATATGAGCAAAGAGGGTTGCGAAGCAGTAGCGAAAGAAATTTTATCAAGGATAGAAGTTGAGTAAATTTATAGCGATTTTATTTGCCGTATTATTAAGCGGATGCGCGGCAAACGCAGGCGTTCGCGGCATAAATTCTGCAAACGCAAAAAGCTCTGCGGGCTTTGGAGTAAAATTTTTTGGCGATTCGCATTTAGGAAGCGACGCGCTGATAGATGCTTTCAGACACGGGTTTTTCGTGCAAAACAGCGTCGGCTTCGTGCCTGCGATGATGCCTAAATATCACAAAAGCGAAAATATAGAATTTAAGCAAAGTGGCTTTAACGTAATCTCATCTCGCACAGAGCAAGACCCTGATTTTCCGCTATGCGGAGTGATCGCTACCGGCAAGAAAGGCGCTAACGTGCGACTGGAGCTAAAGCAGCTTAGCGGCGATTTTTACGTCGAAATTTTACATAAATCGGATCAGAGTGGTGAGATTTTTCGCGTGCGCGATGCAAGTGGGCTAAGCGCGTATATTTCGCAAGAAGTGCCGCAGAAATGGGAGTATTCTAAGCTGCGACTTAGATTTCCAATCGAAATTCGATCGCTACGTGATGGGGCAGAGCTCGGGGGATATAAAATTTACCGCAAAAACGCGCGCTTTGCAGACTCTTGCGCGAGCAACGGCGCGTTTAGCAACCTCTACGAAAAATGGGGTGCAGATGCTTTTGGTAGGGATTTTTCAGGACTTAGATACAATCTCGTAGTTATCGCTTACGGCACAAACGACGCGATGGATCCGAAATTTGACGAGCAAAAATTCTACCAAAGCGTCCGTGGGCTGCTTCGCTCTGTCCGCTCCGCAGCTCCTGGTGCAAAAATCCTGCTCGTAGCGCCGCCGCGAAGCCCTAAAGTGCCAAACGCCTCACGCGCTGCGGAGGTGCTAGCGCATCTAGCGCGAGACGAAGGGGCAATGTTTTACGACATAGCCGGTCTTATGGACGAGGATGGCGGCTGGCGCGGCTGGCGCGAGCGCGGGCTTATCCGCCCTGACGAAATCCACTTGCAAAAAGAGGGCTACGAAAAAATCGGCGCAGCACTGGCGACGAAATTGCGCGGCAGGCTTTAAATTCAATCTTTAAATTTACGCGGCTCGCCGTGGAATTTTAAAGTTCGTTGTGAAAATTTACAAAGCTCTTTGTGGAAATTGCACAATCCGCCGCTAAATTTACGTGGTTCATTATAAATTTAGAAAGTTCGTCGCTAAATTTAAAATCTAGCGGCAGCAAGCAAAGCTACGCTTGCTCGGATTTCGCTGCTTAGATCCGCGCCGCGAAATTTAAATCAGAAGCTGCGGCTTTAAATTTACGCGTCGATAGGCTTGATACCTGTACTTTTAAAATATGTCGCCCAAATTTACGCTTTTAATTTGGATTAAATTTATGTGGTTACGGCTAGGGGCAAAAGGTCTGTGCGGTGTGTGCTGCGTAAATTTAGCGCTTCAAATTTCATTCGCACGGGCTGTGGCAAAGCGCGGCGAGTTAAATTTAAGAAAGCAAAAAAGGAGAGGCAGATGATATATCTTTGCGGCGATACGCACGGCATAAACGAGATCGGCAAAATAACGAACAAAGCCTTTGCGGGCGGGCTTAGCGCCGATGATTTCGTCATCGTGCTCGGAGATTTCGGGCTGTTTTGGAGCGAGCGGATAGATGAGTTTATGGCGCGCAAAAATATAGAAAGATATTTCCCCGCCACGCTTCTTTTCATAGACGGCAACCACGAAAATTTTGATATGTTGGATCAGCTGCCGCGCGAGCGGAAATTCGGCGGCACCGTGGGCGTGGGCGGCGAGAATATTTTTTGGCTACGGCGCGGCGAAATTTACGAGATTGCAGGGCGACATTTTTTGTGCTTCGGTGGCGCGCTTAGCGTCGATAAGGCGCATCGGATACCAGGGCTTAGCTGGTGGGCGCGCGAGATTCCAAGCGAGGAGGAGTTTGCTTATGCGATGCGAAATGCGCGCGATTTCATCGCTGCGGGTGGACGGATAGATGCGGTGCTGAGCCATACGGCGCCGTGGTTTGCGATGAAATTTTTAAAAGAATACCTTTGGTGCGGCAAAAGCACTCCCGATAAAACGTCTGAGTATCTGGAGCGGATCTTTGAGCTCGTAAAGCCTGCGCGGTGGTATTTCGGGCACTTTCACGGCGATAAAAAATTCCGCGCGCAGGGCTGCGATTTTTATCTCTGCTACGATGAAATTTTAAAATTTGAGGACTAGCCTTAAGCCCGCGGCAGCAAAATTTAGAGCTTTGCAAACGGCGAAATTTCGCCCATAAATTTTAAATGCTGAGGCGCGCGAAATTGAGCCTTTATATTAAAATTTAAGCTAGATCTGCTACAATGTGGCACTTTTTTAGAAAGGAATAAAGATGAAGGTTGTAATTACTTATTGTAATTCTTGATCTTATAGACCGCAAGCTCTCCGTGTGAGAGATGAAATAACAGGCGTCTATAAGGATGCAGTTGTCGAGTTGGTCCCTGGTGGCAGCGGAGACTTTCTAGTAGAAGTTGACGGCAGAAAGCTTTTCTTCAATAAAGATTTTGCTAAGCCTCGTTTCCCAAGTGAAGGTGAAATTTTAAATCTAATTAAAGTTGCAGCCTAGCTCAAAGCCCGAAAGCGGGTAACAAGATCGCTTTCGGGCGTTTTTTATACTCAAATTTCATATCCGTAAATTTAATCGTAAAACCATCCTAAATTTTGCAAAAATTAGCGCTGCGTAAAGCTTATACTAAATCATCCCGCATTTCGGTCAATTTGAAAAGTCATTTTAATCAAAATTTACGCGACGATTGCGGTTTAAATTTATCGCTCGGAGTTTATAAATTTTAAAAGAAAGAGGAATTTTTGCGAAATAAAAATTTAGCAAAAATAGGGGGGGGGGGGATTATTTATTCGCGCGCTCGATATACTCGCCGCGGACGGTGTCAACGCGGATGACCTCGCCTTCGAGCACGTGAAATGGGATCTGTACCACGGCGCCGGTCTCAAGCGTGGCGGGCTTTTTGTTGCTGCCTTGCGTATCGCCGCGGAAATTCGGCGCAGTCTCTACGATCTTAAGCTCCACCACCTGCGGCACATCCACGCCGATCGCTTTACCGTTATAAAACATTATATTTACCATCATGCCATCTAGCATCCATTTTTTCGCCTCGCCCACGTCCTCGTCGCTAATCGCGATCTGTTCGTAGCTATCGGTATCCATGAACTGACACGCCTCGCCATCGTCGTAGAGATACTGCATCTCTTTTTCCTCAAGATTCGGCGCTTCGCATTTATCGCCCGCATGGAAGGTCTTTTCAAGCACCTTGCCATCAATGAAAGATTTTATTTTAACGCGCACGAAAGCAGGTCCTTTGCCCGGTTTTACGTGTTGGTATTCTATGATTTTAAACGGAATTCCGTCCACCTCGATTTTTAGACCTTTTTTTAGATCGCCCATTGAATAAGCCATAAATTTCTCCTTAAATTAATGAGGCGCGATTATAACAAATTTTATTTTAAATTGATATAATTGGCGAAATTTTAAGGGGAGGGAAGCTATGAAAAAAATCATCTACGTTTTGGCTGTATGTGCGGCTTTTGTGCTTGGTGCGAATGCGAACGAAGCGGAGTTTGTAAAAAACCTAAAGCAAAGTCTAAATGATAAAAACGCTCAGCTCATCTCGATCGATAAGCTAAACTCGCTAAACGGACTAAATTTGCTGATCGTCCGCTCGGGCGAGAAAAAAGAGGCGCTTTTAGCTAGCGACGACGCCAAAAGCCTAGTGGCAGTGACCGAGGAGCCCAAGCTCGCGGACGCGGCGGATGCGGCGCTGTTTAAGATGAGAACTCAAATTTTAAAGGACGCCAGGGACGCCGCCGCGATTGAGCTGCTAAAGAGCATAGATCCCGCGAGATTTGCCTATATCGAGTCGTTTGATAAAAATAATCCCTACGTGACCTACATCGTGGGCGATCCGGAATGCCCGTATTGCGCCGAGGAGATGAAGAGGATCACGAAGCACCTTCGCAACAGCAACGTAAAATTGATCTTTGCGCCGGTGCACGGCAAGAGCGCGTTTATCAAATCGGCGCTGGTTTTAAAGCATCTAAAAGCCCTCTCGCCGAGCGATCAAAAGGGCGCGATCGACGTGATCGAGAAATACTATAACAAGGACGCGCAGGTAAGCGATGCGGACGTCTCAAAAGCCGAGCTTGACGCCGTATACGCGGACACCAAGACGCTCTTTTCAAAAGGCGTGATCAAATCAGTGCCATATGTGATCAAGGTGAAAAAATAGTCTAAATTTGAGGAATTTAGGGCGCGAGGTTTGTGCGCGAGCAGCGCGCGTTTGCTTGCGGTAGTGCGAACTCGCGCGCAGTATCGCCGCCTGCGCGAGCTGAAATTTCATAAAATTCCGTCGCTTTAAAATTTCAAGCGGCGGAATTTCAATTTTTAAAATTAAGCCCTTAAGGTTTTGTAATCAAATTTGAAAATATAAGATTTTGCTATCTAAGCCTAATAACGCCGCCGTTTTCATTTAAAATTTTTGTAACTTCGGGCAATTTATATGTTTCCATGCATAATTCATCATTTTGGCTTGTGCCTTTTCGTATCTCCAAACTAGCGTTTTTGCCCGTATCGATTGCGGTTATAGTAAAGCAGCTGACATAGCTCGTCGTGCCTATGCTAATCGAGTTTGGAGCTATCTGCTCGACCGTCATGCTTGTTATCTTGTTTGGATTTTCGTCGAATCTACCTTGCGATACGTAAAAATCAATATAGTCTTTTATCACGATTTGCAATTTTTTCGATAATGCCTCGTAGACCTCTTCTTTACTCATTCTAAGGTCTTCCTTGAGAAACTTTACCTCCTTTCTTAAAAGCCTACATTTCGGGCTGATTGTATCATTTCTGCATTCCTCCAGTAGATAAGTCAGCCTATTTTTAGGCGCTGTAGAGTTTATCGGCAAACCCGTGGCGGCTAGAAACAGAAAGCATTCCACGTCGAATTCCGTATTTCGCACCTCTTTGCGTTCGCACATAGCTTTTTGTTTTTCATCTTGCGCCTTTACTTCTTGCCTTGATGCCGCTTGCATCATACTTTTATAGAAGATTTTAAAATACGCCATCGCGGCTCGTTCGCAGTTGTCGTAAATCTCTGGTGATTCTTTGGATAGATCGGCTAGGGCGCACGCCTCGGAGACGCTTTTTGCTTTATCCGGATTGGCGGCATAAAAATCCTCCGTTTGAATATCCTCTATTTCTCTCCTATCGCATCCTGCTAAGCTTAAGCTCAAAAGTACGCCTAACGATACTGCCAAGACCCTATTTTTCATGATAATTCCCTTATAATCATTTATTTTACGTCCGTATTCAAAGTAAAATTTTAAAATCCTCGAGCGAAAAGAGTAAAATTTTATCGCTTTTTAGGTTTTGTAGCTCGCCGCTAAAGCCGCTTTTGGAAAACAGCGCGAGCAGATCGGGCGCGAGACGTGCTTTTTCGCATTTGAGTATTAGCTCGTTTAGCACGTTTTTTGAAATTTTTCGCTCCTTGTATTTGCACTCGCCCGCGACGCAAAAGCTCTCAAATTTCGCGTAGATATCGATCTCGACCTCTTTGTTCCAGAAGCTTGAAATTTGCGAAATCTCTAAATTTAAATACTTCGCGAGCAGCTCCTTGCTTAAAATTTCAAACCCGAGCCCCGCGTAGGCGTTGAAATCCGCTTTGATTAGGCTTAGCACGCGTCCTATTTCGCCGCGTCGCAGCGCGGGTAGGTTCGGCTCGATAAATCTAAACCAGAACCTTGCAAAGTTGCTGCTAAAATGGACCTTGTCGGTGATATGGTAGCGGCGCAGCGCGCGCGGGAGGCGGTCATTTTTGCGCTCTTTTTGCGCCCTTTGCTCGCTTGATTTTTCGGTGATTAAAAACTTCGCGTTTATGAGATCTGCGGTAATTTTTTGCGCCGTAAATCGCGGCAAGATTTTTGAAATTCCTATTTTTTTGCGGTCGCTTCTAGCGAATTTCATCAGCGCCTTTTTGATCTGCTCTTCGCACTCGCCGCCGAATTTAAAGCGCTCGCCGAGACGTTCAAAGCAGAGCAAAATTTCATTTTCGATCGCTTCGAAAACGTCCGCGTAGCCGCTTATACAGCCGATCTCGTCAAATACGAAATGAAACTGCAAAATCGCGTCGATACCAGCATCGCCCAAATTTCGCGCCGTGTCTTTTAACTCGTAAATTTCGCCCTCCTTGCGGGCGTAATTTTAGCGAGTTTGGATATAATTTGCAAAAATTTTGGAGTCGCGCTTTGGATTTTCAAACGATCAAAGAAAATATCATCTTAAAAGAGGGGGTCAAATACTTCGATTTCGCCGCTTCGGGGCTCGCGTATCGCCCTATAGAAGCGGAGATCGAGCGCGTGCTTGCAACATACGCCAACGTCCACTCCGCAGGCGGAGCCAACGCCGAGATTACAAGCGATTACTACGAAAATGCAAGGGCGAAAATCAAAGAGCTTTTGGGCTGCGAGGAGCGCTACTATCTGATCTCGTGCGGATTTGGCGCGACCGCGGCGATTAAGAAGCTCTGGGAAATTTTAGGCATCTACCTGCCGCCAGCGACGCGAGACAGGCTCGGCTTGCGGCGCGAGAGCATAAAAGAGCTGCCGCTTTTCATCATCTCGCCTTTTGAGCATCACTCCGTTGAAATTAGCCTAAGGCAGGGGTTATGCGAGGTCGTGCGCGTGCCGCCGGATCCAAGCGGGCTGATGGATTTTGCGCGCTTGGGCGAAATTTTATCCGCAAACAAAGGGCGCGAAATTTACGGCGTACTTACCGCGGCATCGAACGTGACGGGGCTTAAGATAGACTACAAGCGCGCTTACTTGATGCTCAAGGCGCACGGCGGGCGGCTGTTTGTGGACGCTAGCGCGCTCATCGCGCACGAAAACGTAGATCTCGGCTTTTGCGACGGCATGTTTTTCGGCGCACACAAGCTTTTGGGCGGCGTGGGCGCTAGCGGGATTTTGGCGGTGCGAAAGGAGCTTTTGCGCGGTGAGGAGCCGACATTCGCGGGAGGCGGCACGATCAAATACGCAGATGCCCTAACGCAGCGCTTTATAATCGATAAGGAGCGCTTGGAAGAGGCGGGCACGCCCGGCATCATCGCGCTGGTGCGGACCTATCTTGCCCTAAAGCTTCGCAAAAGCGCGGGGCTAGAGGCGATCAAGTCGCGCGAAGAGGCGATCTGCAGGCGCTTCATAAGTGAAATTTCAAAAATCCCCGAGATTGAAATTTACGGCAATCTCACCGCGCCGCGCGTGCCGATCTTTGCTTTTAATATGCAAGGACTCGGCGCGGACGCGCTAACTGGGGTGCTCGGGCAGAAATTTGAGATCCAGACCCGCGCAGGATGCGACTGCGCAGCGCCATACGGCTTTGATCTGCTCGGCTTACAGCCCGATACCGAAATGTCGCGCAAACCCGCTTGGGTGCGGGCTAGTTTCTCGTTCATCCATGACGAAGGCGACGTGGATTTCTTGGCGGAGGCGCTAAGACAGATCGCTCAGATCCGCAATAAAATCACCTTCGTAGCGGGCAAATACCGCTGCGGCAGCGTAAATTGAGCTCGCGAAATTTTGTAGCAAGAGCCGCTTTTAAATTTTACGGCGCGGGATTTTGCGACATAAAATTTTATAGCTTGGAATTTTAAAGCGTAGAATTTTATGCACGGCTCGGGTAGCAGATACTCCGTGCCGATTGGGGTGTGAAATTCTTTGGCATAAAATTTCGCGACTCGGGATTTTGAAATTTTAAATTGCGGGCTAAATTTTGGCGGTAAATTTTGTGCTGAGGAGTTTTGCGCCGTGAAATTTGAGCGGCAAAATTCCGTGCCGCGCGGATAAATTTTAACGCCGCCAAATTCCGAAATTTCAAAATTTCGCTATTCGAATGAGCTTCGCAATTTTTGTATTTCGTGAACGCATGGAAAATTCTGCGCCGTGAAATTTTAGCCGCAAATTTTGAAATTTTACAAAGCCGAGTTTTGCTGGCAAATTTCCGCGGCGAGAAATTTTACCGCAGAGCCCGTGGCGGTGAAAATTGGCGCGCTCGTCTGAAAGCTAAATTAAGACGCGAGCGCTTGCGATAAGAGCGCAAATTTTAAGAAGCGAAATTCTGTGCCGCTAAAAGGCGCAAAATTTCACTAAATTTACTCGCCAAATTCCTTTTGCAGCTTGTAAACTTTATCGTAATCGACCCCCTCGATGATGCGCGGACGCGAGGCGTTGAAATCGGCGTTTATCACCGAGCGAGCGGGATCGTACTCGGGCAGCTCGGTCATCTCTAAAATTTCCGCGATCGCGTGGATAAGATCGTCGTTTAAAAACGGCCTGTCTTTGGCTGCTGCGATGCGCGCCCAAAGATCAGCGTTTTGCTCTTTGAACTTATCCGACGCCATGAAAATCAGCGGGATTTCGAGCGTGAAGCGGTTGATGCCGCCATGGATCAGCTTGCCGCGGTATTGATAGAGGCTCTGGGCATGGTCACTGAAATAGACTATCAGCGTGTTATCGTCTGCGAAAATTTTATAAATTTCGCTTACTATAAAATCGTTGTAAGCCACGGTATTTAGGTAGTGCGCGAGCTCTTTTTTCTGCCCCTCATCAAGCGGCTCGCGCGAGATGTCCGCGGCGCTAAATTTAGCAAAGCTTTTTGGATAGCGAAACTCGTAGCTCGGGTGCGAGCCCATTAGATGAAGGATGAAAAATTTATCCTTCATCTGCGTACCATTTACCTCTGCGGCGGAGCTTTCGTCCTTGCGCGCAAGGGGCGATTTTCTCGCGCCAGATTTGAAATTTTTTATACTCGGAAGCATAACTTCGTCGAGCGAATAGGCGTATTTGTAAACCGGGATTTGATTCGTAAAGTCCGAGTGATCCGTCATCTGCGCGCTCGCGCCGCTTGCGACCGCCCACTGTCCGTAGCGCTCCTGGTTACTGATCCAAAAGGTCTTGTAGTTTGCCAGCCGTGCGAGATTTACGATGTCGAGGTTGGCGCTCCACGGGCGCTGCTTTTCGCTCTCGTAATTTCCGAAATTTAGCACGTATTTTAGCACGTCGTTGGTCTTGGCACCCGGCGAGACGACATCGCTAAAGGCGATTAGATTTCCGCTTTGCTCAAGCGCTTGCAGATTCGGTGTGGTGGGCAGATAGTAGCCGTATAGGCTCATAAAATTTCGCTGCAGGCTCTCTCCGATGATGAAAACGACGTTTGAGATGCGGTTTGGCGCTGTTTTATGCGAGTGTGAGGCGTAAATGCTTTGGTATCCCGCTTGCAGCTCGCGCACACTTTTAAAATCGGCGCCGAAATAATCCTTTGTAACGAAAGCAAAGTTATAAATCGGAATTTTATTTAGCGCGATTATGACGCTGGCGCGCATTTTCGAGCTTTTGGCTACGTAGCTTTTAAACGCCGCATGCACGATAAAAACAAGCAAGCTGAGCAGAAAGACTAGCTTTATCGCGCGACATAGCTTCATCCGCACTCGCTGGCTCACTCTAAGCCTAAGAGCGACGATGACGAAGACCAAAAGCGCCAGAAAAGCCGCGATAAGCTTGAAATTTAAAAACGCATGCGCGAACTCAAAGGCCTCCTTGGGCGTCGTTTGCACCAGCGCATCCAGCGTGCCGTGCGAGTAGGTAAGCTCCAAGCTAAAGATCAAAAAAATCTGAGCGATCGCGAAGGCCACGTTTAGCGCCAAAAGCGTAAAGGCGAGAATTTTATATAGCCTGGCGCTGTAAAAGCTGAGCACGTAAAGCACGAAAAAAAGTATCGTCACGCCGCAGATCGCAGACGCCACGAAAAACAGCGCCTGCGCAGAGGGCAGCTCGCCGCCGCGCGCGATAAGAAGCAACCCGAGGGCTAAATTTAATACTAAAACTAGCACGTATGCGTTTAGCACCGCGCCATCAAATACCGATAGGAGGCTAAATCTATCTTTTAAAAATGCGCCGATATTTTTTGCCAGGCTCATGAAATTCCTTTGATGATTGCGTTTAAAAAACGAAGATGAAAAAGACGATGCCGATTAGAATTCTATAAATTCCAAATGGGATAAAATCAAACTTCGAAACGAAGCTTAGAAATAGCTTGATCGCCGCAAGCGCCACTATAAACGCCACTACGCCGCCTATGAGAAAGGTCGTGATATTGTCGGAGTTTTGCGCGAAGGTGTCTAAATTTTTATAGGTGTCGTAAAAAGTCGCCGCAAACATCGTAGGGATCGCGAGTAGGAAGCTAAAGCGCGCGGCTAGGTTTCTGCTTAGCCCGCACAAAAGCCCTGCGATGATGGTGGCGCCGCTGCGCGAAGTGCCTGGCACCATCGCAAAACATTGCGAAAGCCCGATGATAAAGGCCTGAACGTATGAAATTTGATCCAGATGCTCTAGCTCGCCTTCCCTAGGGCGCGCCTTGCGAAAGAGCTCTACCGCGATAAAAATAACGCCCCAGCCGATTAGCGCGTAGGCGACGGTTTGCGGCGCGAATAGCGATTTGATGCTTTTATACAGTAAAAAGCCGATCGCTGCAGTGGGGATGAAACCCACGATAAGTTTGCACCAGAGCTTAAAATCAACCAAAAGCCGCTTGTAAAACATCGCGACGACCGCTAAGATCGAGCCTAGCTGGATAACGACTTCAAAGCATTTAAGCGTGTCGGTCTGCTGCAAACCCATCAGTTTTGCGGCCAGGATCATGTGCCCGGTCGAGCTTACGGGCAGGAACTCCGTAAGCCCCTCGACGATGCCTAAAATCACGGCGTCAAATATATTCATCCATTTTTTCCTTTAAATTTGCTAAATTCTGCGTGATCGAAGCGGGTCTGTAGATCGCCTCTACCATCGCGATATAATCAGGCTTGAGGGCTAAAATTTCATCTAAATTTTCTAAGTTTATTCCGCCGATTACGGCGATTGGGAGATTTAAAAATTTTCGCGCCTCTTGTACGAGCGCATCGGGGCAAAGCGGCGCATCAGGCTTTGTCTTGCCGTGCCTTAGCGAGCCGAAGGCTACGTAGCTAGCGCCCTGCGCCTCGACCTGCCTCGCGCGAGCAAGACCAGCGTAGCAGCTAACGCCGATGATCTTATCCGCGCCTAAAAACTCGCGCACCTGAGCCGTCTCGCCGTCATCCTTTCCGATATGCACGCCGTGCGCGCCTAGCTTTTTGGCGAGCGTCGCATCGTCGTTTATGATGAGTTTGGCGCCGTAATCCTCGCAAAGACCGATGAGAGAGCGGATTAAGGCTTCATCCCGCGCGGTGAGCTTGCTGCGGTACTGCACGAGCTTTACGCCGCAGCGCAAAATTTCATCTATCTGCGAAAAGATAGTTTGCGGCGGCGTTAAGATATCGTCGCTAAGCGCGTAAATTTCACTCATCTATCTTTTTCGGCATCGGCACGCCGTTTAGGATGCAGTTGGTAACATCCCAAAATTTTGCGCTATACATTCCGCGCTTAGCCTCTTTGGCCTCCTCGGCGGCTTTTAAAAGAAGTTCGCTATCGTCGGTTGTCGGCACGGCAAATCCCGCCGCCACTAGGTCCAATCGCAGATTGCTTTTAGGATCGCTTACGTCGCAAACATAGGCGTCATTGCCACGATCGATTAAATTTACATAGTAGCGCTTGCCGGGTTTTATCACAGACTCGAGAGCTTTTTTATATTCTTTATCGAATTTTTTAAGCTCTTTGGCGTCCGTTATGCACCTAGAAGCACCCGCAGCGATTATGTTTAAATTTTTTAAGTCGCATGGAAAGAATCGATCTTTTTGAGCTTTTCTAAAGGTAAAAACAAAGGTTCTGCCGTCATCGCCAAGACCTGCAAACGCAGCGATGCCGTATCTGTCTTTTTGCTCCGCAAAGCTCTGCGTGCAGAGCAAAATCGCAAGTGCTAAAAATATCTTTTTCATAGGATTCCTCTTAGGCGGCGCAAATTCCTATTGCAGAATTTGCGCCTAAATTTTGCAGATTATTTTAAATTATACTTTTCCAAAAGCTTTTCGTAGCTTCCGTCCTTTTTCATCTCCTCAAGCGCCGCGTTAAATTTAGCGAGCAGCTCGGGATACTTGCCCTTATCAAATGCGATCGAAAAGCCCTCGCTGCCGTCGGATTCTTTAAAAAATGCGGTTAGATCGTCATTTTTCTTAAGATACTCATAGCCCACGGACGAATCCACGCAAAGCGCATCGATCTTTTTGTTTTTCAACGACATAACGGCTACAAAAACGTTCTCCGTAGCGCTAACCTCGGCGCCTTTGATATCTCTGATCGCAAGCTCTTGAATGGTGCCTAGCTGTGCGGCAAGGCGCTTACCCTGCAAGTCGGCTTTGGAATTTAACGAGTTATCATCCTTGCGCTTGACATATAAATTCTCGACTTTATAGTAAGGAGCTGTGAAATCGATAGCCTTTTTACGAGCCGGTGTCGCGCTCATCCCCGAGGCGATCATGTCGATTTTGCCGCTTTTAATCGCAGGGATTAGCCCGTCAAAGCTCATATTTAAAATTTCATATTTCACCCCCGCGCGCTTTGCAAGCTCGGCTACCAGATCCATATCAAAGCCGGTGACTTTGGAGTTTTCATCCACGAACTCAAACGGCGGATACTCGGCGTTCGTGCCTACGATAAGCGTATCTTTAGCGATGTCCTTAGCGACCAGCGAGCCGCAAAGCAAAGCGCCCGCAACTAGAAATCTCATAAATTTTTTCATTTCCCTCTCCTTTAGTGGTTTAAAATTTTATTTAAAAATTCTTTCAATCTCGGATTTTGCGGATTTTCAAATACGTTTTTAGGCGTATCGTCCACAGCGATCTTGCCGCCCTCCATAAAAAAAATCCTATTTGCGACATTGCGTGCAAAGCCCATCTCGTGCGTTACCACAAGCATCGTAATGCCCTCTTTGGCGACCTCTTTCATTATACCTAACACCTCGCCGATCATCTCGGGATCTAACGCCGAGGTGGGCTCGTCGAATAAAATCACGTCCGGATTTACTGCCAAACTTCTAGCGATTGCGATGCGTTGCTTTTGTCCGCCGCTAAGCTTGTGCGGATAAGTATAGGCCTTATTGCTAAGACCGACCTTTTGTAGCAGCTCCTCTGCTTTTGCGTAGGCTTGTTCTTTAGTATAAATGCCCGCTTTTATGGGCGCTAGAGTTAAATTTTCCAGCACGTTTTTATTTGCAAAGAGGTTGAAATGCTGAAACACCATACTAACTTTGCGGCGAATTTTATTAATATCGGTGTGCTTATCGGTAATATCCTCGCCGTCTATTTTAATAGTGCCGCCGCTTGGAATTTCAAGCAAATTTAAGCAACGCAAAAAGGTTGATTTACCGCCGCCACTTGGACCGATGATAGCTACGATATCGCCTTTATTTATGGTCTTTGAAATTCCTTTTAGCACCGATAAATTGCCGTAGGATTTGGTTAAATTTGATATTTCAATCATTGCGGTTTAACCTACTTTCTAGCATTTTTACTAAAAACGAGAAAAATTTCACGCTTGCATAGTAAAGCACTGCGGCAAAAAGTATCGGCTGGACGGTATAAAGCGCCGCCTGCATGCTTTTTGAAAAAAACGTAAGATCAGTAATTGCTACGAGGCCCACGACCGAGGTCTCTTTAAATAGGCTAATAAACTCATTCGCAAGCGCGGGCAGGATGTTTTTTATCGCCTGAGGAAAGACGATCTCTTTCATCGCCGTGCCGTAGCCTAGCCCCATCGCGCGCGCAGCTTCCATCTGGCCGCGATCGACGCTGTTTATACCGCTGCGCACGATCTCTGCGACGTAGGCTGAGCTATTAAGCCCCAGCGCAAAGATCGCAGCTGCGATATTATTGCTCCACGTAGCAAAGATAATAAACACGAACACCATCAGCTGGATAACGATTGGAGTTCCGCGGATGATATCCACGTATTCGTCAATAATGAAGCTTAAAAATTTATTGTTTAGAAATTTTAAAAATGCCAGCATAAATCCTAATGCGATACCGATCACGATGCCACCGGAGGTCAAAATAAGAGTGATGCCGTAGCTTTTGGCGTATGAAATTTTTTGCGCTTCGCTCAGTTCGGGATAGGTGAAATAAAGCCCCACGGCGATTACAGTCAAAACAAATACGACCTTTAAAATTTTCTCGTTCAACCAAGGCGCCTTTTTCTTAAAATTTGAACGACAAGAATACTAAAATTTCGTTAAAATCTGGCTAAATTCCGAAAGTAAAATTTTATTTGAAATAGAGTAAAATTAGCTTTTTTAAAAGGAGGCAACGATGAGCTTTTGGACCTATTGCGCAATCGCGATATATTTCGGCGCGCTTATTTTTATAGGTAGGTATTATTATGACAAGAATGCGAGCTTAAGTGAGTATCTGCTCGATAACCGCCGCCTAGGGCCATTCGTAACGGCACTTAGCGCGGGCGCTAGCGATATGAGCGGCTGGATGCTTTTGGGAGTGCCGGGCGCGATGTTTGCGACGGGGATTTGCAATATCTGGATAGCTCTAGGGCTTTGCGTGGGCGCGTGGTGCAACTATAAATTTCTTGCAAAAAGGCTTAGAATTTACACCGAGGTAGCAAGCGACAGCGTCACGATCCCAGATTTTTTAGAAAACCGCTTTAAAGACCGCACCAAGACGCTTCGCATCATCTCAGGACTTTTGATCATCATATTTTTTACGCTCTATGTTAGCAGCGGCATAATCGCGGGCGGCAAGACCTTTGAGAGCTTTTTCGGGCTAAGCTTTACCTACGGCGCGATCGCTACGATCTTAATTGTCGTGTTTTATACCTTTTTCGGCGGATTTAAGGCCGTCGCGATCACCGACGCATTTCAGGGTGCGCTGATGTTTGCGGTGCTTATTTTGATCCCTTTGTTTTCTTACCGCGCGCTGCAGATCCCTGCGGACAGCTCCTTTTTTGCGCAGGTACGGCTATATGGCGCGAGCCACCTCGATCTATTTTACAATCAAAGCTTCTTGGGCGTTTTGGGCCTGCTTGCTTGGGGGCTCGGATACTTCGGGCAGCCGCACATCATCGTGCGCTTTATGGCGATTAGAAGCTCGCGCGAGCTTGATAGCGCGCGCCGCATCGGAATTTCATGGATGGTGTTGGGTCTTGCGGGCGCGATGCTCAGCGGTCTGATCGGCTTTGTGTATTTTTCGCAAAAAGGTCTTAGCATAGACGACCCAGAAAAAATTTTCCTAGAGCTCGGTAAAATTTTCTTTCATCCATTCATCCTAGGCGTCATAATATCTGCGGTGCTGGCGGCGATTATGAGCACCATCTCAAGCCAGCTTTTGGTAAGCGCGAGCGCCGTTACGAAAGATTTTATCTTCGCGTTTTATAAAAAAGAGGTGAGCGAGCGCACGCAGACGCTAAGCAGCCGCATCGCCGTCGTGATCATCGCCGCGCTTGCCGCGATCTTGGCGTTCGGCTCAAATGATACGGTGCTAAACGTCGTCGGAAACGCTTGGGCGGGATTTGGCGCGAGCTTTGGAGCGGTGCTTCTTTTCAGCCTGTATTCTAAAAAAATGAGCGCGCTCTCGGCTCTAGTAGGCATGCTCGTAGGCGGTATCACGGTTATTTGCTGGATCTTATCGGGGCTTTCGGCGATCGTTTACGAGCTGCTGCCGGGCTTTTGCTTTTCGGCGCTTGCGATATTGCTCGTAAATCGCTACAACTCCGTGCTCGATAAGATGGCGGATGAGCCCAATGCCGCGCAAATTTCGCAGGAATTTGAAAAGATGAAAGAGCAAAGTTTAAGGGGCAAAGATGGCTAACGTAAAGTGCCCGCACTGCGGCTCGCAGATTGATATAGACGAGGCGCTGCAGCGCGATATCAAAGCTAAATTTGAAGATGAAATTTTGCAGCAGAAGCGAAAGTGGCAGCAGCAGCAAAACGAAGCCACGCTTAAATTTGAAGCCGAGATCGCCGCTAAGCGCGAGGAGTACGCGAAGCATCTGGCGCAGCTGCAAGCGAAGGAAAACGCCTTCGAGCAGCGCGTAAAAGCGGCGACCGATTCCGCGCTAAATAGCGAGCGGGAGAAAATTTTAGCGCTCGCAAAATCTCAGATCGAGAGCGAAAACGCGGCGAAATTTGAAATTTTACAAAAGGAGCTGCAAGAAAAATCGCAAAGAATTTCTGAGCTAAATTTAATAAAGGCCGAAATGGAGGCGCAAAAGCGTAAATTTAGCGAGCTTGAAGCTGAGAACAAAGCCAAATCCGAGATCGAGCTAACCAACCGCATGAATATGGAGCGCGAGCGGCTTTCGAAACAAATTTCGCAGGAAAACGAGCTGAAATTCCGCCAAAAAGATGAGCAGATCCAAAGCCTAATCGGCCAAATAAACGAGCTCAAGCGCCGCTCGGAGGTGGGCTCGCAGCAGCTTCAGGGCGAGGTACAGGAGCTTGCGCTGCAGGAGTATCTGCGGCTAAGCTTTCCTTTGGACGAGATAGATGAGGTCAAAAAGGGCGCGCGCGGCGCAGACTGCGTGCAGATGGTGCATACGAGGGAGTTTGCTGGCTGCGGTAAAATTTTGTACGAGAGCAAGCGTACGAAAAGCTTCGAGCCCAAATGGATCGACAAACTCAAAGACGATATGATAGGCGAGGGCGCGCAGATCGGCGTTATCGTCACCGAGCAGATGCCGCCTCACAGCCCTAGGCTGCACCAAGCGCCGAGCGATGCTAGCATCTGGATCTGTTCGTTTGAGGAATTTAAGGGGCTTTGCGCCGTTTTGCGCGAACACGTCGTGGCGCTTGCGTTTGCTAAAAGATCGGGTCAAAATCAAGATAGCAAAACGGCGATGCTCTACGACTATCTGACCTCGCCCGAGTTTGCAAACCAGATAAAGACGATCGTATCGGCATTCGTCGGCATGCAGGAGAGCCTAAACAAGGAGCGCAACGCGATGGAGCGCATCTGGAAACAGCGAGAAAAACAGATCGCGCGTGCGCGAGACGGCGCGATCGCGATGCACGCAAGCATCAGAAGCATCGCAGGAAGCGGCGTAGCGCAGCTGGAGGACGTCGATGAAATTTTAAGCCTCGAGGCGATCGCGGCGGAGAGCGAAGCGGACGCGCTTCAAGACTAAGATGGCGACGAGACGCCATAGCGGCGTGTGGACGGATCGCCGTCTGAACGAAAACGCAAGGCGAGCTTGCAGTGCGAGGAGCTGGCGTCGTGAGGTCTAAATTCTATAAAGCAACGTAATATTGGTCTACGGGTAAGCGGTGCTAAAATTTCAAGAAGTAATTGCCGTATGCTTTTGGGTTTGCGAGGTTGGAATTTTGCTTGCGAATTTTATCTTGGCAGAAATATGCCGCACTGTGTAGAGTGGAAATTTCACATGTAAAATTTTAAATTCATAATTTAAGGAAGCGCTTCACGTCGAGAAAATTTGATTTGGAATTTCTGTTTTGTGTCCTTATCGGGAAGATTTTGCGCTAAAAGCCATAGTAAAATTTTAAGAATTCGCTTCGCTGTATCGTAAAAATTTTAAAATTTTGATCTGTAAATTTCATAAAAATTTATGAAATTTTTTAAATTTCTGCGTCGAAATTTTAGAATTTCTAATATTTTTTAAAATAAATTTAAATTTTTTAAACACCCTTGCCGCAGTCATTTGCGTACTAAAATTTTATCGATGAAAAGCGTTTGTTGCCAATCGTTAAACCCCATCTCTTATCATTCCGTAGTTGTTTTGCGCATGGGATTTTGCGCGCATACGACTCGTTTCGTGCGGCATAGCGTGCGGGTCGCATAAAATACGCCGCAAAAGCAATGGTAGGCTGTGCAACGTCTGTAGCAGGCGGCTTGCTTGATTTACATAATTTATAAAGAGGTAAAATATGCGTATTTTAGGCAACATTATTTGGTTTTTTCTAGGCGGTTGGATCTTGGCTATTTTAACTTATTTGTCGGGTTCGATCCTTAACCGTTTTAGTCGGACCGCTCCCGCGGGATTGGGTCTTATGGGATACGGTAAATTTCTATTTTTACCCTTTACTAGCGATATGGTGTGTAAAAATAAAAGCTCGCTTGCCGTCGCCGCAAAGTCGCTGCAAAACTACGAATACGACGTAACGCCCCAAAAAGTATCCGTAGCGAAGGTAATAGCTGCGTTTTGTATCGTAGCGATCGCTTTGCCTGCAGTAGCGATTGCGAAACCGGGGCTGACTACTAGAGATGATGCGGAGATCTCTAAGTTGGCGACAAATTTAATTACCGTTAAATACGATCTGGACGCCTACTATATCTCTCAAGGCAAATTCGCATCCGATTTTTCGGTTATGACGAATGTTCCGCTAGAGCCCAACGGAGCGAATTCCGCATATCTTAAAAGCACAAAGGGAGATAAATGCTTCCTAATCAGCGTGGACGGCGAAAATAAAACGATCACCATCGCAAAAGGTCCCGATGCCGAAAATAATATCTGCCGGGGAGCGTATGAATTACCGGGAGTCCCTAAAATGCTATCGGAGCCTATTCAAGTAAAAAGCTATTAATTTACGCGATTTGCGAGCGGATTAGATTTATCGCGGCGGATTTAAGAGCTGGAATTTATATAAATTTTGTCTTAAATTTACGCCGCCTTGTGCGCACGAAAGTGATCTGATTGGAAATCAGATAAAGTCGCGCGCTTTGGCGTGAAATTTAGCCACTATTTGGGCGGATCTAGGCGCCATAAAATTTCGCGGCTAAGATTTAACGCCGTTTTAAGATTATTTTTGTAAAATCACATTTCTTTTTCACCGCTGGCGGGCTCATAGCTCAGTTGGTTAGAGCATCCGGCTCATAACCGGATGGTCCTAGGTTCAAGTCCTAGTGAGCCCACCACCATAAAATTTTTGGCTTTTCACTGCATCAAAATCCGCAAAATTCTATAAAATTTTATGCGCCATTTTTTTCTCTGAAATTACTATAAAATTCCGTTTTATAACTTCAAAAGACAAAGCCTGCCGCATAATTTCAGCTTTAAAATTTGGTTAAGCTCGCGATTGAATTTTCAAATTTAACTTTCATTTGGCGACCGATTAAATTTTATTTTATGCCAAGTTGCGGTAGAATTCCGTTAAAATTCTTAGTGCAGGGGGATGTCCATGTCAGAAAATCAAACGAAAAAAGGCGGAATTTTAGCCTTTTATTTTAACTCAAGCTTGCTTTGGCGCATCATTATCGCTTTAGTGTTGGGCTCTGCGATTGGTATGTTACTACCTAAAAATATGCCGGTGGGTGATACCACGTGGGTGGGGATTTTAACGCCTTTGGGAGATCTTTTCGTGCGGCTTTTAAAGATGATCATGGTGCCGATCATCATCTGCTCGCTCATCGTGGGCACGAGCAGCATCTCACCCGCGCACCTGGGCAAAGTAGGCGTTAAGGCGATCATATTTTACGCTATAACTACGCTTTTTGCGATCGTCATCGGCCTAGCGTGTGCGTTTGTATTTTCTCCAGGTAGCGGGCTTGATCTAAGCGATGCGTCCAAGGCTGTCGAAAAGGCAGCGAACGCGCCTAGTATGAGTAAAATTTTGCTTAATATAATTCCTACGAATCCTTTTGATTCCATAGCCAAGGGCGAAATTTTGCCGATTATCGCGTTTTGTTTATTTCTTGGCGTAGGGCTTGCGTTTTGCCGCGACAGTAGCGACGCGCGTATCAAAAGCTCCGCCGATACGGTTTATAATTTTTTCGACGGAATGAGCGAGATTATGTTTAAGGTCGTGCACTGGGTAATGCAATACGCACCAATTGGCGTTTTTGCGCTAATGTTTGTAGTGTTTAATAAAAGCGGTATCGAGGCTTTCAGCTCGCTATTAAATGTCACGATTACCCTATACGTAGGACTTGCGATTCAAGTATTTGCGGTTTATTGCGTTATTTGTATGCTTATCGGAGTTAGCCCGATTAAATTCCTTAAAAAAGTGCGTCCGCCGATGCTTACGGCTTTTGTTACCCGCAGCTCCAACGGCACGCTTCCGATTACGATGCAAACCGCCGAAGATATGGGAATTCCAAAGGCGATCTACGGCTTTGTTTTGCCCGTGGGTGCTACGGTGAATATGAACGGCACGACCGTGTATTTGGGTGTATGCACTCTTTTTATCGCTAATGCTTGCGGTATAGATCTAAACAGCAGCCACTACCTCACGATCATCATCACTTCGATGCTTGCGGCGATCGGAACTGCCGGAGTTCCGGGAGCCGGTGCGCTGATGTTGCTTTTAGTACTAGAATCTATCGGCGTCAAGGTAAGCGGTAATGTAGCGATCGCTTACGGAATGATTTTAGGCATTGATGCGATTTTGGATATGGGGCGAACCTCGATGAACGTAACGGGCGATGTCGTAGCCTCGATCTACGTCGCAAAGAGCGAAAACGAAATGGATATGAGTAAGTGGGAAAATTAGCCCAAGTAAAATTTAGAAAGGATGAGCTATGAAAAGAGTTGGAATTATCGGTGGAATGGGACCTTTAGCGAGTGCGGATCTGTATATGAAGATCATAGAAGAGACTGCTGCGGGCAGCGATCAAGAAAATATTCCGCTTGTAATCGATAGCTATCCGCAGATTGAAGATCGCACGGCATTTATCTTAGGTAAAGGTGAAAATCCGCTTCCGCGCCTAAGCGAGAGTGCCGTTAGGCTCAAAAATGCAGGCTGCAAGGCGTTTGTGATGGCGTGTAACACAGCGCATTTTTTCGCAGACGATGTAGAAGCTGCGGCGGAAATCCCGCTAATTCATATCGCCGAGGTCACCGTAAAAGCGATCCGCAAAAATTATCCAAACGCCCATAAAATCGCTGTGCTAGCCACTATTGGTACAAAAAAAGCTAAAATTTACGACGATCCGCTTAAAGAAGCGGGGCTAATCAGCGTGGATCTCGGTGAAGAAAATCAAGCGGTTTTGATGGATTGTATCTACAAAGGCGTTAAGGCGGGCAAGACTGCCGAATACGTGGGGGCTTTTGAGAATTTGCTAGGCAAAATCGATGCTGATATTTATGTCGTTGCCTGCACTGAGCTGCCGCTATTTTTGCCGTTAATCAAAAGCGATAAAATTTTCGTTGATCCTACTAGAGAGCTTGCCAAAGCGATCGTGGAATTCTCAAGATCGTAGAGCTGTAAGGCTTTGCAAGCAGAATTTTAAACCGCAAAATTTTACGATGATCTAAGTCGTAGAATTTTGCGGAATTGCGTTGGCTCAAAATTCCATCGAGGCGGAATTTTACGATAGCAAAATTTCATCACAGCATTTTAAGCTTAAAATTTTGTCAAAATTTAATCCGCAAAACCCAGAATGTAAAACCTCCGAAATAAAATTCCGTAACAAAATTTGCTCGTAAAATTTCGCGCTGAAATTTAAGCCAAAATTCCATTAAATTTGACCGTTTCTAAAGCCCGAATTTAATATAATCGCTCCAACAGAAAAAAGGACCAAAAATGAGCGACTACACCCACCTGCACCTTCACACCGAGTATTCGCTGCTAGACGGCGCGAATAAAGTAAGCGAGCTCGCCGAGCTTTTGCAGAGCCGCGGTACCAAGGCGTGCGCGATCACCGATCACGGCAATATGTTCGGCGCGATAGACTTTTATCAGACGATGAAAAAGCACGGCATTAAACCTATCATTGGTATCGAGACCTATCTGCATAACCACGAGGATATCGGCGATAAAAGCGACCGCCAGCGCTACCACTTGATACTGCTTGCCAAAAATGAGACGGGCTATAAAAATTTAATGTATCTTAGCTCGCGTGCGTTTTTAGACGGCTTCTACTACTACCCAAGGATCAACAAAAAAATTTTAAAAGAGCACAGCGAGGGGCTCATCTGCTCCTCAGCGTGCCTAGCGGGCGAGGTGGAATTTCATCTAAATAGAAGCGAGCGAAATTTAAAGCGCGGCGCGGGCGGCTACGAAGCGGCGAAAAAAGCGGCGCTTGAGTATAAAGAAATTTTCGGCGAGGATTTTTATCTTGAGATCATGCGCCACGGCATCGGTGAGCAGTTAAATGTCGATAAAGACCTCATCCGCCTTTCGCGCGAAATCGGCGTCAAGATCATCGCCACGAACGACGCTCACTACGCGCGCAAGGACCGCGCCAAGGCTCACGACGTCTATCAGTGCATCTCGATGGGCAAGACGATCAACGACGGCGACCGCCTAAAACACGTCGTTTCAGAATTTTACGTAAAAAGCGACGAGGAGATGAGGCGGCTTTTTGCGGACATCCCCGAAGTGATCGAAAATACCGCCGAGATCGTGCAAAAGTGCAATCTCAAATTTGCCTTCGACGAGAAGGACTACGCGCCCACGCCGCCGAATTTTAAATTTACGATCGAATACGCCGCTAGGCTCGGGCTTTCGTTGCCACAGCCCTCGGAGCGCTATAGCTTTGCAAACGATGATTTTTTATTCGATCATCTCTGCCGCGAGGGGCTTAAAGAGCGCCTTAAATTTATCAATCCACAGAAACACGAAATTTATCGCGAGCGCCTGGAAAAGGAGCTTGCCATTATTAAAAACATGCATTTTTCGGGCTATATGGTAATCGTGCAGGATTTCATCAACTGGGCGAAGGATCACGATATCCCGGTTGGCCCAGGTCGCGGCTCTGCGGCGGGTAGCATCTGCGCGTATGCGCTTCGCATTACCGACCTCGATCCGATCCCGTATAATCTGCTTTTCGAGCGATTTTTAAATCCGTCGCGTATCTCGATGCCCGACATCGATGTGGATTTTTGCCAGGCGCGCAGAGGCGAGGTGATCGACTACGTCATCGATCAGTACGGCAAATACAACGTCGCGCAGGTTGCGACCTTTGGTAAGCTACTCGCGCGCGGCGTTATTCGCGACGTGGCTCGCGTCTGCGATATGCCGCTTTCGCAGGCCGATAAGATGGCGAAGCTGATCCCCGACAAGCTCGGCATCACGCTCAAGCAGGCTTACGACGCCGAGCCGAAGCTGAAGGAATTTATCGATGCAGATCCGATCGCACAGCAGGTTTGGGAGTTTGCGCTGGGCCTTGAAGGGCTAAATCGCAACGCAGGCATGCATGCCGCGGGAGTGGTGATCTCAAACGAGCCGCTGTGGAACAAAGCACCGCTATTTAAGCAGGATAAGGGCGAGGATGCGCGCCTAGTAACGCAATACACCAAAAACTATCTCGAGGACGTCGATCTGATAAAATTTGACTTCCTGGGTCTAAAAAACCTCGATGTGATCGATAATGCGGCTAAGCTCGTCAAGCGCCGCTACGGTCGCGATATCGTCTGGGAGGAGATCGATTTCAACGACCACAAGACCTACGAGACGATTCAAAGCGGCAACACGCTGGGGATTTTCCAAATCGAGGGTGCGGGCATGCAGGATCTGGCGATGAACCTGCGCCCCGACCGCTTCGAGGATATCATCGCGATGATCTCGCTCTACCGCCCGGGGCCGATGGATCTAATCCCTGATTTTATCAGGATCAAACACGGCGAGCTAAAAGCTAGCTATATCTTCCCAGAGATAAAAGAAATTTTAGAGCCTACCTACGGTATCATCGTCTATCAAGAGCAGGTCATGCAGATCGTGCAGAAGGTAGGCGGCTTTAGCTTGGGCGATGCCGATCTGGTGCGCCGCGCGATGGGTAAAAAGGATGAAAAGAAGCTTGCCCACATGCGCGAGCAGTATCTAAGCGGCGCTAAAGAGCTGGGCTTTGACGTAGCAAAGGCGGATGAGCTATTTGATCTGATTATGAAATTTGCCTCCTACGGCTTTAACAAATCCCATGCCGCGGCGTATTCGATGATCACCTTTCAAACAGCCTATCTTAAGACCTACTATCCGGCGGAGTTTATGGCGGCGCTGCTTACTTCGGAAGAGGGCAACACCGATAAAATTTCAAAGTATATCGACGAGGCGAGCCGCCTAGGCATCGGGCTTTTGCCGCCGTCGATCAATCAAAGTTTAAGGGGCTTTAGCGTCGTGGACGACGAAAACTCCAAATCGGGCACCTCGATCATCTACGGCCTCGGCGCGATTAAGGGCGTGGGCGGTGCCGCGATCGAGAATATCTTAGAGCTTCAAAGCGAGGCTAAATTTCAAAGTATCGACGATTTTGCTTCGCGCGTGGATAATTTCCGCGTCAATAAAAAGGTCATCGAGTCGCTGATCTACGCAGGCGCGATGGATTGTCTGGGCAAGAGCCGATTAGCGATGATTCAAAATATGGAAAATATCCTAGACGTGATGAAAAAGATCACCGAGATTAAAAAGGACGCCGCAAGCTCGCTTTTTGGCGAGGATGAGGATATGACGAGCGGCATGAGCGTAAGCTTCGTCGATACCGATAAGGAATTTCCGCAGGGCGAAATTTTGAAATTTGAGCAGCAGACCGTGGGCGTGTATCTCTCTGGGCATCCGCTGGATGATTATAAAGAGGAGATGGAGGGCATCGACTATACGCTAT
The DNA here is from genome assembly GCA_963515585.1 of uncultured Campylobacter sp. Taxonomy (GTDB): domain Bacteria; phylum Campylobacterota; class Campylobacteria; order Campylobacterales; family Campylobacteraceae; genus Campylobacter_B. The sequence continues at coordinate 63,964 of CAUPXM010000007.1, forward strand.
CCTCGGCGTTTAGCGAGATCGAGGGCGATAGTGCCGAGGTTCTTAGCGTGGGGCGGATCGAGGATCTGTCCACGCGCATGACAAAAACGGGCAAAAAAATGGGGATTTTAAACGTGCTTGATCTGCACGGCAGCTTCGAGCTCGCGGTGTTCGATAACGCGCTAAAGGCGATCGAAAACTTAAGCCCACAGGAGCGGGAGCATCCTTACGCCTTTATGATCAAAATTTCAAAAAGCGCGGTGGGCGGCGCGGCGTATCAGCTGTCGTTTCTTTCGATGATGAGTCTGCAAAACGCCCGTGACGCGAGCTTTCGTCCGCGCGCGGGAGTATTTTTGGGCGAAAATCCGCTAAGAGCCTATGCCTCAGAGCTTGGCGGCATTTCATATACCAAATCCGGCGAATTCGGCGAGCTAGTGGACGACGGGGGCGCGGGCGTTAAAATTTTATGCGTCGGCAAGATCGAAAACGTCCACACCCGCACGACCAAATCGGGTAAGCAGATGGCAAATCTTACGGTGCTTGATCTTGCGGGCAGCTTCGAGATGAGCGCGTTCGGTGATATTTGTGATGCGGTCACTGCGCTAACGGATGCGCAGTTGGAGCGCCCGATGGCGTTTTGGGCACGGCTTAGCAAAAATACTAGCCCTTACGGCGGCAAATATCAAATTTATCTGGATGAAATTTTGAGCCTGGATGCGGCGCGCGAGATCGAAAACTACGCGCCTGACAAAATTAGAGGCTCTAGATTCGGCTCAGAGCGCAGAAATGAGGGCGGAAATGGTTTCGGCGGCGAACGAAGTGGCAGCTTTGGCGGCGGGAATTTTGCGGAGCGAAGGGGAGGGTTTGCTGCGGAGGACCCCGCCCTTAAGGCGCGCAAAGAGCGCGAGACGCAGCGTAAAAACGCGCAGGATTTCGAGTTTGAGCTAAGCTTAGGCGAGCTAAGTCGCGAGAAAATTTATAAAATTTACCATCTCGCCTTTTGCGACACGGCGCTAAAAAATACCAAGCGGCTGATTCTGCGAATCCGCAACGGCAGCGAGGTGCTAGTTTATCCGACCGAATACATCGTGAGCGATAATTTCACCGAAAAGGTGCGTGAAATCATCGCGGCGTAGGTGTGCCCTCTCGCCGCGCCAGGTTGGTTAAAATTTTATTCTTGCTTGTTGTGCCGCACGCAAGCGATATTTGAGCGCGCAGAGAGCCTAGACTTTGGCGCGGTTGCGATAAGAGACGACAATATTTTTGGCTCAAAGCTTGCCGCACGTAAAATTTATGGCGCGACGCATAAGAATTGTAATTACACAGATAGTCCGTGATATCTAAATTTATTGCGTTTATTGCGGCGGAATTTTATCTGCCACAAATTTACAGGCACATAAACCGCTTCTGCTTTATTGCGTCGGCAAGGCTTATAGCGCGCAGTTTGAGTTGCCGCAATAACAGCTCGCCATACCTCGACAGAGTTGAATTATATTGTCGCACTAGCTTACCTGCGGCACGATAAACGGCGCGGACACTTTTAAATTTCTAGCTAAATTTTTGCGAAGCCTTACTTTGGCGAATCTCCACGCAGCTTTAAAATTTTAAACTTTAGCGGATTTGAAATTTTAGGCATAGTTTTACTACGTAAAATTTTATCGCGGTAAAATTTCGCCGAGCAAATTTAGTAAAGCACGCAAAAACGGACTTAAGACGTGCAGAAAAAATCCGAAACAAAGCTGGCGAGCAAACGGTGCCCGAAAAAATCAAGCTAGCGCGGACTGGGCTCGAGCCAGGCGTCGGGATGCAACCTGTCTTAAATCCAAAATTTATCAAAATTGTTAAACGGCTGTATTCGAAATTTTTTGCGCTGTATATATTGCTCGCGCCAAGTGTATTTATCCTGCCCGAAAATATAGGTGATAATGCTGCTTGTGCGGGCTTTGTAAGCCTTATGAAGCAGCTTTTCAAATGTCGCCATGGCAGTTGGCTTATACGCAGGATTTGCGGAGCTTTACTTAGTTGCGATGTGGTCGGCTAGCATCCTTGATTTTGGCGTGGGCTATTTTTTATGCTTAAAAAGTAGCGCCGATTAATTTTCGTGCGATTTTGAGCGGCGAAATTTCGCGAGTTGAAATTCCGAAATTCTGCCGTTTCCAAGCCGCAGGAATTTGAGCTCAAATTTAGAGTTCGCGAGAATTTTAAATTTTACGACGTGAAATTGTGAAGCGGATTTTGGAATTTTGAAATTCTGCGCCGTGGAGTTTTGTATTTTGAAATTTCGCGAGCTGTAAATTTAGGCTAAATTTTAAAATTTGTAGCGACAGAAATTTGAAATTTTACGCTGTATGGCTAGGTAAAGTGCCTCCGCTTCTTGATAAATCAAATTTCCAATCTGGTTTAAATTTAAGAAGCACGATTGCCGCCGCAAAATTCTATCTGTAGCGGCAGTTTTTAAACGACAGCGCGCCAAGGTGGCGATGATTTACTCACGCAAAATATGCCGCGCTGGCCGTAGGCACCGTGTGGCGGGCAAGCTAGCATTTACGCGATCGTGTGGGCTAGTTTATCTCTTAAATTTAAAATTTCATCGCGTTTTAGCACGAAGCTGTTTTTGTTGGCGATGAGGTGCGCCGAGCTTTGCATTATGGTTTCTGCGGGCTGCAGCCCGTTCTGCTTCATCGTAGCGCCGGTCTCCACGACATCGACGATAGCGTCGGCAAGCCCTATGAGCGGGGCTAGCTCGATCGAGCCGTAGAGTTTGATGATATTTACGGCGACGGCTTTTGAGGCGAAATATTCGCGAGTGATGTTGGGCATTTTCGTAGCGATTTTTAGGCTCGGAGCGCCGTAGTTTAGCCGGGTGCCCGCATGCACGCCCACGCAGACGCGGCATTTTCCGATTTTAAGATCGAGCAGCGTAAGCACGTCGGGGCGATGCTCCTCAAGCACGTCAAGCCCCACTACGCCGATATCCGCCGCGCCTCCCATAACGTAAGTAGGGATATCTTGGTTGCGGACGTAGAGGAATTTAAAATCGCCCTCTTGCATTATGAGTTTGCGATCTTCGAAAACAAAATCAAGCCCGAAGATGGTTTTGAAAATTTTAAGCGTATCGTCGGCTATGCGGCCTTTTGGTAGGGCTATGGTTATCATGCTAGCCCCTTTTTTGCAATCAAGCTCACCATCGATTTAAAGATGAGATCCTTTTCATAGATCGAGTTGCGAAAATACCGCATCAAATAGGCTCCGTCACCGCCCGTGAAGTAAATTTTATTATTGCCCGCGATGTTTGCGATGGCAAGCACGATCGGCTTCAAAATCCCGTAATTTACGGCGTTTACGGTCTTTTGCGGTAGCGGATCCAGATCGATATTGGTTGAAAGCGTGACGTCCAGCACGGGCGCGATGCTCGCGAACGACTTTAAAAGCGTGCCGATACCGGGCATTATAAATCCGCCTAGATGCGAGCTTTTAAACATCAAATCCACGGTGATCGCGCTGCCCGCATCGACGACGACGCCTGTCGTCACCGCCGAGCACGCCGCTATGCGGTCGATCCCAAGCCCGCGGTAGGCGGTTTTTAGCTCAAAGTGCGACGCCAGATCGACAAACAGAGGGTTTTTCAGCTTTTTTTTCACGCTATCATTGACGCTAATGAAAAAAATTTGCTCCTTCGGCTCATACCGCATAAACTCCGCTACGGGCATACTTTGCGTTACGCCGCCTTTATAAAATTTAACCCTGGAATTTCCTATGTCACACAAAAGCATGGAGGCTAAATCCGTTTTCTTTTAAAAATTTCGCACTTTTAGAGCACATTTGCGAGTTGTAAAACAGCACGCGCTTTTTCACGACCTTGCCTAGGCTTGCGCTAATGTCGCTTACGAGCGAGAGCAGAAATTCCGCGTCGCGCATTACAAAGCGAGATTTTGCGTCGCGCATAAATAAAAGGACGTTGTAGCTTTTTAGATCCACGCCGAAATATGCGCCGTATGATCGCGAGCGCGTGAAACTCGCGATATCTAGCGTTTGAAATTTTTGAAGCAGGAGCCCTTCGCGAACGCAGAGTTTTGAAATTTTATCTAGCATCAAAATTTAAAATTTTATCGTCATAGTAAAACGAGCTGCCTGCGATAAAGGACTTATCATCGAGTTCGCCATTTAGCTCGTAGATCGCCTGGCCTTCTAAATTTTCATCGGTGCGGATGACGTAGCCGTTGCGCTCGATGATATACAGATAGCCGCCGCTAAGTAGCGCGCCGCTAAACTGTGCGAAGGTGAATTTGCGCGATTTGATCAAATTTAGCCCGCGATCTAGTAGCTCGACTCTGCCGTCTTTTAAGAAAAGATAAATTCTATCGCCGCTAAAAATCACGTCTTTGATGTCTACGTTATGGTTTTTATTGCCCGTAGGACTTACCAGCATTAGCCTAGTGGTAGTTACGGCGTAAAGGTTATCGCCTTTATTTTCTAAGGCGATAATGTTGTTAAAAAACGGCTGGTTGCTCACGACGAAATCGCGTGCCGAGCGCCCGCCTACGTTTTCTGCGATGCTGACTAGTCCGTCTAACGCAGGATAAGCGATAAGTTGGTTGATAAATAGCGGTGACGCTACGCGCGAATCGATTGCGAATGCATCGCCTACTTTATGATCGAGTACCACTGCGCCAGAGCTTAGCTTGATAAGCATGATCGAATCATCGCTCATCACTAAAGCCAAATCATCGCCGCGTATATTTGCACTGAGTGCTTGTCTGCCAAGGACTTTTTCAAATTTTACGGCGCCTGTGCCACTAACTACTTTAAGCGTGCCATTGATGTCAGTTACGACGAAATTTCCGTCATATTCGCCTAAAAATTTTTCACTTTTTAGGACTTTGAAATTTTTCACCAACCCGTTTTTAGAGATGACTTCGCCGTCTTTTAGCGTCGCGCCATCTTTACTAACCGCTACGATTTCCGATGGCAGTGAGCCGTTAAATTTCATATCGCCTGTGATGTTTTCGTCGCTAGGTTCGAAATACTGGCGCTTCGTCGAGCAGCCTAAAAATAAAAACGATAGTAAAAGCGTAAATATCAGCGTTTTTTTCATTATTTATTGCCTCCATAGTGTTTCAAAGCAAGTGCGATTTGACGAACTGGCGAGTTGAGTGGAATTTTATCTAGTTCTGCGTGAGCTTGCTCGATTTTACCCTCTTTTAGCATGTCGTAGCCCTTAAGCAAAGAATCGTAATCGGCGAGTAGCACTCCGCCTTGTTTGCCGTTTTGTAGATTTATTATCTCTTTTAGCATAACATCGATGCCTTGGGTATTTTCTAGCGCCGCTCGCTCGTCTGCAGAGCCGTTTTGCAAAATATAAAGAGCGTATAGATTTATATCTTTTTGCTTAAGCTCGGCTAGCTTAGTGTCGTCGCGCTTGTTAAGCAGCTCGTCATAGATCGCATTAGCACTTGCTATGCGGCGATCGCTTAGAAATTCATTTGCGTAATATCCGATAAACGCTACGATCAAAACCGCAGCCAAAAATATCAGCGGCTTTTTGTATTTTTTTACGAAAATTTCACTTTTTATGACGCTTTCTAGAAACTGCTCTTCTGTGCCAATCTCTTTTTTCACGCCTTCGATGTCGTCTTTTAAAGCCAAAATTTAGTCCTTTATTTGAGAAAATCGGCGTAATTGTAGCATAAAAAATTTTAAATACCGCCTAAGATAAAGAATTTTTATGATATAATGTCGCATTTATCAGAAAAAGGAAAGTTATGATAATAGACGATGCCTTGCTAAGCAAGCTGGAAAGGCTATCTGCTCTTAAAATTCCAGATGCTAAGCGAGAAGAATTTAAAGGGCAATTAAATAATATTGTAGATTTTGTAGAAATTCTAAATGAGCTGGATTTACAAAGTGGCGAGGCGGCTATCACTACATTAAAAGGCGGTACTCCGTTTCGCAAAGATATTCCACGCAAAAGCGATGTCGCAGAAAGCGTTTTAAAGCATGCTCCGCAGTCCGAAGGCGGCTACTTCGTAGTACCGAAAATCATAGATTGAAAGGAATTTTATGGAAGAAGTTCAAAGAAATTTAGTAGATATCGAAACCCTACTAAAAACCGTCGTTTTTAACAAAGCGAGCGACCTTCACTTAGTTTCGCGCTCGGCGCCTCAAATACGTATCGACGGAACATTGCGCCCACTTGCCATGGATCCGCTTAAGGGCACGGATATCGAGTATATCTGCTACGCGCTCATTACCGATGCGCAAAAAAGTGCGCTCGAGGAAAATAAAGAGCTTGACTTTGCGATCGAGCTTCCTAATATCGGACGCTTCCGTGGTAATTACTACTACACTATGAACGGCGATTTGGCTGCCGCATTTCGTATTATTCCTATCGATATTCCTAGCCTGGACGATTTAAAAGCCCCTACGATTTTTAAAGAGGTAGTCAAGCACGAAAAAGGCATGATTTTGGTTACCGGACCTACCGGTAGTGGTAAATCAACTACTCTTGCCGCGATGCTAAACGAGATCAACGAAAAAGAGCGCAAGCACATCATCACCGTTGAAGATCCGGTCGAGTTTGTCCATACCAATAAAAAAGCGCTTTTCTCTCACAGAAATATCGGCACCGATACCCATTCCTACGCTAATGCGTTAAAATTTGCCTTGCGTGAGGACCCGGACATTATCCTAGTTGGTGAGATGCGCGATAGAGAGACTATCTCGATCGCTATTACCGCTGCAGAGACCGGTCACTTGGTATTTGGTACGCTACACACCAACTCCGCGATGCAAACGATCAACCGTATTATCGATAGCTTTGATGGTGGCGAGCAGCTCCAAGTACGAAATATGCTCTCCGTATCGCTTACTGCGGTCATTTCGCAATCGCTTTTGCCAAAGCTTGGCGGCGGACGTATCGCGATCCATGAAATTTTGCTCAATAACAATGCCGTAGCAAATCTAATCCGCGAAAACAAGGTGCATCAAATTTACTCTCAAATGCAGCTAAATCAGCAATCTACCGGTATGATAACTCAAACTCAAGCGATGGTTAAAGCGATCCGTGCAAATCAAATTTCAAAAGATACGGCGTTTAGGTACTCGACTAACCTGCAAGAGTTAATAGGTGTGGTGGGTGCTTGATGGAAGGTATTAATTGGTTCGACGTCGGCTGTTTAGTACTCGTAGTGCTCTTTGGACTGCGCGGCATCACCAACGGCATCGTTAAAGAAATTTTTGGAATTTTAGGTCTCATCGGCGGTCTTTTTGCCGCGATGCGTTATAAAACTATGGCGGGCGAGTGGATTGCAGCAAAAATTCCAGCTTTACAGAATGCAAACGGCGTGCTTTCGGGCGACACAACGCAGGTTCTCATCGGCTTTATCGCTGTGCTTTTTGGCGTATGGATCTCGTGTCTGATTATAGGCGAAATCATTTCAAAATTCTTTAAATGGAGCGGACTCGGATTTGTCGATAAGATCGGCGGGTTCGTGTTTAGCGTAAGTAAAATTTTCTTGATTTTTGCAGTTATCGTTACGCTTGCAAGCGGTCCTATGTCGATGAACGAACAGACCAAAAGGTATTTTGAAAGCAGCAAAACTGCGCCGATTTTTTTAAAAATCGGAAATTGGATTTTAAATCTCAAAGACGATCCGAAGATCAAACAAAGCTTAGATTCTATCGGTTCTAAGATGGATGATAAACTCTTAAAAGATCAAAATTCTACCGCCCGTATGAACTCGGATCAAAATCAAAGCACTGAACCTAGCGATTTTAACGCCAGTTCAGAAATAAATTCTACAGAAAGGACAAAATTATGAATGCAAAAATCGAAAATTTAGAGTTTGACGCTCTAATTGTTGAGTTTAAAAAGGCACTTGCCGCTAGCGGTCTAAAATATACCAAGCAGCGCGAGGTTTTACTCCGCACGCTTTATAACAATAACAAACACTTCACGCCTGAGGCGCTTCACAACGAGATCAAAGCGAAATTCCCCGAACTAAACGTAGGCATAGCGACGGTGTATCGCACCTTAAATTTACTCGAGGATTCGGGGATGGCGACGTCGATCTCATTTGGCGCGCAGGGTAAGAAATTCGAGCTTGCCAACAAACCTCACCACGACCATCTAATCTGCAAAAGCTGCAATAAGATCATAGAATTTCAAGACGCCACTATTGAGCGCAAACAGCTTGCCGTTGCCAAAGAGCATGGATTTACGCTTACGGGGCACATGATGCAGCTGTATGGAATTTGCCCTGAATGCGCGGCAAAAAGGAAGTAGATTGTTTGATAGCCAGTTAGAAATCCAAAGGATAGACAAGGCGTCGGAACTTCGGAATTTAGGGGCTAATCCCTATCCACACTTTCTAAAAAAAGATATGAGCATAGCCGAGTTTAAAGAGAAATTCGGCTACATCAAAGATACCGAGGATAAAAAAGCGAGCGAGGAGGTAAGCCTTGCCGGAAGGTTAAAGCTAAAGCGCGTCGCGGGTAAATCCACCTTCGCAAACATAGAAGATCAAAGCGGTAATATTCAAATTTATTACTCTCGCGACAGTATCGGCGAGGAGGATTACGCTAAATTTAAGAAAAATCTCGAAGTGGGCGATATAATTTTGGTGCGCGGATACGCTTTCGTCACCCAAACAGGCGAGTTTTCGATCCATGCCAGCAAAATAACGCTCGCATCCAAAGCGATCTGCCCGCTTCCGGAGAAATTTCACGGCCTTGTCGATATCGAGATGCGCTACCGCCAAAGATACCTCGATATGATAATGAACCCCGAGGTCCGCGAGGATTTCATCAAGCGCTCGATCATCGTTAGCGAGATCCGCAGTTTTTTTGAAAAGCACGGATTTTTAGAGGTCGAAACGCCGATGATGCACCCTATCGCGGGCGGCGCGAACGCCAAGCCTTTCATCACGCACCACAACGCTCTCGATATCGATCGCTACCTACGTATCGCGCCGGAGCTGTATCTCAAGCGCCTCGTCGTAGGCGGCATGGAGGCGGTCTTTGAGATCAACCGAAACTTTCGCAACGAAGGTATGGATCTGACGCACAATCCGGAGTTTACCAGCATAGAATTCTACTGGGCGTGGCATGATTATAACGACGCGATGAACCTAACCGAGGAGCTATTTAAAGCACTATTTAAGAGGCTTGAGCTGGGCGAAATTTTAACCTACGATGAGCGCGAGATCGATTTTTCAAAGCCTTTTGCGCGCATAAAGTATCTCGACGCGCTTACGCAGATAGGCGGCATCGAGCCGCAGATCGTAAATAATCGCGAAAAAATCATCGCTAAACTCAAAGAGGATAAATTTGAAGTCAATGAAAAGCTCGATCTAGGCCACCTGCAGAGCGAACTTTTTGATAATTACGTAGAGGCTAAGCTCATAAATCCGACCTTCATCGTGGATTTTCCGATCTCGATTAGCCCGCTTTCGCGCAGAAGCGACGAAAATCCGCAGATAGCTGAGAGATTTGAGCTTTACATCGCAGGCAAGGAGCTAGCCAATGCTTTTAACGAGCTGAACGATCCGCTCGATCAATACGCCAGATTTAAGGCGCAAATCGACGCTAAAAACGCAGGCGACGACGAAGCTCACGAGATGGACGAGGATTACGTCCGCGCGCTTAGCTACGCGATGCCGCCGACTACCGGCTGGGGGCTTGGAATCGATCGCTTGGCGATGATTTTGCTGAATAAAAAATCGATCCGCGACGTGATTTTATTCCCTGCGATGAGGCCGCTAAATTTAGAGAAGGAGTAAACGTGTCAAATTTAGAAAAATTCGATAATGAAATTTTTAGTTTAACCAACAAAGAGCTTGACCGCCAGTGCGATTATTTGGAGATGATCGCGAGCGAAAATTTTACCTATCCCGAGGTGATGGAAGCGATGGGCTCGGTGCTAACGAACAAATACGCCGAGGGCTATCCTGGAAAGCGCTACTACGGCGGCTGCGAGTTCGTAGATGAGATCGAGCAGATCGCGATCGACCGCTGCAAAAAGCTCTTCGGCTGTGAGTTCGCAAACGTCCAGCCAAACAGCGGCAGCCAAGCCAACCAAGGCGTATATGCAGCGTTTTTGAAACCTGGCGATAAAATTTTAGGCATGGCACTTAGCCACGGCGGACATTTGACGCACGGCGCGAAGGTCTCAAGCAGCGGAAAGATGTATGAGAGCTTCGAATACGGCGTGGAGCTCGACGGCCGCATAAACTATGATAAGGTGCTTGAGATCGCCCAGATCGTAAAACCGAAGATGATCGTTTGCGGCGCGAGCGCCTATACGCGCGAGATAGATTTTGCTAAATTTAGACAGATCGCAGATAGCGTGGGTGCATTTCTTTTCGCCGACGTAGCGCATGTCGCGGGGCTCGTCGTCGCGGGCGAACACGCTAATCCGTTTCCGCACTGCCACGTCGTAAGCTCGACCACGCACAAGACGCTTCGCGGTCCGCGCGGCGGCATTATAATGACCAACGACGAGGAATTTGCCAAAAAGATCAACTCGGCGATCTTTCCTGGCATCCAGGGCGGCCCGCTAATGCACGTCATCGCCGCTAAGGCGGTGGGCTTTAAACACAATCTAAGCCCTGAGTGGAAGCTCTATGCCAAGCAGGTCAAGGCAAATGCTAGAATTTTAGGCGAGACGCTGGTTAAACGAGGCTTTGATCTCGTTAGCGGCGGGACCGATAACCATCTGATTTTGATGAGCTTTTTAAATAGAGATTTCAGCGGCAAGGACGCTAGCGCCGCGCTTGAAAATGCAGGCATCACGACGAATAAAAACACCGTGCCGGGCGAGACGCGCAGCCCGTTCGTCACCAGCGGTATCCGCGTCGGCAGCCCCGCACTTACCGCGCGAGGGATGAAGGAGAAAGAATTTGAGTTTATCGGAAATAAAATCGCCGACGTGCTAAGCGACATCTCAAATTCCAAGCTTCAGGCGCAGGTCAAAGAGGAAGTGCGGGATTTGGCGCACCGCTTTATCATCTACGATCGCGCGATGTATTAAATTTAATAAATTCGGGTAAGCTTACCCGAATTATCTATTTTAAGAATTTACGCGATGAAATTTTAAAATAGATAATCTTAGGAGATAGCATGAACGATAAAAATTTCGATATGAGCAGCATAGACGATATAGTTATAAACAGCGGTAACGTCGATAAGAACGCAAATTTAAAAAAGGGTCTTACCGTCGCAGCCGGCGTCGTAGTTTTATTCTTAATCATTTTAATCATAATGAAGGCTATTAATAAAGACGATATTGATACTAACGCAGGTCTTACTATGCCTAGTGAAGAAGAGCTTGCCAAAGCGGAGCAAAAACCTGCCGCACAAGTTCAAAAACCTGAGCCTTCGCAGCCTGAGCCTGTAGAGGTGAAATCAGAACCCAATACAGCATCTGCAGCTCCAACCAAAGTAGAGATAAAAACCCAAGAGCCTAATTCCGAAAGCAAGGTCGTCGCAAGCGCTCAGCCTGAAGCACAGAAAGTAGAAATCCAAAAGCCCGAAATCAAAGAAGAGCCAAAAAAATCCGAAGTTAAAATAGAAAGTAAAAAGATTGAGCCTAAAGACGAAGCCAAAAAGCCTGAGAAAACGGACGTAAAAAAGTCCGAGCCTAAGAAAGAATCTGCAAAAGACGAGATCAAAAAAGAACCTTCTAAAACCGAAATTAGAAAAGTCGAGCAAAAAGTAGAGCCTAAAAAAGAACCCGAAAAACAAGCAAAAGCAGAAGTTAAAAAAGAGCCTTCAAAAACGGAAGCTAAAAAGGAACATGCTAAAGCTGAGGCCAAAAAAGAGCCCACTAAGCCCGAGCCTAAAAAAGAAGCTAGCAAACCAGAGTCTAAAAGTGAGAGCGTAAAGGCTGGCGTTGCGGCGAAGAGCACCAGCACCAGCGTGGCAAACGGCAGTTATGTGCAGGTTTTCGCATCCAATGCCTACGATCCAAACGGATCTGATACCAAAAAAATCACCAAAAAAGGCTACAGCCCAATTGCGCTGCAAACTCACGTCGGAAGCAAGAGCGTGACTAAAATTTTAGTCGGACCTTTCGAGGGCGAGGCGCTACAAAAGGCACTTAGCGATATGCGCTCAATCAACAGCGGCGCGTATATTTACCGAGTGAAATAGTGGACAGATTTGCGGTTTTCGGCAACCCGATCGCCCACTCCCTCTCGCCGCTACTTCATAACTACGCTATAAAATTTCTAGCCCTAGACGCCTACTATGGGCGAGTTTTGCTGCAACGCGGCGAGGAGCTGCGCGCTAAATTTGAAACTTTAAGGCTTGCGGGCGCGAACATAACCGTGCCTTTTAAGCTCGACGCATTTAAAGCATGCGACGTCCTAAGCGAGGCGGCGCAAAGGATCGGCTCGGTAAATACGCTAGTGCTAAAAGGCAGCGCGCTGCACGGCTTTAATACCGACGCCCAGGGGTTTTTCTGTGCGATTTTGGGCTTTGGTGAGATTCGCAATGCGCTTATTTTAGGCGCGGGTGGCACGACGCGGGCAATCGGCTACGCACTAGGCAAAAACGGCGTGAAATTCGACATTCTAAACCGCAGCACAAAGGATTTCGACTTCGGCTGCGAGGAATTTTTTACCTATGAAAATTTCAGATCTAAAGACTACGATCTTATCGTCAATGCCACCGGCGCGGGGCTCAAAGATGATGCGCTACCAGCGCCTGGGGGAATAATAGATGAAATTTTATCCCGCGCGAAATTTGCTTTTGACGCTATCTACGGCAAGCAGACTCCGTTTTTGCAAGCCGCGCGCGCAAAAAATCTATCCGCAAAAGACGGCAAGGAGATGCTGATAAATCAAGGCGCGCTTGCTTTCAATCTCTTTTTCGGCGGCAAATTTGATCTACAAGAGATAATTAAACTTATGAGTTGCGCCGCAAATCTTCGCTAAATTTAGAGTCGAATACGACGCTAAATTCTATATTGCTCAAACGATTAAAATTTTGTCCTGCTTTAAATTTACCGCGTTAAACGAGATAATCCGCTAGCTTTATCTTTCGCGCCGCCCGGAGCGAAGTAAAATTTTAATCTAAAAAGCGGCGATACCGCACAATTTTTTTGAAAACGAGCGCTACGGCGCACCGCGATAGAGTTTGGAATTTTTTCCAAAATAGGATAAAATCAGCGCGAATTTTTTAAAATTTAAAGTTAGATTTTAATTAATTACTATATAATAAAAAATATAAACTAATAATTGATAAAGGTTAAAATTCGATGTTTTTCGGCAAAATTTTAAAATTTTACGCGCACGGATTCGCTTCGATGAAGCTTGGCAAAACGCTGTGGGCGGTAATTTTGATCAAGCTATTTATAATTTTCGTGCTACTGAAATTTTTTATTTTCGACGAAAACTTGGATTCTAAATTTAAAACCGATCAAGAAAAAATCGATTTCATCTATAAAAATTTGACTAAGGAGTAGGAATGCAAGAGCTTGCTAGCGTGGATTGGTCGAGGGCGCAGTTTGCGCTCACGGCGCTTTATCACTTTCTTTTCGTGCCCCTAACGCTGGGGCTTAGCTTTATCGTAGCGTTTATGGAGAGCCTATATGTCGCAACCGGTAAGCAGGAGTGGCTCAAGATCACTAAATTTTGGCTACGTCTTTTCGGTATAAATTTCGCCATCGGCGTCGCGACGGGCATCATAATGGAGTTTGAGTTCGGCACCAACTGGGCAAATTACAGCTGGTTCGTGGGCGACATCTTCGGCGCGCCGCTTGCGATCGAGGGCTTGCTCGCGTTTTTCTTAGAGGCTACCTTCTTTGCGGTAATGTTCTTCGGCTGGGATCGCGTAAGCAAGAAATTTCACCTTATCTCGACCTGGCTTGTGGCGATCGGATCAAATTTAAGCGCATATTGGATCCTAATCGCGAACGCCTGGATGCAAAACCCGGTAGGCACGAGCTTTAATCCTGATACGATGCGAAACGAGATGAGTAATTTTTTAGATATCGCGCTATCTCACTTCGGAGTGGCTAAATTTTTACATACCGTCGGTGGCGGCTACATTACCGCGGCGCTTTTTGTGCTTGGAATTTCGGCGTTTTATATGCTAAAAGACAAAGACTTCGCGCTTGCTAAAAAAAGCTTCATCGTGGCGGCAAGCTTCGGTATGTTAAGCTCGCTTTTCGTGCTATTTAGCGGCGACGAGAGCGCCTATCAGGTCGCGCAAAAGCAGCCGATGAAGCTTGCGGCGATGGAGGGTCTGTATAAAGGTGAAGTAAATGCAGGCATCGTCGCGGCGGGAGTTTTAAATCCGAGCAAACTTCCCGGAGACGATAAGGAGCCGTTTTTATTTGAGATCAAGGCGCCTTATGCGCTGGGGCTAATGGCTACGAGAGGGCTTGATAATTTCACTCCGGGCATCGATGATTTGGTATTTGGAAACGAAAAATTCGGCATCGAAGGTGCTGATAAAAAGATCGAAAAAGGCAAAATCGCCCTACAAGCGCTAAAGGATTACAAGGCCGCCAAAGACGCGAATGACACCGCGGCGATGCAGCAAGCGCGCGAAATTTTATTCGGCAACCAAAATATGCAAAATTTAGGCTACGGCTACTTTGACGACGCGAAGCAGATCGTCCCTCCCGTGGCGCTTACATTTTACAGCTTCCACGTGATGGTGGCTTTGGGAAGCTATTTTATCTTGCTATTTTTCGTTACGCTATTTTTGGCGATGCGAAAGAATCTCGCCGAATACAAGAAAATTCTATGGCTTTGCGTATTTAGCATCCCTCTGGGATACGTCGCGTGCGAGGCGGGCTGGATAGTAGCCGAAGTAGGGCGCCAGCCGTGGGCTATACAGGATCTCATGCCGGTAGGCGTCGCGGCTACTAGCCTGGCGGGAACGAACATAATGATCTCGTTTGCGCTCTTTGCGGTTTTATTTACGGTTTTATTCATAGCCGAGATAAAGATCATGCTAAAACAGATAAAGATAGGATTTTAAGATGCACGAAATTTTTCAAATTTATTGGTGGTGCGTGGTTTCGCTTCTGGGCGGAATTTTGGTTTTTATGCTCTTCGTGCAGGGCGGTCAGACGCTGCTTTTTACGCTGGCAAAGAGTGAGACCGAGAAGGATTTTATAATAAATTCCATCGGCAAGAAATGGGAGCTTACGTTTACTACGCTAGTTATGTTCGGCGGAGCGTGCTTTGCGGCGTTTCCGCTATTTTATGCGACCAGCTTCGGCGGGGCGTATTGGGCGTGGATGGCTCTGCTTTTTTGCTTCATAATCCAAGCCGTCGCTTACGAATACAGAAAAAAGCCCGATAATTTCTTGGGCGCTAAAACTTATGAAGCCTTTCTTTTCATAAACGGCTCGCTGGGCACGATCCTGCTTGGCATCATCGTCTCGACGCTTTTTAGCGGCAGCGAGTTTGCACTGGGCGATAATAATTTCGTGCAGTGGAAAAACCCCGCTCGTGGGCTTGAGGCGCTAGCAAATCCGTTTAATTACATCTTGGGAGTTGCGTTATTTTTCTGCGCTAGGACGGGAGCGAGCTTATATTTGATGAATAATATCGCTGAGCCTGAAATGATCGCTAAGCTCAAAGCTTCGCTTAAATTTAACGCTAGCGCGTTTTTGGTATTTTTCATCGCGTTTTTGGCGTGGGTTCTGCTAAAACAGGGCTATACAGTCGGCGCCGGCGGAGTCGTAAGTCTCGAGAGCTTTAAGTATCTACATAACTACCTAAGCCTGCCCGCGGCGCTAATCTTGCTGCTGCTGGGCGTAGTGCTGGTGTTGGTGGGGATATTCAAAGGCGCATTTACAAGCAGCGTGCGCGGAGTATTTTTCTACGGCGTGGGCGTCGTATGCGCAGTAACGAGCGTATTTTTGATCCTAGGACTAAATCACACGGCGTTTTACCCGTCAAATTTCGACCTGCAAAGCTCGCTTTCGATAAGCAACGCAAGCTCGAGCCTCTATACGCTTAAGACGATGTTTTACGTATCGTTTCTAGTGCCTTTCGTGCTGGGCTATATCAGCTACGTTTGGTGGTTGATGGACGCTAAGAAGCTCGATAAAGAGGGGCTTTCAAACGAGCATTATTAGGCACCCGCTCTAGCGCGGCTTCCGCGCGCCGTGTGGCGACGAGGAGTTACTCTAGTGCGAGGCATTGCGTGCTTTTGCGCTTGGTTAAATTTCATATCGGCGGCGCTTTTTACGCGCCGCATTATAAAAATTTTAAGGATTAAAAATGGTCAAATCTTTAGTTTTCATCGCGATTTGGATGATCTTGCTCGTAGGAAGCTATAAATTTATAAAGCTAAACATTACTCATCAAGAAAAAAGAGAGCAGTAAAAAGCGTAGAAATTTTAAAAGCTTGCGTCCCGGAATTTCGCTTTAAATTTAGAAAGCGAAATCTAGAGCCGCAAGATACGGGCGAAATTTTATCTAGCCCTTGTAGTCGATATTTTTTTCAAACTCTTTAAGTCGCATATGGATTGAGCGGAGCTCCGTGATCGTCGTCCAGTTATCGATAAAAACGCTAAAGCTGCCGCGTACTTGGTTAAAAGCATTACCCACTTGAATCATCACTCCAAGCGTAATCGCCTTAGTAAAAAGCCCCGGTCCCATTATGAGATAGGGCACGATAACCAGGATTTGCGAGAAAGAATTTAGCCATAAATCAAAGTAACAGTAGTGCAAAAATAGCCTGTAATAGTTGTGCTTTAGTTTGCCAAATAGCGTCTTTGTGGTCTCTTCGCTCGCATATTCCGCCTTATTCTCCTCGGCATAAACCAGCTCTTTGCGAAACGCAGCTTCCGCCTTTTGATTGTTGTATTCAAGCCTAGGCAGAAACCAACCTACTAGCCAAGAAATTATCAGTCCGCCGATGCTTACTGCAAGTGCGATCCACACGAGAGAGCCGGGAATTTTTTTGAGCGCCTCAAAAGGTACTTTCTCGCTAAGGCTCCACAAAACAGGGATAAATGCAAAAAGAGTCATCGCCGCCGAAAGTACGCGCGTGCCGATATCTTCGATGATTTTTGAGAAGCGGTAGATGTCTTCTTGGATACGCTGCGAGCTTCCTTCGATATCTTTACTTACCTTTTTCCAGTATGAAAAATAGGAAAAGGTCATCGCTTCTCGCCATTTAAATGCCCAAATTCGCGCCACGTATCGCTCCGAAATCGCCGCCGCTATGGCAGGCATCGCTATCCATAAAAAGACCCTCATCTGTACGTAAAAATCGTTTAACGTATGACGATCTACGTTTTGACATAAATCATAAAATACGCGATACCATTCGTTGAAACGCACGCTCAGCGTAGTTTGATACCAATTGATAGCGATCAAAAATACTAGCCCTGTATATGCTAAAAGCGCCCATTTTTTGCTTTTAAAAAATGAAACGAACATTAGCGTTTCTCGGAGCTTTTTGGATTCAAAATCGCCGTAAATAGCCTATCACTTAGCATCTGCGCGGCTTCTTGCACATCCGCGCTTTTTACTGCGTTTATGCTTGCCGCATAGCTTTTTTCGTTATAGAGCGGATAGCCGTAAAGCTCGTGCGCGGTGATATTAGCAAGCCAAAAATCATTCGTCTGCGCAGCTCTTTTGGTCGATAAAATTTGCGCTTTTTTAAAATTTGAAAGCTCGTTATCTTTCGCACCGGAGCTTTCGATCTGTTTTAAAATTTCACTCACGCTTGCTGCAACGGCACGGGCATCTTTCGGCTCGGTAGAAAACGATACGTTCAAGCTCGCTGCGATTTGTGGCTCACGCACATAGGCGCTATGCACCATCGCCGAGTAAATTTGTCCGCGCGCCTCGCGGATCTGCTCGACGATACGATTGCTTAGCACGCTTTTTAACGCTTGAAATTTATAAGTGTCTGCAAAGTCGAAATTTTGCAGCTCATAGTTTGAAAAAATCATCCGAACTTCGCTTTTATCACTATCGCCGTAGTCTTGCACAATCTCGCCGCTAGAAGTATTTAGCATCAAAGTTTTAGGTGTAGCGCTGCTTGCGCCGGGCTTTAGATTGCCGATATATTTGGCTAGAATTTGTTTCGCGCGCGCAGGCTCGAAATCGCCGCTAAGCACAAAGATAAAATTTCCAGCACCTGAAAAAATTTCATCCGCATCGCGCTGTAAATCGGCAAGATTTGCGCTCTTTACGTCATCTACGCTAAGCGGCTGCTTGCGAGCCGTATCTCCTGAATATAGAGATTTTAAAATTTGCTCGCCGAATTTAAATTCCGCCGTCTCGTCTCGTAGCGCAATCGCCGAAAGCGCGTCGGTTTTGTATTTTGTAAGCGAGCTTGCATGAATTAGCGGCTCGCTAAATCTTGCGTAAAGCTCGTGTGTCATCGCCTCCAGATCCGCTCCTGCGCCTCTAAAACCGCAGTCTGCGTCATCCATCCTAAATCTTAGCTTATAATCAAATTTTGAGGTCAAGCGTCCCGCCTCGTATTCGTTTAGCTCGCCTATGGTGCCTGAGTTTAGCAGGGCAGTTAGAATTTCGCCACGAGCTTTGCCGAAATGTGCGTAGCCACCTTTTTTAACGGCTGCTAGCGCGATTTTATTTTTCTCGCTTTTAAGAGGCTTTAAAATTACCTTCGCGCCGTTTTTAAACTCCAAAATTTCAGTGCCGCTAGCGCCTTTTTGCGCTTTAAATTCCGCCTCTTTTAAATCTGCTCCCGCAAGTTGCTTGGAAGCAAGCTTCGAAGCAGCGAAATTAAACGGCACCGCTTTTCCGTAGAGCAGCTCCGCGTCTTTTTGGCTAATGCCCAAATCCTTTGCCGAGATAATCTCCGTAAATCTCGCTCCATCCGTTATATGAGAGAAAAATTTATTAACATCTGCTAGCGTTATTTCTTCTAACGCCTTGAGGCTTAGATCGTGCTCGTCTTGCTTACTAAGCTTTACATTGCCGTTTTGTACGAAATCGAGTAGTGCCCCTATTTGCGCACTTTGTGTATCGTTTTTAAGCAGATCGGCTTGCACTTGATGTTTAAATTCCGCCTTAACGCTATCAAAATCGTCATTGTTAAATCCGTGTTCTCGTACCCCTTTGATCGCGCTAAAAAGACTATTTAATGTGGCGTTGGCGTCGAAATTAAAAATATTCGCGCTTATGCTGTATAGTCTGCGGTTTTTAAACAGATTGTCCGAGCCGAAATAGGCTTTAAGCGGAATTTTGGCATTCACATTCATCGCATCGTATCCAAGCTCCATCAGCCTCGATACGTAGGCTTGCAGCCACTCATTCTTAAGTGCGCCGTAGCTTCTTAGCGGCTCATATTTGCCTGCGTAAAGCACGCTAGCGACATTAACGCCGAGCTCGGGCTCTATGGTGCTTGCTAGCCCGCCTTCAAATGGGTGCAGGCTAAGATCACGCGGGATTTTTTCGCCGTGCGCAGAAAGAGAGCTAAAATTTTGCTTGATTAGGTTTTTAATCTGCTCAATATTCACGTCGCCCACGACTATGATGCTAATGGCGCTAGGAAGGTAGTTGCGCGCATAGAATTTTTTTAGTTGCTCGCCAGTGGCGCCTTTGATGATTTCATTTTGTCCGATCGGAAAGCGTCTGGAAAATATGGAATTAGGGTATAAATATGTGGCACGCTTTTCATAAAATCGCCTCTCAAAGCCTTTTTTTGCTTCCTCTAAGATGACGCCTTTTTCCTTTTGCGTCTCGTTCTCGTCAAATTTCACGCCGCCTGCATAATCGCGCAGCACCAAAAATATGTCCTTTAGCGTCTCGTCGCTTACTTGGGCTTGGATGTTGTAGGTGGTGTTTTCAAAGCCAGTCTGTGCATTGAGATCGGCGCCGAATTTTACTCCCAGACGCTGCAAGGTATGAACGAGCTCGTTTTTATCGAAGTGCTCGCTGCCGTTAAATGCCATATGCTCGACGAAGTGCGCAAGACCCTGCTCGTCGTCATTTTCATCAACACTACCTGCGGCTACGTTGAGGTAAAAAAGCGCGCTATTTTTCGGCACGTCATTTTTGAGGATATAAAATTTCACGCCATTTGCCAGCTCGCCGTGCACTACGCTAGGATCGAGCTTAAGCGGCGCATCCGGGTTGATATCTGCGGAGTAAAGGCTCAAAGAGCAAAGCAGGGTGGCGATAAAAAATATAAACTTTTTCATAATTGTCCTTGGATTTAAAAACTTGCGATTGTAACAAAAGCTAGTTTAAAGTATGATTTTGCGAGCTTTGTTATGGATGGAATTTTGCCAAGGATTTGGGATTTTACTTGCGGTTTTGAAATTTTACTTGTAGAATTTCAAGAAAGGAAATTTTTGGAATTTTTGGAATTTTTGGAATTTTTGGAATTCCGCCGCCGCGACTTAAAATTTTGGCAGCGGAATTTAGAAAGCTTCGCGAGCTTTAATAGCCTGCGCAAGGCTAAATTTAAACTTTACGCAGTTAGAATTTGTACGCCCGCGCGAAGAATTTTACAACTTATAGTTTGCTTGCGTTTTTGTCTAGATACTCTGCGACGCCCTTAGGATCTGCTTTCATCCCTGCGTCACCTTTGTGCCAGCCTGCAGGGCAGACCTCGCCGTGCTCGTTTGTAAATAGCATCGTATCGACCATTCTTAGCATCTCGTCGATATTGCGACCAAGCGGTAGGTCGTTGATGACGGCGTGGCGGACGGTGCCGTCTTTGTCAAGTAGGAAGCTGCCGCGAAGCGCTACGGCATTGCCGAACAGCACGTCGAAGCTGCGTGCGATATCTTTTGTGATATCCGAAACTAGCGGGAACTGCACTTTGCCGATACCGCCTGCGTTTACCGGAGTATTTTTCCATGCAAGATGCGTAAATTCGCTATCGCAGCTAACGCCGATAACTTCGATACCTTTGGATTTGAAATCTTGATATCTGTGATCGAACGCGATGATCTCGCTCGGGCAGACGAAGGTAAAATCTTTTGGATAAAAGAATACGACCGCGCCTTTTTCGCCGATATTTTTATAGAGGTTGAAATCCTCAACTATTTCGTTGTTGCCTAAAACCGCAGTTGCCGTGAAATCAACGGCTTTGTTGGTTACTATCATTTGTTTCTCCTTGATAATAAAATTTATGATGGCGATTATACATTTTAAAACTTTATATTTGCTGAAATTTGATGAAAATTTTTATATAATAAAATTTATTTGCTTGGTAATATTAAATTTTATCATTTTTTAAATTTAGTATGTTATCATTACTCCACATTCTTTGATAAAGGAGAAACAATGGCTGTAAAAATCACCGATATTTGCATTAGCTGCGGCTCATGCATCGACGAGTGCCCGGTAAATGCGATCGTAAACGATAGTGATAATCCAAGCGGCGAGGATAGCTACTACGTATATGCCGATAAATGCGTCGAGTGTGTAGGCTACAACGACGAGCCGGCTTGCGCTAGCGCCTGTCCGACCGACGGCTGTATAGTCTGGAGCGACATCGTAGCGGGTCAACCTAGCAGAGATAGTATAGGTGCGGATCTACGCAGCGGAGATACCCCGGTATTTGCTTAGCAGATAAAATTCCGCGATCAAATGCGCGGAATTTTAATTCATTCAATCCTTAAATAAATTTTAACCTATTTTTCGATACAATCCGCCTTTCACTTTAAGGAGATTATATGCAGCAAACGCTTTCTATTATTAAGCCTGATGCCGTTAAAAAGGGCGTTATCGGCAAAATTATCGATCGTTTTGAAAGCCACGGACTAAGAATCGCAGCGGCTAAAAAATTATGCCTAAGCGCTGAAGATGCGGGTAAATTTTATGAAATTCACAAGGATCGCCCTTTTTATAAGGATCTGATTGAGTTTATGACTAGCGGTCCGGTGGTTGTAATGGTGCTAGAAGGCGATGATGCTGTAGCTAAAAATCGCGCGCTAATGGGCGCTACCGATCCGAAAAAAGCCGATAAAGGCACGATTAGAGCGGATTTTGCAGACAGCATCGACGCTAACGCCGTTCACGGCAGCGACAGCCTAGAAAACGCAAAAACCGAGATTGCTTTTTTCTTTGCAAAAAGAGAAATTTGCTAAGAGTGCCACGTGAAGATCGCTTTTGCTAAAATTTCCGCCGCGCCCGTACCGTTTGAAATTTCGCAAGACAGGCTTAAGTTCAGCGGAAATTTAAAACGAAAAGACTCTAAGTTTATCGAGTGCAAGGGCGAAATTAAGGGTAAAATTCCATACATTTGCGACCGCTGCGGCAAGGAATTTGATCTTGACGTAAATGAGAGCGTAAATTTGCTTTTAAGCGAAGGCGTTTTTAACGACGAAAGGCGCGAGAGCTTGGACGTTATGGAGTTTTTCGGCACCGAAGTTGATCTGGATGAAATTTTAAGAAGCGAAACGGAAGCTTTTAAAAGCGACTATTTTTATTGCGAAGAATGCAAGAACTAAATTTATAAAGGAGAAAAAATGGCAGTTCCAAAGCGAAGAGTTAGTAAAACTCGTGCGGCAAAAAGACGCACTCACTACAAAGTGACCCTTCCGATCCCCGTCAAAGATAAAGACGGAAGCTGGAAAATTCCGCATAGAATAAACAAAACTACGGGCGAATATTAATCCGATGATTTCCGTTGCTATAGACGCGATGGGCGGTGATTTCGGCTGCGAGCCGATAATAAACGGAGTCGTAGATGCGCTACGAGAGCGTAAATTTAATGCGTTTTTGGTAGGCGACGAAGCGCAAATCAAGCCTTTTATTCCACAAGATCAAGGCTTTGAGAAATATATTACTTACGTAGCTGCAAGCGAAGTTTTCGAGATGAAAGAGGGCGCGACGGACGCTCTTAAACGCAAAGAGAGTAGCATCTTTAAAGCGGTCGATCTAGTAAAAGACGGCACTTGCAAAGCCGTGGTATCAGCAGGACATAGCGGCGCTACGATGAGCCTTGCTACGCTTCGCATAGGAAGGCTGAAAGGCATTTTACGCCCGGCGATTGCTACGCTGATGCCAAATTCTATAGGTGGACGCACGCTCGTGCTGGATGTGGGCGCTTATGTGGATTGTAAGCCTGAGAATTTGTTTCAATTCGCGATTATGGGCGAAGCATACGCCAAGGAGATTATGGGCCTAAACGCACCGCGCATCGGCTTATTATCCAACGGCGAGGAGGATAGTAAAGGCAACGAGGTAACAAAAGGAACCTTTCATATGCTTAAGAAGATGCAAAATTTTATTGGTAATGTCGAAGGCAATCAAATTTTTGACGGCTCGGTAGACGTGGTCGTGTGCGATGGATTTATTGGCAACATTATGCTAAAATCCAGCGAAGGCGTCGCGAGCGCTATCGGCAAACTTATCAAAAATGAAACAAAAAAATCTCCGATTGCTATCGCTGGCTCCATTTTGATGAAGCGCGTCTTTAAAATTATCAAGAAAAGCACGGATTACGATGAATACGGCGGCGCGCCGCTTTTAGGCGTCAAAGAGTGCGTCATCATAAGTCACGGCAAAAGTACCCCGAAAGCCGTTAAAAACGCGATCTTTCAAGCGCTTAAATTTGCAGACTCCAAAATCAACTCCGCGATAGAAAGCGAAATTTCTTCAAACGAATAGGAAAACGAATGCAAAAAGCCTCGATGATCTCAATCGCAGCATACGCGCCGAGCGAAATTTTAACTAATTTCGATCTTGAAAAGATGGTTGAAACGAGCGATGAATGGATCGTCAAGCGAACAGGCATTCATGAGCGCCGTATCGCGAAGGGCGAGAGTACTAGTGATCTAGGCGCGAAAGCGGCGTTAAAGGCGATCGAGCGTAGCGGCTTACAAAAAAATGAGATCGATGCGATAATCTGCGCCACGATCTCGCCCGATTATTTCTGCATGCCCTCGACTGCGTGCGTCATCGCGGATAAGCTGGGTTTAAACTTCGGCATCACGGCGTTTGATATAAATGCCGCCTGTACGGGCTTCATCTATCTTTTAGAGCTTGCAAAATCCCTCATCGAAAGCGGCGCCAAAAAGCACATACTGATAATCGGCACGGAAAAGCTAAGTTCGATAGTCGATTGGAGCGACCGCGCTACGTGCATACTTTTCGGCGATGGCGCAGGCGCTGCGATTATCGCGGCACGCGACGATAACGAAATCATCGACATTCATACCGCTAGCGACGGCAGTAAGGGCGATCTTCTCATCACCGCAGCCCCAGGCAGCGTCAATCCACTCAGCCAAAAAATCATCGACGAAAAGCTGGGCTTCATGCAGATGGCCGGGCGCGAGGTCTTTAAAATCGCGGTACCGACGCTCAGTAACGACGTCGTGGAGATTTTGGAGAAAAATAAAATTTCGCCCGAGCAGGTCGATCTTTTCATCCCGCATCAGGCAAATTTACGCATCATCGAGGCGGTCAAGGCTAGACTGAAATTTAGCGACGAGCAGTGCGTGCTTACGATCGGTAAATACGGCAACACGAGCTCGGCGTCGATCCCGATGGCAATCAACGACGCTTACGAAAGCGGCAGGCTAAAAAACGGCTCGCTCATGCTTTTGGATGCGTTCGGCGGCGGCTTTACGTGGGGCAGCGCGCTTTTAAAATTCGGTGGCAAGAGCATAAACTAGTGCTTTTTAAATTTCATTATCTTTGAATTTCGCCATATTTAAGAGTTAAAATTCCAAGCTTATTTATAAAACTAATTTCAAATTTATATTTA
Source organism: uncultured Campylobacter sp. (assembly GCA_963515585.1). Taxonomy (GTDB): domain Bacteria; phylum Campylobacterota; class Campylobacteria; order Campylobacterales; family Campylobacteraceae; genus Campylobacter_B. The sequence continues at coordinate 88,618 of CAUPXM010000007.1, forward strand.
TTCCGAGTCGGGTTTCAAAATTTTAAAATGAAGCGTTTGCGATAAAAAGCATATTATAATATTGCGTAGTTTGAGTATTGGTTTTCTGTGCGAGATTATAAAACGACGTTAGTCTTAGGTCTGCTGCTTTTTGATGGCGGGTTTTTAGAATATAAAAGAAATCAAATATGCAATAGCTTAAATGGGTGTTAATTTCAGCGGATTTTGCATTAACGGCTTTTAATTAGCTGCAAAGCTCGACAAGTATTTTTACGGCGGCGTATGTGGATCTTTTGAGTGACCTACACATAGGCTGTAGAATAAAATTCAAATACCAAAACGCTTACAACAGCAAGCATCAAATTGCCTTAGATTTGAAATTTAGCATAAACGCTAGTAAATTTAATCAAATACCGCAAACGAGGCTATAAAGGATCGCTATGCCATGAGCGAAGAAGCGTCGTATCTCTAAATATCTATAGGGTATAAAGCCTCCAGGTGCCTCCCGTTATACAATATACATTATCTCTGTGTAGGTAGCGGCGAGCCGGAGGGCGCGTTCACGTCAGCTGCATACTAAAGCGGTCAATGCACTTAGCTTTAGTGCGAAAGCTACAGCGGTTTATAGGTTTTGATGGTAAGTCTAGCTCAATGCCATTGTAAGCATTGGGAAATTTTGCACGAAATATCATCTTTCAGTTATGGATGACAGTTATTAAAGCATATTATTGGGGCAATTTTTTATAAATTTTAAGTTCAAATTCCATTTGGATAAAATTTAGATTTATTTTTTAGAAAGTGATCTAAAATTATTTAAAATTCCTCTGCTAGCTTGAACTATCTAGCGTCTTGCTCGTGCGCTAGGTTTAAAATTTTAAATAACGTAAAATCCCAAATTCTCGTGCTTAAGGATAATTTTTCTGATCTCTTTTAGTAAGCTGAGCGAGGCTTCGATTTCGACGCGGCGGGTGCTGACACTCTCGACGTTTGCGCCCACGCTTACACCTTTTGCGAGGGCGTATTTATAGATGAAATCAAACATCTCTGCGCACAGTGCTGTTGAACTTTGCAAGATATCGACGCTGCTTTGCAGTCGCTGCTGCAGAAAATCTGGCACCGAGATGCCAAGCCATTTCATAAACTCAAGCGTCTTTAGGCTGCCGCACGGCGTGAAAGTAAAGATTATCGGCACCTTTTTGCACTCCAAAGCGGCGTAATCGTCGATGAAATCTTTGGCATTTTGCACATTATAAACCGCCTGAGTGATAAAAAATTCGCACCCGTCCGCAGTCTTCTCCGCGATTTTTAGGTGCTCGTCGCGGCTCTTTTCATGGCGTTCAGGAATACAGATGCCGCCTAGGCAAAGATGCGGCGCCACGAGTCGCTTGAGTTCATAGGCGTGGCTTAGATGCAGTTTGCATTCTTCGTTTTTGGAGCTCGCCCCCACGAAAACACCCAGTCCGCTTGTGGCATGCCTTAGAATTTCGCAAAATTCCGCTTCATCATATTTGCCTACCGCGCGATAGATGATCGCTTCTTTATCAGTGTGCAGATACTGCGTGTAATAGCGCGCAGGATCGATCGTATGCACAAAAGGGAAGGTCCGCTCATCTTTCGTGCGCGCGCTTTCATCTTGTAGATCGTAGATGACGATGCCGTCGCATTCGCATTCGCCTAGGCGCTGCGACCACGCCGTACCTAGGCGCTCGAGCTCGTCTTGAGAGGACGTGATTTTAGGCGGAACGATGCCATAGAGCAAAATTCCGCTTTTTTCGTTTCTAATTTTTTCTTTTAACACTTGCCATTCCTTGATTTTTCGCACATTTTAGCAAATTTAAATTTAAAAATTTAAATGATATAATGCCGTACAAATTGCAAATTTAAGGAACGCAATGAAAACGCTTCAAGAAAATTTAAAGCTTTTTTATCTGGGGCTTGAAAACAGCGAGCCGTTTTTGTATAAAAACAAGGATCTGACGACTCACGCGCTTATCATCGGAATGACCGGCAGCGGTAAAACGGGACTTGGCATCACGCTGCTAGAGGAAGCCGCGATCGATAATATTCCATCCATCATCATCGATCCAAAGGGCGATCTAACAAATTTAGCTCTTACTTTCCCGCAGATGAGGGCCGAGGATTTTGAGCCCTATATCGACGAGACCGAGGCGCAAAACAAAGGTCTTAGCGTGCGCGAGTATGCCGAGCAAACCGCAAATACCTGGCGCGAAGGGATCGAGGGCTCATATCAAGATCTGGCGCGAGTACAGCTTTTGAAAAACAGCGCCGATTTTAGAATTTATACGCCCAAATCAAGCGCTGGGCTTGGAATCAGCCTGCTAAGCGACTTTGAAGCGCCGAAAGGCTTAAACGAAGAGGATTTGAATAACTACGTCGGCGGTATCGCCACTAGCGTGCTAAGCCTCGCAGGGATTAGCAGCGATAATCTCAGCTCGCCGGAATTTTTACTGATCAGCCAAATTTTGACCTATCATTTTAACAAAGGCGAGGGGGTGAGCGTGGTGGATCTCATCGCGCAGATCGGCAACCCGCCTTTCGATAAGATCGGCGTTTTTGACGTTAATACCTTCTTTCCGAGCGATAAGCGAATGGCGCTTGCGATGAAGATCAACGCGCTCATCGCAAGCCCGAGCTTTAAGCTTTGGTGCGAGGGCGAGCGGCTGAATATCGCCAAGATGCTATTTGACGAAAACGGCAGGGCAAGGGCGAATATATTTTCCATCGCGCATCTAAACGACGATGAGAGGATGTTTTTCGTCACGCTGCTTTTGGGCGAGATGATCAAATGGATGCGCACCACAAGCGGTACGAGTTCCTTGCGCGCCGTGCTTTATATGGATGAAATTTACGGCTTCTTCCCGCCAAACGGCAATCCGCCGAGCAAAACCCCGATGCTTACGCTGCTGAAGCAGGCTCGCGCATTCGGACTTGGTTGCGTATTATCAACGCAAAACCCGGTCGATCTCGATTATAAGGGGCTTAGCAATATCGGTACGTGGTTTATCGGGCGCTTGCAGACTGCACAGGATAAGGAGCGCGTCATCAGCGGTCTAAGTGGCATCGGCTCAAATCCGATCGATAAAAGCGTGCTGATGGAGAAAATTTCAAACCTCAAAAAGCGAAATTTTTTGGTAAAAAACATCAACGAGGACGTGCTGCGAGTGATCGAGACGCGCTTTGCGCTAAGCTATCTAAAAGGGCCTTTAAGCAACGAGCAAATTTCAAATTTAATGAAAGACAAAAAGGCTGAAATTTCATCCGTGCCAGGCGCCGCTCAAGGCGTTAAATCCGCCGGCGCCGCCAAGCCCGTAGTTTCTGGTGAAATTTCGCAGCTTTACAGCTACGGCGCGAGCCTTGAGCTAAGCCCGTATCTGTATGCAAGCGCAAAGATGCGATTTTGCGACAAGGGAGTCGATTTTACGCAGCAGCGCTCCTTTTTGCTTTCGCTTTCGGACGCAAGCGAAATAGATTGGAGCGAGGCGAGCACGCGAGAAGTTGCAAATTTAAGCGGACAGGAGCAAGCTGGCTCCAGTTACGGAGCGCTTCCTAGCTTGATCGCGGGCGCAAAAAATTTAAACGCTCAGCTTAAAAGCTTTAAGGAGTGGCTATATCGCAATGAAAAACTCGAGCTTTTTAGCGCGCTTGATCTGCTCTCAAAACCGGGCGAGAGCAAGGAGGAATTTTTTGTGCGCCTAGGCGATAAGGCAAACGAAATTTTAGAGGCCAAAACCGATGAAATCGCGGCTAAATTTGAAAAGGAAAAAGTGCGCCTTGAGGATAAAATTTCTCGCGCTAGCGAAAAATATGAGAAGGAAAAGGGCGACGTGCTAAGTCGCGGGGTGGATGCGGCGCTAAACATAGGCGGAGCGATCTTAGGCGCGTTTTTAGGTCGCTCGCGCAGCGCTGGCAATATCTCTAAAGCGATCAGCGGAGCTAAAAGCGCGCATAAAATTTTAAACGAACGAAGCGAAGCTAAAAATGCCGAAAATAGCTTAAGCGCACTACAAGAGGAGTTGGAGGTGCTTACGCAGAAATTTGAGGCTGAAGTGGACGCGCTAAAACAGAGCCTGGATCTGAAAAATATTAAACTCGAAACGAAAGAAATTTCGCCGAAGAAAACCGACATCTACGACGAGAAAATTTCGCTACTTTGGAAGAGCTAAAGGGAGAATTTTATGGATAAACTTAGTGAAATTTTAAATATCATATACGCCGCTCTCTGCGATCCTAGTTCAAAATATTTTCTAGGAGATGAGCATGGAATTTTAGGAAGCGGAATTCTTGGAATTTTATATAGGACATTTACGGCGCCGAATTTTTGGTGCTACTTTGCTGCGTATCTGATCGCTGCGATCCCCTTTGGGCTTTTGATCGGCAGATACCTAGGCGGCGTGGATATCAAAAGTGAGGGCAGTGGCTCCATAGGTGCCACCAACGTCCTTCGCGTCTTAAAAACTCGCGATCCGCAAAAAGCAAAAAAGCTCGCGATCCTCACCGTCGCCTGCGACGCGCTAAAGGGCATCCTGCCGATACTGATTGCGCGTGCTTTAGGCTTTGATGAAAACGTGCTATGGAGCATGGCGGTCTTTGCAGTGCTAGGACACTGCTTTAGCCCGTATCTGAAATTTAACGGCGGCAAGGGCATTGCGACGGGAGCCGGCGTGCTTGCTTGCTTCATCCCTATCGAGATCATAATCGCGCTTGCCGTTTGGTTTGTAGTCGGCAAGACGGTTAAAATTTCATCCGTAGCATCGCTTGCAGCGGCGCTTGCGCTAGTGATAGCAAGCTACGTGATCCATCCGCAGATGCCCGCGATCAACACTCATGCGCCGATCTTTCTGATAGTTTTCATCGTATTTTACAAACACGCGCCGAATATCGCCAGGCTGCTTAAGGGCGAGGAAAAGCGCGTAGTATGATTAAAATTTTAATCGAAAAGCTGGAATTTGGCACGATAATCGGGATGCTGGATTTTGAGCGCAAGCGCGAGCAGCGCGTCTGGGTGTGGGCGAAGTTCGGAGCGGAGGAATTTATCGACTATGCGCGGGTTTGCGAATATATCAAAGCGGAGTTCCGCGAGAAAAAATTTCGCCTCGTAGAGGACGCGCTAAAATACTTCGCGCAGGAGTTTCACTCAAAATTTCGATCGATGGATTATTTTTATATGAAAATTTTAAAGCCCGAAATTTTACAAGACGCGAGCGTCGGCGCGGAAATAGAGATAAAATTTTAAAATTTCTTTAAAAAATCTTGAAATTTTGCTTAAAATATGTTAAAATCGCCGCAAAATTTTAAGGCAAGGAAATTAAATGAGAATTTTAATAGTCGAGGACGAGGTGACTTTAAACAAGACGATAGCGGAGGGCTTGATGGAGTTCGGCTATCAGACGGATACTTCCGAGAGTTTTAAGGACGCAGAGTATTATATCGGCATTAGAAATTATGATTTGGTGCTAACCGATTGGATGCTAGCTGACGGCAACGGCATCGATCTCATCGCATTGGTTAAGCAAAAATCCGCGCGCACCTCCGTCGTCGTGCTATCTGCAAAAGACGATAAAGAAAGCGAGATCAAAGCGCTTCGCGCTGGCGCGGACGATTTTATCAAAAAACCTTTCGACTTTGATGTTTTAGTAGCACGCCTCGAGGCTAGACTTCGCTTCGGCGGCTCAAATATCATCAAAATCGACGATCTCATCATCGATCCGGATGAGGAAAAGATCACATATCTAGGTCAAGAGATCGAGCTTAAGGGCAAGCCGTTTGAGGTGTTAACTCACTTGGCGCGCCATAGCGATCAGATCGTCAGTAAAGAGCAGCTATTAGATGCCATCTGGGAGGAGCCTGAGCTCGTTACGCCAAACGTCATCGAAGTCGCGATCAATCAAATCCGCCAGAAAATGGATAAGCCTCTAAATATCTCTACGATCGAGACCGTTCGCAGACGCGGATATAGATTTTGCTTTCCACAAAAAGCCTAAGAGTCCGCTTTGTAATACAATTAGCATCCGCTTCGTTGATGCTAATTGTCATTTTTTCGGTAATGCTCTATAATTATATGAGAATTACCATCTTCGAAACTCCCGTTCAAAATTTGATCCTAAGAGCACAAGAAATCGTAGAAGCCTCCGTGGCGCCTGAGAAAATTTCATCTTTTTTGCAAAACACGCCGGGCGAATACGAAAGCAAAATCATCGAAAACGAAAGTATCAATAAGCCTAAATTTATCGAAAGTTCCGAGGGCGGCAGGAGCTATTTACAGCTGCACTACCCTTATGGTAAGGATAAAATTTTAAGTATCCGAGCCGACGTGAGCGTCTATGCAAACATCGTAAATCAAATACTCATCGACATAATTTTAGTAAATTTGACGATGATATTTTTGGTGGTGTTTTACGCGATGTTTCTTTCGCGCATGCTACTAATGCCGATTAAGCTGATCAGTCAAAGGCTTGCTTCGGTGGATGAAAAATTTCTAAAGCCGATCGACGGGGCCGAAATCCCGAGCGAATTTAGCCCGCTTTCAAACAGCATAAACCGCCTACTTGAGCGCATTGAAACTTTCATTTTGTATCAAAAAGAGCTTTTTATCGGCATCGCGCACGAGCTTAAGACTCCGCTGGCGGTGATGAAAACCAAAAACGAAGTCACGCTAATTAAGCCGCGCGAGAGCGAGAAATATATCGAGGCGCTTAAAAATAACAACGATTCGATCGATAGTATGAATAAGATGATCAGCTCCATTCTGGAGATTGGACGGCAGGAGGGGGCGCAGTTTGAGGCACCCGAGCAGACCGATATGATCGCGTATCTACGGGAGCTATGCGTGGGCTTTAAAATTTTAGCGCGTACGGCGGGCAAGGACTTGACGATGGATCTTAAGCCCGAACAGCTTGAAATTTCGGTGCAGAAAAGTCTCTTTATGCACGTGATTCAAAATTTTATCCAAAACGCTATAAAATTTTCTCCGGACGGCGAAAAGGTACTGATCGAGAGCGAAATTTCGGACGGAAATTTCATAGTGCGGGTCGCAAACAAAGGCGAGCCGCTTAACGAAGAGATTGATTATTTTGCCCCTTTTAAGCGCTACGGCGGCAAACCGGGAGCCGGGCTCGGGCTATTCTTAGCCAAAAATGCTGCTCAAGCGATGGGCGCGCAAGTAGATCTTAAAAACGACAAAGGGCGCTCGCTAATTGTCGCGATTTTCAAACTTCCGCTAAAAAATTTAAGAAATAGCCCGAAATTCCGCTATTTTAAAACAAAATGAAGCTTTTTATGGTATAAACGCCATAAATTTTTTCGTAAGGTAAAATTATATGTCATTGTTGATTACAAAAGAATGCATCAGTTGCGACGCGTGCCGCGAGGAATGCCCTAATGAAGCGATTTTTGAGGATGAGCCGATATACATCATAGATGCCGATCGATGCTGCGAGTGCGTAGATGATTATTCAGAGCCCGCTTGCATCGTGGTCTGCCCGGTCGAGTGTATCATCACCGATCCCGATAATATCGAGACGGCGGACGAGCTGAAATACAAACACGTCCATATGGAAATTTAAATGCCCAAGCGCGTCGCCGTCATAGATCTGGGCTCAAATTCCGCCAGAGCCGTGATTTTCGAGCGCACGAGTAGGCTCGGATTTTTTATCTTAGCAGAGCACAAGATCAAGATCCGCCTAGGCGAGGGCGCTTACGAAAACGGCGGGATTTTAACCACCGAAGCGATGCAAAAATGCCTGCTGGCGTTTAAAAAATTTAAAACCCTGGTATGCAATTACAAGGCTAAACGCGTGCTTTGCATCGGTACATCCGCGCTTCGCGATGCGCCGAACGGGAGCGAGTTTATAAATCTCGTCCGCAAGCAAACGGGCATTATAATCCGCAAGATAGACGGGCAGATGGAGGCGTATCTGGGCGCTTATGCGGCGCAGAATTTGCTTAGCGACTTTTCCGAGGGCGTTACGCTGGACATCGGTGGCGGCTCGACCGAGCTTGCTTACATAAAAAACGGCAGGATAGAAAATAAAATTTCTCTAAATTTAGGCACGGTGCGGCTAAAGGAGCTGTTTTTCGACCGCGGCGACACAAAGGGGCTGGAGAAATACATAAACAGCGCGATCTCGCAGGTAGGCGCCGAGTTTCGCACGCAAAATTTAATCGTAATGGGCGGCTCCGCGCGAGCGCTTTCCGGCGCCGTGATGAGCCTGCAAAACCACCCGCTAAAAATCGTGCATAATTTCAGCTATGATTATGAAAAATACGCGCCGTTTTTTGCCAAGCTGATGAGCGCAAAGACGCTTGATTTGGCGAAATTCCCGATCAAAAAAGACCGCTACGACACGATCAGAGAGGGCGCCATCATCTTTGATAAGATCGTAAGGCGCCTGGGAGCGAAAAAGATCATCACAAGCGGCGTGGGAGTGCGTGAGGGGGCGTTTTTAAGCTCAATTCTGCGCGGCGCAAACCTGCCTAGAGGCTTTAATCCGAGCCTAAGAAGCCTCAAAGATCGCTTCGCTTCCGAGCCTAGCGAGGCTCCGAAGTTCGCAAAGGCGCTGTTTTGCGCGCTATCGCCTCTGCACGGCTTGAGCGAAAAATATATTAAAATTCTTCAGACCGCGGCGTCGCTTTGCGAGATCGGGCGGGCTATCGGCTTTTACGCCAAGCACGAAACCAGCGCGGATATGGTGCTCGGCGGGCTGAACTACCGCACGACGCATAAAGAAAAGGCGCTAATAGCCGCGATCATCTCGATGCACGGAAAGCGTGAGCTGGGAGCTACGTTCGCGCCTTTGAGCGCGATTTTGCCGGACGCCGCCAAGCTTGCCTGGCTGAGCTATATTTTGGAGCTTGCGCGCCTCTTAAGCGAAAACGCGCTGAAAAATTTAGAATTTAGCTTTGAAAATTCCACTCTTAAAATCTCCGGTGCCGATAATTTGATAATGCTTAAAGGAAGCCTTAAAAAGCTCGCAAAACCCGCAATTTTTGCGATAAAATTTCTTTAAATAGCGCCCCTACTTGTCGCGCAAGTTTAAGGCGGGCGGAGTTTGTTTAATTTTAGGAGCTTGAAGCGGGCGATAAATCCCTATCAATAGCGCTTTTCAAATTTTAATTCCATTCTCGGCTAAAGAATAAATGCTAAAAAATCCGTAGTCGGTGCGGACGTAAAGACACTTACCCGAGATTTCAATAGCAGCAGTTTTGACGCAGTGCTCGCACCCAAACTCGCCTAAGAGGCGAAAATCCTCCAAGCTGAATGCTTTAAATCCACCGTAAAAGTATGTAAGAAAAATTTGATCGTTTGCGGCAAACCTCATTACGCTTCTTGGCAAGCTTTTTGGTGCGCTTAGACGCTTTTTGCTTGCGACGTCCCAAAAATACAGCTCATTAAAGCCGTTATTTACGACCAAAATTGCATCATTTTTGATAAGCCCCACGTTTAGGGAGTGGATATAGCCCACGTCGCATTCGATACGGCAAAGCTCGGCGAAGTCTTTTAGGCGGTAGAGCCTAGCGACATTTTTGCCACCTTCATCCCCACAGGCTACGCAAATTTTATTGCCGAAGCCTATGGCCTTTGCCGAAAATTCCGTTTTAAAATTTAGCTTCTTGTCGCTTCCGAAAGCTAAAATTCCATCTGTGCCGCAGGCTAGAATTTCGCCGTTGCCGCTTAGAGCAGAACTAAAGCCTCCCCTTGTGATACCCCAGGTTTCAAAAAGCCTACTGAATTTCTCTCCGTCAAAAAGAAAGAATTCGTGGTCCAAATCAAGCACTAAGGCTTTTTTGGTAGCGGTCATTTTCCACGCTAAAATTTTTGGTAATTCAATTTGCGCAAGAGTTTTTAGCTCGCCGTCCAGCACGATTAAATAATCGCAGCCGTGCTCGTCAAAATTACATTTATAGACGTAAAATTTATCCTCAAACTCGGCAAATCCAAGCGCTCCGCTGTATCCGCCACCGATATAGGCATGCGCTAGTGCTTCGCCGAATTTCGCTTTTTTGTTTTCATAGATGAAGCCCTTTTTTAGGGCATCAACTTGCTTTTTTACGAAAGCTTTTTGCAGAGCATCGCGATTTGCGAATTCTTTAGAGCTCAGCCTTTCTTTGCCGTTTTGTAGCGTCTTTGAAATCAAACTAAGCCCTTGCGTTTGAAGTAGAATTTCTTTCTTGCCGTCGGTAAATTTTTTCATAGTAGCCCCTAAGTATAAATTTTAAGTCTAATTTTAGAATTTCAAAGCTTAAACTACGGGGTGCGGCAAAGCTGTTTAAAATCTACTGAGCGCTTCTTTGACGTGATCCTCCGCCATATCGATATTCCACATCGGCTCAAAGACGAGATCGATCTCCACCTCGCCGATGCCCTCCACGCTCTCGGCACCCGCGCGCACCCATTCCACCATCATCTCATGTAGCGGGCACGACTGAGTCGATAGCGTCATCGTGACTTTGACGTTGTTCGCCTCATCTACCGATACGTCGTAGATGAGTCCTAGTGACACGACGTCAAAGCCCACCTCAGGGTCCACCACGGCGCGAAGCGCGTCGTAAATTTGTTCCTTCGTTACTTTCATTTTTCCTCTCCGAATTTTATGTAGTTAAAGATATTTACGGTGTTGATTAGCACCAAAATTATGCTTGCTGCTTGTAAGATCACCGCGGGCGTTAGCGCTCCAAAGCCCGCGCACGCAAGCGCTAAGACGTTCGGCACGCAGGCTGCGTAGGCGATCTTTTTGATTATCATATCCTCTAGCATAGGGATTTTGCGCTTGCCGACGAAGGGCGAGACGTAGTGGTACCAGATGAGAAAGGGTGCGATTTTATAAAGGTGCGCGACGATGAAGGCGAACAAAAAGCCGTATAGCAGCCAAAACGCCGCCGCATCCGCGCGACCCATGAGCCAAAATGCCGCGCTAAATCCCAAAGCCGCCAGCGAGATGTAGACGTTTAAATTCCAATAATCGATCGCTTTTCGCACCCGCCTGGCTAGGATATAGATCGCCTGAGCCGCAAAGCTCGCAAGCGCAGTAAATGCGATGAAAATTCCAAAATCTTTTAACAAAAACGGCCCCGCGAGCAGATACAGCGCCAGCGAAGCTTTTGCTAGCGCGAAGCTTAGATCGTGCGCCAGGCTAAACATCGGCAGCAGCACGCACGCAGCGCCTACGATGACGAAAAACACGAAGCCCAGCACGAAGTATATGTGATAGGATAAAATTTCTGAAAAATATACTCCGAAAACCTCCACGCCGCTAAGCGCTAGCACGAGCGCGAAGCCAAGGCTGATCCCTACGGCTAAAAACGCAGCCGAGATCGCAAGCGCTACGGCGGGGAAGCTCCATTTGGGCGTGCCGATGAAGCTTAGCGCGTAGCAGATCGTAAAATAAAATAGGCTAAGCAGCAAAACGCCGCCGCCTGCGTGCATCAAAGGGATGCTTGAAAGCAGCAATCCCGCACTTAGCAGAGCCACGCTCGCGCCGTAGGCGAGGAGATTTAAAAATGCAAATTTGACGGTAAAAAATTCCTTTTGGATGATGACCGAAGTAAGCTGATAGAGCGCTCCGATGATTATGCTGATTACGAAGCCCAGCAAAAATACGTGAAAAAAGCTCGCCGTCTGTGGCGCCTGGATCGCGCCGAAATCCGCCTTTAAAAAGCTCGCCGCGCTTAGAAGCAAAAAGATAAAGCCGCAGATGAAATAGCCGCCTACGATGCGAAACGGCGGCGAAAAAGTCGTGATATTCATCTAAATTTTAAAGCCCTTTAGCCGTGGCACTTCGCGTCGGTATCAAAGCCCTCATTGACCGCGCCTGGTTTTAGGCTGATGGTGAGCTTGACCGCGTCGCCGTCCAGATCCTCGCGGGCAATGTCAAATTTAGACTCGATCTTCGGGATCAGCCCCATCGGAAATTTATGATTGACCATGACGACCTTTTTGGTGCTATCTTTTACGAAATTTAGCGCCACCAGCGCATTTACCATCGGCTCGGGCGGGACGCATTTGCGCGAATCAAAGCCGATATATTCTACGCCGCCTTGCGATTTTTTGTAAAATTTCACCGTAGCGCCCGCCGCGTCGAACTCCTGCCAGTCTGTGAAAAAATTCATACTTGATCCTTTTTTAAAATTTCGCGCGATTATATAGCAAATTTTAAAATTTTGAAATGAGGCAGGTCAAGTCCTATTCGGAATTTGTAAATTTAGCCGAATTTTAATACACTACGCGTTAAAATTCTAAATCCGAGGACCATTATGCAGACCATCACGATTATCGATACGTTCGGCTTTTTTTTCAGGCTCTACTACGCTATGAGCGGGCTTAAGACCAAAGACGGCAAACCCAGCGGCATGGTGAGCGGATTTGCGAGCTTCATCGCAAATCTTTCGAAGGAATTTAAGAGCGATTATATAATTTTCGCTCTGGATAGCAAGAGCAAGACCTTCCGCTCGGATATCGATCCGAACTACAAAACCAACCGCCAAGCCCCGCCGCCCGCGCTTTTGCAGCAGCTGCCGGTCTGCATCGAGATGATCGAAAAGATGGGGCTTTACTCGCTCGGACGCGAGGGTTACGAGGCGGACGATCTCATCGCAAGCGTCGTCAAAAAGCACGGCGCCACGCATAAAATCAACATCGTTACCTCCGACAAGGACCTGTATCAGCTCATCGGCGAAAACGTTAAAATTTACAGCCACGGCAAAAAGATGCTTTACGGAAGGGAGGAGTGCTTGCAGCGCTACGGCGTCTATCCCGAGCAGATCGTGGATTTTTTAGCGATCTGCGGCGACAGCGCCGATAATATCCCGGGCGTGCGGGGCATCGGCGATAAGGGAGCGAAGAAGCTTTTAGACGAATGGGGCTCGCTCGATGAGATCTATTCAAATTTAGACCGCCTGCCGCAAAACAAACAGCGCGAGTATCTGATAGAGGGGAAGCAGAGCGCCTACATAAGCAAGCGCCTGGCTACTCTTTACGACGAGCTGGAAATCCCGCCTTTGGAGGATGCGAAATTTCCGCAGCAAAATCCGCTTTTTAAAATCCGCGAAATTTTAAAAGATTACGCGCTAAATAGGCTCCTTTCTGCGCTAAGCCTGCAGGAGCAGAACGGACTTGATCTTTGGAGCGAGGGCAAAGGAGCGGGCGCAAAAAGCTCCGTTTTGGGCGCGGGCGGGAAGGGTTTCGCCGCAGAGCCGTCTCGCGGCGGATCTATCTTGGACGCTACGGCAGGGGGGCTAGACGGGCAAAATTCTATCCCGAGCGGCTCGGCTTGCGGCGGGCAAAGCTGCGAGAGCGCTTTTAAAACGCCCTTTGAGCCTGTTTGCATTACCGATGCCGCGGAGCTTACGAGGCTATGCGAGAGCGTCAGCGCCGAGACCTTGGTGAGCTTCGATACGGAAACCACTAGCGTCGATAGCAAAAGCGCCAAGATCGTGGGCTTTTCGTTTGCATTTAACGAGGAGCGCGCCTATTACGTTCCGCTCGCGCACAGCTATTTGGGCGCTCCTGCTCAAGTTTCTTCGGACGCGGCAAAAGCTGCGATCGGCTCGCTGTTTCGCGGTTATGTAGTGGGGCAAAATTTAAAATACGATTTTGAGATCGTGAAAAATAATTTTAATATCGAACCGCCCGCGCGCTTTGCCGATACGATGGTGCTAGCGTGGCTACTCGATCCCGCAAACGCCGTGGGGATGGACTCTATCTCGCCGCGGTATCTTGGGTATGAGACGGTGCATTTCGGCGACGTCGTCAAAAAGGGCGAGACCTTCGCCTCCGTGGAGCTGGACGCCGCTACGATCTATGCGAGCGAGGATGCGTGGGTGACGCTGAGGCTGTATTTTAAGCTCAAGGGACTGCTTGAGCCTGCGCTTTTTAAGCTCGCGCAGGAGCTTGAGTTCCCATTCGTGCGGGTGCTTTGGCAGATGCAAAGGTGCGGCATCAAGATCGATGCGGAGATGATAAAGCGCTTAATCGCGCGCAACGAAAAGTCCCTGCGGGCGCTCACGGATGAAATTTACGAGCTTTGCGGCGAGCAGTTTAATATAAACTCTCCCGCTCAGCTCGGCGCCGTGCTTTTCGAGCGGCTAGGGCTTCCTGCCGCAAAGCGCACTAAGACGGGCTACAGCACCGACGAAAGCGTGCTAAAGGATCTTACGGCGCTGCATCCCGCGGTGGGTAAAATTTTAGACTACCGCGAGCTGTTTAAACTGCAAAGCACCTACTGCGAGCCGCTGCTACAGCTTGCCCTTGCAGATCCGCAAAACCGCGTCAGATCGAATTTTTTGCAGACCGGCACGGCCACCGGGCGGCTAGCGAGCAAAAATCCGAACCTGCAAAATATCCCCGCGCGCGGCACGTTTGCGAAGGACGTGCGGGACTGCTTCCTAGCAGAGGGGGGCTACTCGCTGATCTCGCTTGATTACTCGCAGATCGAGCTGCGCCTGCTCGCGCACTTTTCGCGCGATCCTGCGCTTTTGGCGGCGTTTAGAGCGGATGAGGACATTCACGCGCGCACGGCGATCAGCATCTTCGGCGATGCGCAGCCCGCGCACCGCACGATCGCAAAGAGCATAAATTTCGGCCTCATCTACGGCATGGGCGCGGGCAAACTAAGCGACAGCCTGGGCATTGCGCGCGCCGAGGCGAAAGGCTATATTGAGCGCTATTTCGCGGCGTTTTCTACGATCAAGGAATTTTTGCAGAGCATAAAATCGGACGCGAAAGCGGACGGCTACGTAAGCACGCTTTTTGGGCGCAGGCGCTACTTCGATTTCGCAAACGCGCGCAACAATATGGTCTATGCGAGCTACGAGCGCGAGGCGGTGAATACGAAATTTCAAGGCTCCGCAGCCGACATCATCAAAAAGGCGATGGTTGAGATTTCGCCGCTGCTAAGTGGCGAGGCGCGGCTGATATTGCAGATCCACGATGAGCTGATCTTCGAGGTGCGGGACGATTTGGCGCAGAGCTTCGGCGAGCGCGCGCAGGAGATAATGCAAAGCGCGGCGAGCCTGAACGTGCCCTTAAAGACTAGCCTAAACATCGCCAAGCGCTGGGGCGAGCTGAAGTAACTCCGCTAAATTTAAAGCGCGGCTAAAATTTTAAGCGGAATTTAAACGGCGCGCGGAATTTTAAATTTAGAGCAGGACAGAGCCTAAATTTGCTTGTTTGATAAATTTGATCGCGTCAAATTTATACTGAGCGGCTAGCGGATTATACGCGCGCCGTGTGAAATTTAACGAGTAAAAATTCATACAAAATTTAGCCCGCGAAAAATAGACATAGGTTTTGCGAAAAGGAATTTTTAGAAACTGAAATGATCGGCGAGCCTTTTTAAACCGACGGCTCGTAAAGATGAGTGCCCTTATAGCCTCACGAGCGAAGCTATAAGGATTTTGGACGAAATTTTGACTGAATTCTGCGCGCGTAAATTTTTACAAGCCTGTATAAAATTCTACAAGCTTACGTAAAATTCGCGCCGCCTATTTTTTAGATTTTTCTAGCGCGGCGGCAAGGTCCGCTATGAGATCGTCTGCGTTTTCGATGCCTATGGCTAGGCGCAGCAAATTTTGACTGATGCCGATGCGCTCTTGCAGCTCGCGCGGATAGCTCTCGTGCGTCATCGACGCGGGATGGCAGATCAGGCTCTCTACGCCGCCCAGGCTCACGGCTAGATCAAATAGCTCAAGGCTGCGCGCAAAGGTTTTATAGTCGTATTGCGGCTTAAGTACTATCGAGATGACCGCTCCGATGCCGCTAGCTTGGCGATCTTGTATCTCTTTTTCGTTAGCCGAATGCGAGCCTGCAAAATTTACCGCCTCTACCGCAGGATTGCCGCGTAAAAATTCTATTATCTTTAGCGTATTTTCGCTCTGGCGGTCGAAGCGCACGCTTAGCGTTTTAAGCCCGCGTATGAGCGAATACGCGTCGGTAGGCGATAGCGTCGCGCCCAGAGTGTTTTTCATAAACTGAATTCTTGCGGCAAGCTCGGCATCGTTCGTCGTAACGATGCCGGCGATCAGATCGGCATGTCCGCCTATGTATTTGGTCGCGCTATAAACCACGACGTCTGCACCGTGCTCTAGCGGGCGCTGATAATATGGGGTCAAAAAGGTATTATCCATAACCACAAGCGCGCCGTTTTTGTGCGCGAGCTCGCTGATACGCTCAATGTCTGTTACGCGCAAAAGCGGATTTGAGGGCGTCTCGATGAAGACCATTTTGACGTCGCTCGGAATTTCGCTGATCAAATTTAGATCATCCACCAAGTCGTAATTGACCCCTTGATTTTTAAAAATCCCGCTTACGTAGCGATAGGTGCCGCCGTAGACGTTATTATTTAACAGCACGCGATCGCCGCTTTTAAGCAGCGCAAATGCAGCGCTCGTAGCCGCCATACCCGAGGCTAGCGCGAAGGCGTATTTGCTGCCTTCAAATTTTGCAAAAAGTTCCTCGAAGGCGTTGCGCGTAGGATTTGCGCCGCGCGAGTAGGCGTATTTGCCGAAATCATCCAGGCTTTCTTGCACGAAGGTGCTGGCTAGATATATCGGCGGAATCACCGCGTTGTGAGGGTTGGACTTAGCCTCTATGCCCTTTACGATTAGGGTATCTATTTTCATCTTTTCTCCTTAAAATTTAATGGATTTAAAAGCTCATCGCTCCGATAAATTTAGCTATGCGCTCGTCGCCGCTACCGAAGAATTCCTCTGCGTCGCCGTCGAATGCGATAACTCCGCCGTCTAAGAATAAAATTCTATCTGCGATCTTGCGCGCAAAGCCCATATTGTGCGTGACGATGATAAGCGAGCGATCCTCTGCGGCAAGCTCGGCGATAGTCTTTAGCACCTGCGCCTCAAGCTCGGGATCAAGCGCGCTCGTAGGCTCATCCAGCAGCAAAAACTCAGGCTGCATCGCAAGCGCCCGCGCGATCGCCACGCGCTGGCTCTGACCGCCGGAGAGGCGAGCCGGATACGCGCCAGCTTTATCCGCCATGCCTACCTTTTTTAGTAGAGCCATTGCATTTGCCTCGGCAAGCTCGCGTGGCTGCTTTAGCACGTGTACGGGTGCTTCGATGACGTTTTGCAAGACGTTGAGGTGCGGAAAGAG
Organism: uncultured Campylobacter sp.; assembly: GCA_963515585.1. Taxonomy (GTDB): domain Bacteria; phylum Campylobacterota; class Campylobacteria; order Campylobacterales; family Campylobacteraceae; genus Campylobacter_B. Next base: position 105,719 of record CAUPXM010000007.1, read on the forward strand.
ATTGAAGCTTTGAAAAACCATGCCCGTATGCGCGCGGAATGGATGATATTCGCTTGTTTTATGCGGAGCGTCGAAATTTATCTTAAACTCGCCTAGCTGTAGCTCGCCGCCGCTTGGAATTTCGAGCAGATTTATGCAGCGCAGCATCGTGGATTTGCCAGAGCCAGAGCTTCCTAAAATCACTGTCGTTTGCCCGTCGCGAAATTCTAAGCTTAGCTCGTTTAGCACGACGTGATCGCCAAAGCACTTAGTTAAGTTCGTAAATTTTATCATCACACGAACCTTGAAAATCGTCGCTCTAGCTTGGATTGTAAGAACGTAAGAAGGGTGCAGACTGCTAGATAAAATAGCGCCGCCAGCACGTATAACGTGAGCGGATCGAATGCCCGCGCAGCAATACGTTGAGCGACCATAAACATATCGACCATCGTAATCGAGGCTACGAGCGAAGTGTCTTTAAGCGTAGAGATAAATATATTTGATAGCGGCGGCAGCGATATGCGCGCTGCTTGCGGAGCGATAATGCGGCGCAGAATTTGAGCGTAGCTCATGCCTAAAGAGGTAGCCGCCTCCCATTGCCCCTTTGGCACTGATAGGATCGCAGCTCGCACCGCCTCTGAAGCGTAAGCGCCGATATTTAGGCTAAAGGTAATGATCGCAGCAGCCCAAACATCAAGTGTGATCCCAACGATTGGAAGTCCGAAATAGACGATAAAAAGCTGCACCAAAAGCGGAGTGCCGCGAAAAATCCAAATATAAATTTCGCTTAGCTGTTTTAAAATTTTAAAATTTGCGATGCGTGCGACCGCCGTCAGCACCGCAAGCACGAGCCCGAGCAGAAATGAGATTATCGTAAGCGGGATCGTAACTTGTAGCAGAGCTAGCGCCATCGGCTCTAGCGAGCTGCTAACAAGCTCTAGAATTCTGCTTGTTTCGTTCATTCACTCACATCTTTGCCGAAATATTTAAGCGAAATTTCTTTTAGCTTGCCTTCGGCTTTGAGTTCGTTTAAGGCTTTGCTGATTTGATCTGCGAGCTCTTTATTGCCCTTTTGCACGATTGCAGCGCTATAATCGACATCTTTTAGCTTTGCAGCTATCTTAATCGGAGCGTCCGGGCGTTGCTTTAAAAAGTCGTAAAATACGGTATTATCGCGCACGACGGTATCTACGCGGCGAGCGATCAGTAGCTCCATACTTTTGGCAAAACTATCGACGGTTACGTTTTGCGCGCCGTATTTTTTAGCGACTTGCGCCCAGTTGCTGGTAGCGGAGTCTGCATTTTTCTTGCCTTTTAAATCCTCGAAGCTTTTAATGTCGTTGTTATCTTTATGTACGATAATAGCTCCGTAAACGACGGTGTAGGGCACTGAATACTCATATTTTTTCTTGCGCTCATCAGTGATGCTTACTTGATTAAACACAGCGTCTGCCTTGCCTGCATCAAATGCTGCAAGCATCGCATCCCAAGGCGCGGTTAGAAATTCTATTTTTAGACCAAGTTTTTCGGCGACTGCGCGCGCGACATCTACGTCGTATCCTACGAGCTCATTTTTGTCGTTATAATACGAAAATGGCGAAAAGGTGCCTTCCGTAGCTACTTTAAGCGTGCCTTCGCGTAGTGTTTTAGCGTTTGCGCCGCATATTAAAAGCGCGCACGCAAGCAAAGTTTTTATTAAATTTTTCATAATTCCTCCAAAATTTTATGAGCGAAATTTAAAATGCAAAATTCCGCTCAGCTAAGTTTAAAATTTCACGCTTCAACTAAGCGGTTATAGAATTTACTCCGTAATGTCTTTGCCGAAATATTTAAGTGAAATTTCTTTCAGCACGCCTTTTTGCCTTAGCGATTTTAGCGCGGAATTTATCTGCGCCGTAAGCTCATCATCCTTTTTAAGCAGCACGGCGGAATAGATCGGCTCATTGCCTTGAGCTGCGATCTTTAGCGGGGCGTTCGGGCGCTGCTTCATATAGTCGAAAAATGTGATGTTATCGTTGATCGTAGCGTCTGCGCGACGAGCTATGATGAGCTCCACGCCCTTGCTAAATCCGTCTGCCGTAACGATCTCGGCGCCATAGCTGCGCGCCATGTCGGCCCAGTTACTGGTAGCGGAGTGGACACTTTTTTTGCCTTTAAGATCCGCAAAACTCTTAATCTCCTCGTTATCAGCTCGCACTACTAGCGCAGCATAAGCCACGGTATAAGGCTCGCTGAAATTATATTTTTTCTTACGCTCCTGCGTGATGCTTACTTGATTCATCGCTATGTCCGCTTTGCCTGCGTCAAATGCCGCGAGCATCGCATCCCACGGCGCGGTTAAAAATTCCGCCTTTAGCCCTAGCTCTTTTGCCAGCGCGCGAGCGATATCGACATCAAAGCCGGTAAGATTATTTTTCTCGTCATAGAAAGAATACGGCGAGTAAGTCCCCTCCGTGGCTATTACGAGCGTGCCCTCTTTGAGCGTCTTAGCGCTTAGGGTGGCGGTGATTAGCGCTGTTGCGAGCAGGGCTTTAAATATTTTCATTACATCTCCTTGAAATTTAGCTATCGCTCGCGCTGCGAGCAGATGCGCGATTATATCGTGCGGAATATATAATTTTTATTAAAAATTTTAAATTTTAGTAAGATGTGATACAAAATTTTGCCTGTATGGCAAAGCTTTAGCGTCATATATTTTTAAAATTCTGACAGAGGTGATTTATAAAATTTCAGTTTATTAGGTAAAAGTATCACAGAAGGAATTCAGCCTGCGATATAAAATAAAATTTGCAAGTATTTCGAGGCGATTTTTTGAGTTAGAAGCTAAAATTTTGCGCAAGCTAGACTTCTGCTTGCAGTTGCGAGCGCAAGAGAAGCAAAATTTCTCTCAAAAGCGCTCGCAAGATGATCCTTTTGAAAAAGACGAGCCGCTAGCGAATTTGCCCGCCTCCGCGGACGACGTATTTATAGGTCGTGAGCTCTCTCACCCCCATCGGCCCTCTGGCGTGCAGCTTTTGCGTGCTGATGCCGATCTCGCCGCCGAATCCAAACTCGCTGCCGTCGCTAAAGCGCGTCGAGGCATTGGCGTAGACGATCGCGCTGCCGACTTCGTTTAAAAACCGCTCGATGTTTGCGTAGTTTTCACTCAAAATTGCGTCCGAATGTCCGCTGGAATGCGCGTTTATAAAGCTGATCGCCTCGTTCGTATCCCGCACGGCGCGTACGGCTAGCACGAGATCCAAAAACTCGGCACCAAAGTCGCTCTCGCCTGCAAGTTTGACGTTTTTAGCGCCTCGCAGCTCCGACTCGCACGCATTAAAAAGCTCCGAACTCACGCGAAACTCGACCTCTGGCATTTCGCGCACAAGCTCAGGCAAAATTTCGCCCGCCACGCGCTCATGCAAAAGCACGCACTCAACGGCGTTACAGACGCTTGGACGCTGGGTTTTGGCGTTTTTGATTATCTTTGCCGCTTCGCTCAAATTTGCGCTCTCATCGACAAAGATGTGGCAAACTCCCTCACCCGTCATGATGATCGGTACGGTCGCGTTTTGCGCGATAAAATCTTTTAAGCTCTTGCCGCCGCGCGGTATCAAAACGTCGATATACTCGCTCATTTTCGCCATTTTCGCCACTACTTCGCGCTCAGGGCTCTCCACGAGCTGCACGGCGCCTTTTGGAAGGCCAAATTTAGCCCCCGCTTCGTTAAATAAATTTACTAAAAAAATGTTTGAATTTAGCGCGCTGGCGCTTCCTCGCAGGATCGCCGCGTTGCCGCTTTTTAGCGCCAAAGCCGCCGCGTCGATGCTGACGTTTGGACGGCTCTCGTAGATGATGCCAAGCACCCCCAGCGGCACGCGCACTCGGCTGATTTGCATGCCGTTTGGATGGCTCCAGCCGCCTAGATTTTCGCCCACGACTTCGGCGAAGCCCGCCACCTCACGCACGCCCTGCGCCATCGCCTCGATGCGGGCGTCGGTTAGCCTTAGGCGGTCCAGCAGCGCCGCACTAAGCCCCGATCTCTCACCGTTTGCAATGTCTTTGGCGTTTGCCGCTTTTATCGCATCCTTTTGCGCGAGCAGCTCGTCCGCCACGGCGTTTAAAATTTCAAATTTAGCCTTGCTACCAAGTCTCAAAAGCTCGCCGCAAGCGGCCTTTGCGCGCTTACAGATCTCTAAAATTTCATTCATTTTCGCTCCTTAATCTATAAATCAAATCGCATGCTGCGTATAAAAATGTCGCAAGCGTCGCCTGTATCGCGTCTAAAATTCCTGCGCGTCTTATTTTTATCCGCGCGGCGGCTTAAATTTAGCGCGCTTTGGGCCATTTTATTTCGGATTTTCTTGCGTCAAAATTTCGCTTACTCGCCAGGCATTATACCCACCCTTCTCATTCCAATTTGCGCATGGCGCTTTTACGTAATCCGCCGGCTCATATCCGCGCAGTTCAAGAACGTCTAGCTCACCGTTTTTATCGGCGTCCGGTTCGTCAAATTTCGCCGCCCGCACCGCGTCTTGCGCCGTAAATTTTAGCTTGATATTCTTTGGGGGTACCGCTTTCTCCCACTCGGTGCGGTTTGGCGTGCCGCCTAGGTCCTCGTCGTTAGCCTCTATAAAAATTCTAGCGGGATTTGCCTCTTTACACGCCCAAGCCGCGCCCGCCAAGAGTAGTGCAAAAAAATATAATCTTTTTCATCTACGCCTTCCGTTTGAAATTTTAAACGCACAGAACACGGCTAAAATTTCATTGCAGCGCGATATTATCCGCGTGGATCGCGTCATCGTCGCTTTTGTAGCCTAAAGCATGCTCTATCTCATCGCTTTTTGCGCCCGCTATGCGCGCAAGCTCGCAGCTTGAATAGTTGCTAATGCCGTGCGCCAGCAGCTTGCCGTCGGTCGCGTAGACGTTTACGATCTCGCCGCGCTCAAACTCGCCGCGCACCTCGGCAATCCCGACCGCAAGCAGGCTTTTGCCCGATTTTATCGCCTCTGCCGCCCCTACGTCGATAATCACCGCGCCTTTGCTGATCGCGCCGTATGCGAGCCAGTATTTACGCGAACTAAGCCGCGCTGCGCCCGCGCTAAAGAGAGTGCCGACCTCGTCGCCCGCCGCTATTTTAAGCAAAATTCCGTCCGTCCGCCCGTTTGCGATGATCAGGCTCGTGCCGATCTGATTTGCCATTTGCGCCGCCGCGATCTTGGTCGCCATGCCGCCCGTGCCGAATTTACTGCCCTCGCCGCCTGCCATTTTGACGATGCGCTCGTCGATTTTTTCGATAAAGTTTAAAAGTTTTGCGTCCGCGTGCTCGCTCGGATTTTTGTCGTACAGCCCGTCGATATCGCTTAAAATCACGAGCAGATCAGCATCGATTAGCCCCGCTACTAGCGCGCTTAGCGTGTCGTTATCGCCCACTTTCAGTTCATCTGCTACGACGGGATCGTTTTCATTGATGATCGGCACGATGCCGCGCGAGAGCAGCTCCGCGCAGACATTTCGCACGCTAAGATAGCGCGCCCTGTCGCTAAAATCGCCTCGGCTTAACAGCAGCTGCGCGATAATGCGGTCATGCGCCCAAAACAGCCGCTCGTAAAGATGCATCAGCGCGACTTGTCCGACCGCCGCTAGAGCCTGCTTGCGGCTTAAAATTTTGGGTCTTTGCGCGATACCTAGCAGCCCCATGCCCGCGCCCACGGCGCCCGAGCTTACCAAAGCCACGCAAAAGCCCGCATCTTTTAGCTTGCAAATTTGCGCGACTAGACTTTTGATAAGCCGCTCATTTAGAGAACCGTCCGCGTTCGTAAGCGTTGAGGTACCGATTTTTACGACGATACGTTTTGCGCCACCCAGAAGCTCTTTTCTACCCATTTCCCGCTCCGAAATTTTTGAAAATTATATCGAAAACGGCTTATTTTAAATTTTATGTTTTGAGCTGAGTAGATGCGAGCTTTTGGTTTAAATTTATTCTCGAGTAATTCTAATAAAGCGTAGAGATAGTCTGTTTACGAAGATCGTAACGGGAGATAAACTCCCGTTATCGCGCGAAATTTTACTGACTTAAATTTACCGGATCCTTGCTAAAGCGCGGCGTTGAGGTTTAGTTGCATCTCCACGTCGTCGCTAACGAGCAAAATTTTCTTCATTTTAGCCTACTTTTTGGTGGCAT